>CAYODB010000193.1:0-7187 GCA_964402495.1 uncultured Bordetella sp.
CCGGTCACGGTGCACTCCCGATGAATACCCTGGCTGTGAACGCGCCTTGCATGCCTGTCACTTGACTAGAGTCACCGGCACAGGCGCCAGATGCACGACCTTCTGTACCACCGACCCCATCACTAGGCTGCCGACGGCACCCATGCCGCGCGTGCCCATCACGATGCCGTCGACACGCTCGTCTCGCGCAAAATCCGCGATGGTGTCGCCGGCCAATCCTGCCCGCACCTCGCTGCGGCAGGGCACGCCTACCTCGCGCAACAGGCGTTCGGCTGCCTCCAACGTTTTTGCGCCCTCGGATTCGTAGTGCGCACGCAGCATGTCTTCGTTCACCAGCTTCTCGGGCCAGTACTAGGGCACCGGCGCTTGCAGGTTAAGGACGATGACCAGGGGGTTGTCACTGGTCTTAACCAGCTTCGCGGCATATTCGATCGCCCGCAACCCGGGTTCGGAACCGTCGAATGGAACAAGAATAGTGGGCATGTCGCATCTTCTCCGAAACAGCTATTTGACGATAGTGACCGGGATCGGCGAGTGCTGCGCGACCTTCATCGACACCGACCCGAGCAGCAGTCCCTTCAACGCGCCCAGGCCACGGGCGCCCATGACGATCAGATCCGAGCCTTGGCTCGTGGCCAGTTCGATGACTGCGGGGGCAGGCTCGCCCGACGTAATTTCCACCCGATGGAGGACTCGCGCGTCGTCCAGCAGCGCACAGACTCCGGCGGTCGCAACGCGTCCGGACTTCTGTGTCCATCGGTCGAGGACGTCATCCGCCGGCATGAGCATCAGTTCGATATTCAGGATCGGCTCCTGCACGTACGTGACGCAGACATCCACGGCGGAGCACTCCTTCGCGAGCCGCACCACATGCCGGGCCGCCGCGAGCGCGCCCTCGGATCCATCCGCCGCCAGCAGTATTTTCAGCACGCGCTCTCCTTGGAAACTGCCGGGCTACATGACGAGCGTTAAAGGAACGCTAGCGGCGTGAATCGTCTTGTAGGCGACCGATCCGAGGACGAGGGCGGCGGCCAAGCCAAGCCCCCGCGTGCCCATTACCATGTGACTGCACCCGTGTGTCGTCGCTTCGCGCGCGATCGTCTCGGCCGGATCGCCGAACTGAAAATCGAAGACGTAAGGAACGCCCGCGTCATCGAGCTGGCGACGCGCAGTTTCAGAGATTTGCGCGGCATATTTCTCGCGCTGCCTTGCGATCGCTTCGCGCATTCGACGACGTACCTTGCCCCGCGGACCGCGTTGTCCGACCCGTCTGTCGGGACCAGCACGGGGTCGAACAACGAACTCCATACGTCCGTTTCTTTGACCAGCGTCACCGGAAGCGGCGAAAGGTGAATAACCTGCGTCGCCACCGAGCCAAGCACCATGTTGCCGATCGCCCCCATGCCGCGCGAGCCCATGACGATCTGCGAGCAGCCCAATTCGATCGCGCGGCGGCAGATAGTCGCGCCGAAATGCCCGATCGCGACGTGCGGCGGCAGCCTATCCGGGCTTCGTCGAGGAGCGCACGGAATGTCCCCAGCGTCTCTATCTCCCATACTCCTGAGTGCCGCTTCGATCGCCTGCGCGGAAAGCTGGGCACGCACCAGGCCGGAATCGACCCGAGGCTGCACGTTCAGCAGCTCGATCTCAGCCACGCCGCACCGCTTGGCGAAATCGACCGCGAAGCGCAGCGCCCGCCTTGCCGGCTCAGAACCGTCGACTGGAACGAGTAATTTGTCCATCGGCTTTGCTTCCTTTGAGCCGTCGCGAATTCGAAAATTTCTCAGCAGTCGGCGATAGGGTGCCGGCTACCGTGGTTGGCCGTTGCGGCGTGCTCTCCGCCGAAAAAGATCTTGGCGCGCGGCGGAGCGGATCGCGACCACCGCCGGGTGCGTGAGCTGGCGCTCCACCGAAATGGCGTAGAACGCCTCGGTCACCGCCTCGGTGCGTCCGATGGCCGCGACGCCGTACTGCCGGCGTACCTGCTCGGCGATCGCCGAGGGCGCGGCGAAGATGCCCGCACCCGCCCGGCCGAACGCCTTAAGCAAGGCGCCGTCGTCGAATTCGCCGACGATGCGCGGCCGAACCCGCTGCGCGTCGAACCAGCGCATTAGCCTAGGCCGAACGGCAGCATGCTCGCCCGGAAGGAGCAGCGGCGCACCGTCCAGCAAGCGCGGAAATGTACCTTTATGTTTTCGCGCCAGTTTCGCCGTGGCGAAAAACGTGAGACCGCATTCGCCGAGCAAGTGGTTGAAACCCTTGACATTGACCGTGGCAGGCATGGGACTGTCGGCAATCACGATGTCCAGGCGGTGGACCGCCAGGTCCGCGAGGAGGCTGGTGAACTTTCCTTCCCGGCAGATCATACGCAGCGGTTCCGGCAGGCGCATCGCCGGTTCCAGCAGCCGGTACGCGACGACCTTCGGCACGGCGTCGGCGACCCCTACGCTGAACTGCAGCGGGCGGGCTTCAGCGGGGCTTCGCAGGACGCCCTCCAGTTCCTCGCCCAGGGTGAAGATCTCATCGGCATAGCTCAATACCGTTCGTCCAGAATCGGTGAGTTCAAGACGGCGACCGACGCGCGCGAAGAGCTTGTAGCCCAGCAGTTGCTCGAACAGGCTGATCTGCCCGCTGATCGTCTGCGGAGTGAGGTGTAGACGCTCGCTGGCGCGAGTGATACCGCCTGCCTTGGCGACCACCCAGAAGTAGCGCAGGTGCTTGAAGTTCAGCAAGCTCATTGACCGCAGTTCATTCGGGTTTCTCGAAGAGAAATCACAGTATATACGAATTGTCGTGACATCCACTCGGCGCTATGGTGACCGTGCGTTCAACACAATAGAGGGGGCGGGCAGTATGCGGTTCGAGATGCAGTCGCGCGGTTTCGTGCTCACCGATGCCCTGCGCGAATATACCGGGCGCCGTCTGAAGTTCGCCTTGGCCCGCGCCGGGGACCGCGTCCGGCGAGTGACGGTGCGCCTTTCTGACGTCAATGGCCCGCGCGGCGGGATTGACAAACGCTGCCGCATCCAGGTGACGATGAACGGCATTGCCGCGGTGGTGATCGAGGATACCGAGGCTGATCTTTACCTTGCCATCGACCGTGCGGCCGACCGCACCGGGCGCAGCGTCGCGCGCCTGTTGGCTCGTAGCCACGAGCATCTTCCCGCCGAACCAGACTTCATCGAACCGGAAGTTTCACCCGAGCCGGACCAGCCCGCTTCTTTAACGCAACAGGAGGCACGCAAATGAATTCGCGCAACCAGGCCCAGTTGATCCGCGCCGCCACAAGCGCCGATCTTTCAGTTGAATCCGCTATCTCAAGTAACGGGGTGGTGCGCAACACCTACCTGCTGCTGTCGCTTACGCTGTTGTTTAGCGCGCTTACCGCCGGGGCCTCCATGGCCCTGACGCTGCCTCACCCGGGGCTGATTATCACCCTGGTGGGCTACTTCGGACTGCTCTTCCTGACGACAAAGTTCCGCAACAGCGGCTTGGGGATTGCGTTCGTGTTTGCCCTCACTGGTTTCATGGGCTACACCCTGGGACCGATCCTCAACGCCTATCTGGGCCTGCCCAACGGCGCGCAGACGGTGATGACAGCGATGGGCGCGACCGCCGCGATCTTCGTGGGCCTGTCGGGCTATGCGCTGACGACGCGCAAGGATTTCAGCTTCATGGGCGGCTTCCTGATGGTCGGTATCCTGACGGCCTTCCTCGCTGGACTGGGCGCGATCTTCTTTCAGATACCCGCGCTGTCGCTGGCAGCGTCGGCCATGTTCGTGCTGCTGATGTCCGGGCTGATTCTGTACGAAACCAGCAACATCATCCGCGGCGGCGAGACCAACTACGTGATGGCCACGGTCATGCTTTTCGTGGCCATCTTCAACCTGTTCACCAGCCTGATGCAGTTGCTCGGCTTCATGAGCAGCGACGACTGAAACAGTAAACATGAATCGAAAAACTGAAAGCCAATCTATCTTTTGCGCGGATTGCGCGCGAATTCCAAGACCTCGACAGGTCTTCTGTTCAAAGACGCCCTGTTTGGAGCCACGAACCAACCGGAGAATGCAACCATGTCCCAGACCCAAGTCTTAATCTTGCTCACTGTTCTATTTATCACGACTGCCTTTGGCATCGGTTACCTCGCGAAAATCGGATACTTGGAGAAAGCGCCGCAGATGACGCAAGCGGAGGAAAGCAAGGAAGCGCGTGGCCTACCCGGCAAATGGGAAGGACGCGTCGCAAGACGTGAAGTAGCGCGTTGAATGAAGAATTCATTGAGCGCGCCAGCTCCGTGCAACTTCATGCGCGGTAGCGAGACCAATTACGTGATGGCCACGGTCACGCCGTTCTTCGCCATCTTCAACCAGTTCACCAGCCTGCTGCAGCGGCTCGGCTTCAAGAACAGCGACGACTGAAGTCGATACGCCTCACACCGACCTGACCATGAAACGCACCGTCTTGCTCATCGCCACCAACCTCGCTATCGTGTTGGTCCTTGCCCTCACGTTGCGGCTGCTGGGAGTGGCGCCTTATCTCACACAGCAGGGGCTCGCCTTAGGGCCGCTGCTCTTGTTCGCGGCCGTATTCGGAATGGGGGACGCATTCATATCTCGCTATTTCCAAGTGGGCGGCAAAGCGCATGGTCGGGACGCAGGTAATCGAGACGCCGTCCACCCCCACCGAACGATGGCTGGTGGACACGGTGCGCCGGCAGGCACAAGCGGCCGGGATCGGCATGCCGGAGGTGGCTATTTTTGACGCACCGGAGGTCAACGCGTTTGCTACCGGCATGAACAAGAACAAGGCGTTGGTGGCCGTTTCCACCGGCCTTCTTGCCGCTATGGAAAAAGGCGAGGCGGAGGCGGTGCTTGGGCACGAAGTCACGCACATCGAGTGGCTCAGTACGGTAACGCGCAGAGCGGATTCGCGGGATCACGCATAACTACAGCACATTCGACTCGGTGGACATGCCGCGTCGCAACGCGCAGGGCGTGTCCGCGGTGACGAAAAGTGGCTGCCACGCACGGCATGCGTCTAGAGCCAGGAGACCGGAATGATTGATCCATTGTCGAGTACTGACCATACAACGCGCGGCGCCAAGCGCAGCAGAGGCTTTCCGCAGCGATGGCGTGTGATCGCGTTCGGGATGCTCGGGCTTCTGGGGCTGCTCGCCTTGTTGCCCCCCAGCCCAACCTCCCACGCTCAGAACACGCGCAAGGTCGTCTACGTTATACCGATCGACGGCGTCATCGATCTCGGCCTCGCGCCGCTCGTCGCGCGGGTACTGGACGAGGCGGCAGAGGCAGGCGCGGCGGCCGTCATCCTGGACATCAACACCTTCGGGGGGCGGGTGGATGCCGCCGTCCTCATCCGCGATGCCCTGCTGCACGCCAAGGTGCCGACCGTAGCCTTCGTCAACAAGAGGGCCATCTCCGCGGGCGCCCTGATCGCGCTGGCCGCCGAGAAGATTGCGATGGCGGACGGGGGCACCATCGGCGCCGCCACCCCGGTGGCCATGGGAGCGCCTGGCGCAGCACCCCTGCCTGTGGCCGAAAAGACAGTGTCGTACATGCGCAAGGAGTTTGGCGCGACGGCCGAAGCCCGCAAGCGCCCGCCGTTGCTGGCCGAGGCGATGGTCGACACCGATGTGGAAATCAAAGGCGTGATCGACAAGGGCAAGCTGCTGACGCTGACGACCAATGAGGCCATGCAGCACAAGCTCGCCGACTTTCGTGCCAACAGCATCGATGCCGTGCTCCAGTCTCTCGGCCTGGCGGGCGCCGACGTGCGTCACGCCGTGCCGACCTGGGCCGAGGCGCTGGTTCGTTTCCTGACGAACCCGGTCGTGAGTTCGCTGCTGATGACGGTCGGCATCCTGGGCGTGATCACCGAGATCCGGACACCGGGCTTCGGGATACCCGGGGCCATCGGCTTGTCGAGCCTCGGCCTGTTCTTCTGGGGTCACTGGCTGGTGCAACTGGCCGGCTTCGAGGAACTGCTGCTGCTGGGCGTCGGCCTGCTTCTTCTGGTGGTCGAAGTGTTCGTGACGGCGGGATTCGGCATTGTCGGCATCCTTGGCCTCGGTGCACTGGTCGGTGGGCTCGGCTTGAGCCTGGTGGGCGCCGGGGCGACATGGGAGGTCGTGCTGGCGGGGGTCTGGCAGGTGGTGTTGTCGCTCATTCTGGCCCTCGGCGCGGCCCTGGTCCTGCTGCGCTTCCTGCCGCGCCTGCGGTTCGGCCGGCGCCTCGTTCTCGAGAGTGGGTTGTCAGCCAAGGAGGGATACGCCTCGGCGCCCGAGACCGATCAGGGCTGGCTCGGCAAGCGCGGAACGGCAGTGTCCACCCTGCGTCCGTCCGGTGTTGCCGATCTCGGGGGCCAACGGGTAGATGTCGTCTCGGACGGGGAGTTCATCGAGGCGGGCGAGCCCATCGAGGTGGTCCGCGTAGACGGTAATCGGGTCGTGGTGCGACGGCCGCACGCCGAATCAACCAAATCAACCAGATCAACCAAATCAACCAAATCAACTTTATCAACCAAGGAGTAAGTCATGGGCATCGTGGAAGTTGTAGGGCTGTTGGGCACCTTCGGGTTGCTCATCCTGGTGTTGGCGGTCATCGCCTTCATCCTCTATCTGGTGCCCATCCCCTTGTGGGTCGCTGCGTGGGCGTCGGGCGCTTACGTCGGCCTGATGACACTGATCGCGATGCGCCTGCGCCGCGTGCCGTCCAGTACGGTGGTGACGGCACGGATCAGCGCGGCGAAGGCCGGCCTCGATATCTCCATCAACGACCTGGAGGCCCACTTCCTGGCGGGTGGCAACGTCGTGCGGGTCGTGAACGCGATGATTTCGGCGGACAAGGCCAACATCCCCTTGCCCTTCAAGCGGGCCGCGGCTATCGACCTCGCGGGACGCAACGTGCTCGAGGCGGTGCAGATGTCGGTCATCCCCAAGGTGATCACGACACCGAGGATCGCGGCTGTCGCCAAAGACGGCATTCAACTGATGGCCGTCTCGCGCGTGACGGTGCGCACCAACATCGACCGCCTGGTGGGCGGCGCCGGCGAAGAAACGATCATCGCGCGCGTCGGCGAGGGCATGGTGAGCGCCATCGGTTCGGCGCTTTCGCACAAGGACGTGCTGGAGAACCCGGATCACATTTCCAAGCACATCCTGTCCAAGGGCC
>CAYODB010000194.1:0-7179 GCA_964402495.1 uncultured Bordetella sp.
GCGCAATCCGCAGCATTTCGGCGTGCTGGCGGGCTACGGGCAGATCCACGTGCGCAAGGGCGACCTGGCGACGGCGCTCGACTATTTCGAGCGCGCGCTGGCCATCAATCCCAACATGGACGGGGTGCGCGACTCGATCGATGCGATCGGGAAAATCCTGTCCGAGAAGCAGCAGCGCTACATCTGAATGCAGGCATGAGCGATACGCCTGGGGACGGGCGGGACCTTCAGCGACCCGCATCCGATGGCCCGGCCGGGCCGGTTGCGGGGGCGCAGGGGCCGCGGGCCGATAACAGCGGCCCGCGTGGATTCATGGGCAATCTTGCGGCGGGCGCGCGCCTGCTGTTCTTTCTGCGCACGGAGCCGTCGCGTTTTCAGGCCGATGCCGGCCAGCTCATCGCGCTGGTCGCGCTCGGGCTCGTGGTGAATGTTTCGGCGGCCTTCGCGTTTGTCGGTGCCGACGGTTTCTTCAATTTCCATGCGCTGCCCTCCGCCGTGTTCGGCATCCTGATGGTGCTGCTCGCCGGGCATGTGATCGGCGGCCTTCTGCGCGACCGGCAGTTGGGAATCCTGATTCCCGTGGCGGTGGCCTCCGCGGCCTTCAGCTTCAACGTCATCGCCAACAGCGTGTGGCTTGCCGTCGACCATGGGCTGCTCCCGGTCAGGGGCGGCGTCAACTCCCCGGAGTTGTACTATTTTCTGGTCGCCTGGTGGGCGGCGGCCATGCTGTTGACCATCGCCCGTTTCGCCGGTGGCGGTTTGAGGGCGGCCACCTTGCCGATGGCGGTGTTTGTTCTGATAGTCCTGCTGCCGACCTACTTCCTGCCGGCCGGATGGTTGTGGCAGGCGGATGATGCCGGCGACCAGGCCGATGCTCCCCAGTCGTTTTCCGTGGTGGAGGAGCAGGCGTTGTATGCCCAGCCCGGGCTGCTGCGGGCCGCCCTCGAACAATTGCAGCCGCAACGTCCGGGTATCGCGGATCTTTACTTTGTCGGTTTCGCGCCCTATGCATCGCAGGATGTGTTCATGAAGGAAATGAACTCGGTGGAGGGCTTGCTGCGCGAACGCTTCGATACCGGCGGCCGCAGCGTGACGCTGGTCAATCACGCCTCATTGGCCGGCAAGGCGCCCATCGCCTCGTTGACCAGCCTGCGCCGCGCATTGCGGGCGGTGGGGGAGCGCATCGATCCGGCGGAAGACATCGTGTTGTTGCACATCACGACGCACGGATCCGAAACGCACCAACTCAGCACCGAGTTCTGGCCCTTGCGACTGGCGCAGATCGGGCCCGCGGATTTGCGCGCCGCGCTCGACGATGCCGGCATCAAATGGCGCATCGTCGTGGTATCGGCCTGCTATTCCGGCGGATTCATCGAGGTGCTAAGAGATCCGAATACCATGGTGATGACCGCGGCCGACGCGAAGCATACGTCGTTCGGGTGCAGTGACGACTCGGACTATACTTATTTCTCCCGGGCTTTTTTTGACGAGGCCCTGCGCAAGACGCGCTCGTTTCCGGATGCCTTTGCGCTGGCCAGGGCATGGATCAGAGCGCGGGAACTAAAGGAGGGGCTCGACCCGTCCAACCCGCAGATGTTCATGGGTGAGGCGCTGGCGCTGAAGCTGGACGTGCTGCGGCGACGCCTTTCGGCCGTCGATCCCTGACGAGCGCCGGATTGCGCCGATTCGTGACAGGCGCCGATTTGCGCCATCGGCGCCGAGGCGTCACACTTGCAGGCAGAAACGATATCAGGGTGGAGTCCGCAGGAAAGGATCATCAGAATGGCCATCCGTCTCCAATTTGCAGCAGTGCAGCTCATGATAGCGGCGCTTTTGGCCGGCTTTTCCCTCTCCGCGCCGGCCGCCGACTGGTCACCGCGGTCCCGTCAGCAAGCCCTCGACGAAACCAGAAGCAGCCAGATGAACAAGCGCCGCCTGGGGTACGCGCGGCTTGCCGAGGTGGGAACCCTCGAAGACGTCCCGCTGGTGCTGGCCGCCCTGTGGGATGAAGAGGAACTGATCCGCGGCATGGCGGAGCAGGTGGTCTGGGGCATCTGGATGCGTGCCGACGATCCGGTGGTGGATCCGATGTTCCAGACCGGCGTGCGCCTGCTGGTCGAAAACGAGCCGGCCGCGGCGCTCGAGAAACTCAACGAAGTCATCGCGATGAGACCGGAATTCGCGGAGGCCTGGAACCGCCGCGGCGATGCGTTTGTCGCGCTCGGCGACTACGAGCGCGCGCTGGCCAATTATAGCCACACCATCGAACTCAACCCCTATCAGTTCGGCACACTGGAAAGCTGCGGCCAGATCTGGCTCGAACGCAGCGAATACCGCAAGGCGGCGGACTATTTCCGCCGCGCGCTCGAACTCAATCCCAACCAGCCGGCACTGGCGCTGGCGTTAATCGAGTTGGAGGAGAAGCTGGAGAACGATCGCATCTGAAAGTTGCGGTAAACGGTGAACAGCAATCGGTGAACGGTTGCGGAAGGTTAAGATTCCTGCGCTTGTTCGCCGTTTACTGTTCGCTGATCACTTTTTTTCTTTTTTTCGGGCAGTTTTATGCCGGACAGCTTCTGGTAGACCTTGATCACGGCGATGTCGTCTTCGTAGCCCAGGCCGGCGCCGGCGGCGCCGAGGAACTGCTGGTGGGCGGCTGCGGTCAGGGGCAGGGGGAAAGCCATTTTTTTCGCTGAATCGAGCACGATGCCCAGGTCCTTGACGAAAATATTCACCGCGGACAGGGGCGTATAGTCGCCCTCCAGGACGTGCGGCACGCGGTTCTGGAACATCCACGACGAGCCGGCGCTGTTGGAAATGACTTCATAGATGACCTTGGGATCGGCGCCGGTGCGAATGCCCAGGGCGATCGCTTCGGCGGCGGCGGCGATATGCACGCCGGCCAGCAGTTGATTGATCATTTTCACTTTGGACCCGGTGCCGGCATCGTCACCCAGTTCATACACCTTGATTGCGATGGCCTTGAGCACCGCGTCGGCTTTCTTGAATGCGGCCTTCGATCCCGAACCCATGACGGAAAGTTCGCCCTTGGCGGCGCGCCCGGCGCCGCCGGAAACCGGGGCGTCGATCAGCAGCAGGCCTTTCGCTTCCAGCCGCTTGCCGAGGTCGATGGCGAATTCGGGCGCGACGGTGCTGCTGGCTACGACGACCGAGCCTTTTGCCAGGGTGCCGACGGCGCCATCCTTGCCGAACAGCACATCGTTGGTCTGGTCGGCGTTTACCACCAGGATGATGACGACCGAAGCATTGCAGCCCACCTCGGCTGGGCTTTTCGCGGCAATCCCGCCTTCCTTGGCGAAAGCCTCGGTGACTTCCGGCCGTACGTCGAAGGCATGGACGTCGAAACCCTTCCTGACCAGCGTGCGTGCCACGCCGATGCCCATCGATCCCAGCCCGATCACGCCCACCACCTGCTTCTTCGCTGCCATCGGCCGCTCCTTTGTTGTCGGTTTTTTTGCCTGGTCCTTCGTCGCCGGTTACACTGCTGCGACCCAATCAGCCCCGCGGGACCAATGAAATCGAAGGTCGTTCTGTGTGTTGCCGGCGCGCTGCTGTTCACCGCCTGCCATGGCAACCCCAATTATAATCCGATGAAAACCCATCACACTGCGGACGGATTCCGCAACAACTATCCGCATCCGGAAAAGCAAAGCTTCTGGAAATGGCAGTGGCAGCGCTGGACCAAAGGTGCGCCCGGGGATCCGGAGGAAGGGTACAACTTTCCCCTTCTCAAACCCGACACGGCTTTCCTTGAATCCAATCGCAGCGAACCGACGCTGACCTGGATCGGCCATGCCACTTTCCTGCTTCAACTTGGCGGCGTGAACGTCCTGACCGATCCGCATCTCACCGAGCGCGCCTCGCCGCTGTCGTTCGCGGGACCGAAACGCCATGTCGCCCCGAGCCTTGACTTCGATACCCTGCCACGCGTCGATGTGGTGGTGATTTCCCACAGCCACTATGACCATCTCGATCGCGGCACGGTGCAGCGCCTGAACGCGCAGAAGGGCGGTCCGCCCATGTTCTTGGTGCCCCTGGCGTTGAAGCGCTGGTTCCATGAGCAGGGCATCGACAACGTGACGCAGCTCGACTGGTGGGACAGCCGCGACCACATGGGCCTGAAGCTTCACCTGGTGCCGTTGCAGCACTGGAGTGCGCGCACCCCGTGGGACACCAACAAAACCCTGTGGGGCTCCTGGGTGATAGAGCATCCGCAGATGCGTTTCCTGTTCGGCGGTGATTTCGGTTACTCGCAGGATCTGGCCGACATCGGCAAGCGCTTCGGGCGCATCGATCTGGCTGCGCTGCCGATCGGCGCTTACGAGCCGCGCTGGTTCATGAAGGTCATGCATGTCAATCCCGAGGAAGCGGTGAAGACGCATCGCGACCTCAACGCGCGGTACTCGGTGGCGATGCACTGGGGCACCTTCAAGCTGACCGACGAGCGCCTGGACGAGCCGCCAGTGAAACTGGCGGAAGCGCTCGCAGCCACCGGGATTCCCTCCGAGCGGTTTTTCGTCATGCAGCATGGCGAAACGCGCAAGCTCGACTACATTGTCGCGGCCGTCTCCGATGAGGCAGAACCGCCGCGCCGCGCCGCCGTCCGCTGAACCGGCGGCTGCGGATTTCGAGGCGCTGGCCGGGCACATCCGCGCCTGGGCGGCGGAACTGGGTTTCCAGCAGGCGGGCATCGCCGATTGCGAACTGGGCCAGGCGGAAACCCGGCTGATGGAGTGGCTGGCGCGCGGCTGGCACGGCGACATGGACTACATGACGGCGCACGGATCACGCCGGTCGCGGCCCGCGGAACTGGTGCCTGGCACCCTCAGGGTGATTACGGTGCGCATGAACTACTTTCCACCCGAGTCCCGCGATTCGTGGGAAGTCCTCGGCGAGGGTGACAAGGCGTACATTGCCCGCTATGCGCTCGGGCGCGACTATCACAAGGTACTGCGGAGCCGGCTGCAGAAGCTTTGTGACAACATCGCTGGGCAAGTGCAGACCTTCTCATACCGCGTATTCACCGACAGCGCGCCGGTCATGGAAGTCGAACTCGCAGCCAAGTCTGGCCTGGGCTAGCGCGGCAAGCACACGCTGTTGCTGAACCGCGAGGCGGGATCCTGGTTTTTCCTCGGAGAAATCTATACCGACCTGCCGCTGCCGGTGGATGAACCGCAGTTCGATCATTGCGGCACTTGCAGCCGCTGCATTGATATCTGTCCGACCCGGGCCATCGTCGCGCCTTACCAGCTGGATGCGCGCCGCTGCATTTCCTACCTCACCATCGAGAACAAGGGCGACATTCCCGAGGAACTGCGGCCGTTGATCGGCAACCGCATTTACGGCTGCGATGACTGCCAGCTGGTTTGTCCCTGGAACCGCTTCGCCCAGAAGGCCGACATGGCGGACTTCGCGGTGCGCGGCGGCCTCGATGCCGCCGGCATGATGGAACTTTTCGCCTGGAGCGAGTCTGACTTCAACAGCCGGCTGGAGGGCAGCGCCATCCGCCGCATCGGTCATGAGCGCTGGTTGCGCAACCTCGCCGTCGGACTTGGCAACGCGCCGTCGTCGGCAGAGGTCATGGCCGCACTGAGAGGGCGCCTCGACCATCCTTCCGCGATGGTGCGAAGGCATGTGGAGTGGGCGTTGAAAAGACACAACCAGGGTTGAGATTGTCGTCCACATCGTCTATAAAGTGCCCCTCGCGCGAAAAGCGCCTGGCTGTATGACCAAGGAGAACTGAGAATTGGGCGAATTCAGGAAGTACGCATCCTTCAAGGGCAGAATGCTCATCGTCGGTTTCGGTTCGGTCGGGCAGGGGTCCCTGCCTCTGATCCTGCGCCACATCGACATCAAGCCCGAGCAGATCACTATCGTCACGGCCAATGCATTCGGCCGTGAGATCGCTGGCAGCCTCGGCGTCAAGTTCATCATTGAGCCGATCAAGAAGGAATCGTACATCTCCCAGTACGACAAGTACCTCGGCGAAGGGGATTTCCTGGTCAATGCGTCCTACGACGTGAACAGCCTCGACACCATTGAGTACTGCCAGAAGCGCGGCATCCTCTACATCGACGCCTGCATCGAACCGTGGCCCGGCGGCCACAACAACACTGGCGTGCCGGCGGCGAAGCGCACCAACTACGCCTATCGCGAAGCGGCGCTGAAAATGCGCAACAAGTATCCAAAGGGCCCGGCCTGCGTACTGATGCACGGCGCCAATCCCGGCCTGGTCTCGCACCTGACCAAGCAGGCTCTGCTGAACGTCGCCAAGGACACGGGACTGAAGGTCACGGAACCCAGGACCCGCGAGAAATGGGCCGAACTCGCCCAGAAGCTCGACATCAAGGTCATCCACATTGCCGAGCGCGACAGCCAGTTGAGCCCGCGCCGCAAGGCGCGCGACGAGTTCGTCAACACGTGGTCCAGCGAAGCCTTTGCAGGCGAATCCCTGCAGCCGGCGGAACTGGGCTGGGGCACGCATGAAAAGAACTGGCCCGTTGACGGGCGCAAGTTCGATTTCGGCTGTGGCGCGGCGATCTACCTGGAACGCACCGGCGCTTCCACCCGCGTACGCACCTGGACGCCGCTCGAAGGGCCGATGCTGGGATTCCTGATTTCCCATGGCGAGGCGACTTCCATCCCGGACTATTTCACCGTGGAGAAGAAGGGCAAGGCGGTGTACCGGCCCACCTGCCATTACTCCTACCATCCCTGCGACGACGCGGTGCTGTCGATGCACGAGTACATCGGCAACAATTATCGTTTCCCGCCGCGCTACCGCTTGCTGCGGGATGAGATTTCCGAAGGCATGGACGAGCTCGGTGTGCTGTTGATGGGCCACAAGCGGGGCGCCTATTGGTACGGCTCCCAGCTCACTATCGAGGAAGCGCGCAAGCTCTGCCCTTACAACAACGCAACCAGCCTGCAGGTCAATATCGGCTACGCCTCGGCGATCATCTGGGCGATCAACAATCCCGAAGCCGGGATCGTCGAGCCCGACGAGTTGCCTTACAAGACCATGCTGCAGATCTGCAAGCCTTACCTGGGCAGGGTAGTCGGCGTTTATACGGACTGGACGCCGCTGGAAGACCGCGGCGTCCTGTACCCGGAAGACGTGGACGATACGGATCCGTGGCAGTTCAAGAACTTCAGGGT
>CAYODB010000195.1:0-1005 GCA_964402495.1 uncultured Bordetella sp.
CCGGCGATCGCCGGAGTCATCGGCGCAACCCGCTTCATCTACGATCTCTGGGGCGACACCGTCAACCTCGCCAGCCGCCTGACTTCCGAAGCGACGGCCGGCCAGATCCTGGTGGACAAGACCACCAATCGCCGCCTCGGCCACCGCTATTCCTTCGAGACCCCGCAGGACATTCCGATCAAAGGCAAGGGCACCACCACGGTGTACCTGCTGACCGGGAAAATCTAGTCAGGCCAGCAGTAAGTCCGCGCTCCTGGCGCGGTCACGCCGGCGTCTTTTCCAGTACCGCTTCCCAAAGATTGCCAACAGTCCGCGCGTGCTCCGCAACGCGTTCGCGATCGACCCGCGCATAGCGTTCCCCCTGCAGCCGCAGCTGGTGCTGGAGCGCGCGAAACTCCCGGTAGGCGGCATGGGCGCCATCGGCGGGGGCAGCGGCGATCAGGTCCAGTTGTGCGCTGAGTTTCAGCAAAGCAAGGTTGCCGATGTTGCCGGTGAGGCTGGAATGCCGGTGCGCATGGCCCAGGACCAGGTACTGCACGATGAACTCGACGTCGACGATGCCGCCGCGGTCGTGCTTCAGATCGAACAGGCCGCTGGCGTTCGGGTGCGCATCGCGCATTTTTTCCCGCATGGCACGAATCTCCTTCTGCAACTCCGGCAGCGCGCGCGGGCGGCGCAGTATTTCTTCGCGGATTTTCTCGAAGCGCAGGCCGATGTCGCGGTCGCCGGCAACCGCACGTGCCCGCGTCAGCGCCTGGTGCTCCCAGATCCAGGCCTGGTTGAACTGATAGTCGCGGAACGCGTCGATGTGGCTGACGAGCAGCCCGGCGACGCCGTTCGGCCGCAACCGCAGGTCGGTTTCGTAAAGCAGGCCCGCGCCAGTGGCGCTGGTGAGCCAGGTGCTGATGCGCTGGGCCAGGCGTGCATAGGTTTCGGCCGCCGCTTCGTGCGCATCGTCATAGAGAAAAATAATGTCAAGGTCGGAGGCATAGCCGAGTTCCTTGC
>CAYODB010000195.1:1015-7169 GCA_964402495.1 uncultured Bordetella sp.
ACCCCTCCCAGGCCAGGCGCAAGACCTCTTCCAGGATTACGCAGGCCAGGTCGCTCAAATGGTCCGAGAGCGTTTCCAGCGGCAGCCGACCCGCGAGGTCGAGCGCCAGCAGGCGCAGCGTCTGCGTCTGCTTGAAATGCCGCAGCGCATCCATCTGGCGCTCGGTGTTCTGCGCGTGTTCGTCCAGGTTCGCGCGCAGCGCACTGCGCAGGCCGGTCCAGTCAGGCGTGCGGTCTAGCTGGGGAGCGATGAATTCGTCGAGCAGGATCGGGTGTTGCGCCAGGTAGTCCGCCGCCCAGGGACTGGCCGCGGCCAGCCGCGCCAGGCTGGCCAGCGCCTGCGGATACTCCAGCAGCAACGCCAGATAGGATTCGCGTCTGCCGATGCTTTCGACCACGCGCAGGCCGCGCTCGAAGGTCAGGTCCGGATTGGCAAAACCTCCCGCGGTTTCGATCAGCCGGGGCATGAGCTGGTCGAGCCTGGCTTGGCCGGAGGCCGCCATGCGCCGGTAGCGCGCGCTGTTCCTGAGTTCGACCAGGCGTTTGTGCACGGACCCGGCATCGGCGTAGCCGAGCGCCGAGATTTGCGCGAGCGCGCTGTCGTCGGAGAGGGTCTGCTGCCACAGGTCGGTCTGCGGATGGGCGGTGCCGTTGTCCCGGCTGCCGGCGAATATTGCTTCGAAATGCCGCGTGACAACCCCGCGGTGAACGTCCAGTTCCCGCAGCAACAGGCCGTAGTCCGCATGCCCCATCATTTCCGCGACTGCCTGGCGGTCCTCGCCGCTTTCGGGCAGGGTCTGGGTCTGCTGGTCGTCGAGATACTGGAGGCGGTGTTCCAGGTTGCGCAGATACACATACGCGAGGCGCAGTTCGGCCACCGCATCGGCGGGCAGCAGTTGGCGTTCGCCGAGCAGGCCCAGCGCCTGCAGGGTGGGCCGCAGCCGCAGCGGCGGTTCGCGGCCGCCGCGGATCATCTGGAATACCTGTACCAGGAATTCGACCTCGCGGATGCCGCCCGGGCCGAGTTTGATGTTGTCGGCGATCTCGCGGCGCTGCACTTCCTGGCGGATCTGGGCGTGCAGCCCGCGCAGGCTGGCGAGGGCGCTGAAGTCCAGGTGGCGCCTGTAGACGAACGGCGTCACCGTTGCCTCCAGTGCGCCGCCGCAGTCGCCCATCAACAGCCGTGCCTTGACCCAGGCGTATCGTTCCCATTCGCGCCCCTGGGTGGTGAAGTAGTCTTCGAGCATGTCGAAGTTCACCACCAGCGGACCGCCGTCTCCGTACGGACGCAGACGCGTGTCGACCCTGAACACGAAGCCGTCGGCTGTGGTTTCCGCGATCGAGCCGATCAGCTTGCGCGCGAGGCGGGTGAAGTATTCCTGCGCGGGAATGCGCCGGCTGCCATCGGTTTCGCCTTCTTCCGGGTAGGCGAACACCAGGTCGATGTCGGAAGATACATTCAGTTCGCTCCCCCCCAGCTTGCCCATGCCAATGATGTGCAACTGCAGGGGCTTGCCGGACTGCGCTCCGACAGGCGCACCGTACTGGCGGGCGAGGTTGCGGTGGTGCCATTGCAGGGTGGCATTCAGGGTTTGTTCGGCGAGGTTCGTGGCTCCGGTCACGACTTCGTCCAGGTTCGCCAGTCCCGCCAGGTCGCGCACGATCAGCCTCAGCATGACGGCCTGGCGCAGCTTGCGCAGCGTCCGGTCGAGAGTTTCCTCGCCGTTTTCGCCGATGCCGGCGAGGCTTGCATGCATCTGCGCCGTGGAGAATGGTTCGCCGTAGGGAGCCCCGGCCAGACCCGGATCGGCGGACAGCAGGTGGCGCGCGTAGCGCGAGAGCCGGGCGGCACGGACAATGGCGGCCGGGGCATCGAATTGCGCGGTAGCGGAGGAAGGCATGCTTCGTTGGTTTAGAATGAGCGGACTTCGGTCGGCAAAGCATCTCTCAGTCAACGGCGCGCCGCGAGGTCAACCTTTCCGCAGTTCGTGCGTCTTTGGTATCCGCGCGTGAAGCATGACGCTGCGGCAGGCTTGCGCGTGCCCCGGCGCGAGTGCCACGGCGGGAGTCGTGGGAATTTTACTTGCGTCCGCGCATCTTAACTGAACAGCGTTTCAACCAGCCGCTCCGACAGCAAGTCCCCGACAAGTGGTCCTCAAATACAGTCTCGCCTTCCTCAAGCACGGTTCCCTGTGGATCTATCGGCTGGCCACCGCCGCGGTACTGCTTGCGGGCGTGTCCTTCGTGGCGCTGGTGCTGGGATTGCGCTACTACATACTGCCGAATGTCGACGATTACCGCGCACCCATAGAGCGCACATTGACCAGGGCGGCCGGCCAGCCGGTCGCGATCGGATCGATCACCGGTAACTGGCAGGGCTACCGGCCCGAACTGCATTTTCGCGACGTGAAGGTGCTCGACGAACAGGGCCAGCCGGCATTACGGCTGGAGCGTGTGGACGCGGTGCTGGCATGGCTTTCCCTCCTCACGGCGCAAGTGCGCTTCGAATCGCTGGAGGTTCACGGGCCGCGGCTGGAAATCCGGCGCGACACCGGGGGAGTGATCCACGTCACGGGCCTTGCCAAGGGTCGCAGCGACGGCGGCGGTTTCGGCGACTGGCTGCTGGCGCAACGCCAGATCCTGATTCGCGACGCGGGCATCGTCTGGCTTGATGAACTGCGCAAGGCGCCCGAGCTGCGGATCGAAAAAGTCAATTTTCGCCTTGACAATTCCGGTGGGACCCATCAGTTCGGGTTGAGCGGATTGCCGCCGCCGGCGGTGGCTTCCGCAATCAACGCGCGCGGCGAACTCAACGGGCGCACTGCGCGCGATCTGCAGGCGTGGACCGGACGGCTGTATGTGGAGTTCGGACAGGTCAACCTGTCGCCGGCGCAAGCGTGGATCGACACGCCCCTGGAGATTTCCAGCGGAACCGGATCGCTGCGATTATGGCTCAAGCTGGCTGGAAACCGGGTAACGTCCGCCACCGCGGACGTCGGCCTCGCCAACGTGCGCGCCAGACTGGAACCCGATCTCCCGGAACTGGTTCTGGCCAGCCTGGCGGGCCGGCTGGGCTGGCAGGACGACGGCCGGCGCCGGGAAATTTCCGCCGCATCCCTGGCCTTCACCACCGCAGAAGGCCTCACGCTGGCCCCGATGCGATTCACCTTCGCACGCACCGGCGAAGCGGGCAGCGCGGATCAGCGCTCGGAGCTTCGCGTCGAACGCCTCGACCTCGCGCCGGTGGTTCAACTGGCGGCGTTTCTGCCGCTGCCCGCGGTCCTGCGCGACCGGCTCGGGCAATCGGCGCCAACGGGCATGATCGACCGCGGTGAATTTTCCTGGGCTGGCGCCTTCGACCGGACGCTGCCGTATGTGGCGCGCGCGGCTTTCTCCGGGCTGAGCCTGCGTCCCGAAGGCGCCTTGCCGGGTGTGCACGGTCTCAGCGGACAGATCGATGCCAGCGAACGTGGTGGTACGGTGGCGCTCAGCGTCACGGCGGGCAGCCTGGACCTGCCGAAGGTTTTCCAGGAACCGGTACCGCTCGATGTGCTGTCGGCCGGTGCGACCTGGACCTTCCGCGACGGTCAGACCCATGTGACGGTCAAGAACGCGGCTTTCACCAACGAACATGCGGCCGGCAGCGTCCACGGCAGCTATCACACAGAAGCGGCAGGGCGCGGGGTCGTTGACCTGACCGGCACACTGGTGCGCGCCGAGGCCCGGCACGTCTGGCGCTACATTCCCGGAACGGCGCCGGTGATCCAGGCCTGGCTGAAAAAAGCGTTGCTGGCGGGGCAGTCGCGGGATGTCCGCATAAGGCTGAAGGGACGGCTGGGCGATTTTCCGTTCGAGGACGAGAAGAAAGGCCTGTTCGAACTCATCGCCGGCGTGAACGGTGCCACACTCGACTATGCCCGGGGTTGGCCGCCGCTCACGGATGTGACCGGTGAACTCAGGTTCCGCGGCCGCAAAATGGAAGTGCGCCCGCAGAGCGGTTCGGTACTGGGCATGAAACTCACCGACGTACGGGTCTCGATTCCAGAACTCGGCAAGCGTGACGAGCACCTGCTGGTGAAAGGCACGGCAGATGCGCGGACGGAGCAGTTCCTGCGCTTTGTCGAATCGAGCCCGATCGCGGCGCATATCGACCGCTTTACCGAGCAGATCGAGGCCAAAGGCGATGCCAGACTCAGCTTCGACCTCGATCTGCCGCTCCACCGGAGCGCCGAAGCGAAAGTGGCGGGCGAGCTGGTGGTGCGTGACAACGCGGTCGTCATCGACCCGCGAATACCCGAACTGGACAAGTTCAACGCGCGGATTGCATTTGCCCGGGAAGCCGGCAACAAGGGCAGCCTCAGTATCACGGAGGGCCGGGCGCTGTTACTGGCTAATCCCGTGAGCTTCGAAGCCGTCAACCAGACCGATGGCGTCGTCGCGCTGAAGCTCGGCGGCACGCTGGATGCCGCCCGCCTCGCGGACCTGTCCAATCTCGCGCCACTGCGTTTTCTCAGCGGGCAGTTTGCGTGGACCGGCAATGTCACCGTGCGCAACAAAGTCGCAACGATGCGCTTCGATTCCGACCTGGCCGGCCTGGAATCGAGCTTGCCCGCACCGTTGGTAAAGGCCGCGCAATCAAAACTGCCGCTGCGCATCGAGCTGCGCGAGCGCGCCGGGCACCAGGGCGTCCTCGCGCTGAGCCTCGGCAGTATCGCTTCGGCGCAACTCGCCATCGATGGCGGCGCTACGGACGGCATCCGGCGCGGCATGGTGAACCTCGGTGGCCAGGCTACGCTTGCGGATGGCGACGGCTTGTGGATCAAGGGCAAGCTCGACCATCTGGATCTCGATGCCTGGAATGCGGTGCTCGCCGGCTCGGGCTCCGGCAAGGTGGCTCCGGACATCGCCGGCATCGACCTGGAGATCGGTAACCTGACTTTCAGCCGCCGACAATTCCACGACCTGAAGATCAACGTGGTGGGGAAGCGCGATGCCTGGCAGGGAACGTTGGCCGGGCGGGAGATTGCCGGCCAGGTGGCATGGACTCCACAGGATGAGGGCCGGCTGGTGGCGCGCCTGTCGAAACTGGTGCTGCCGGCGCCTGTCACGGGTCTCACGCCGCCGCCTCCCGTTGTCGGAGAGAGCCTGCCATCGCTCGACATATTTGTCGACAGCTTCACCTTCGAAGGCAAGGATCTTGGCAAGCTGACCGTGCGTGCAGATCCGGAGAAATCCGGATGGACGCTGCAGCAGTTGGATGTCGTCAATGCGGACAGCACGCTGGCGGTCAGCGGCCGCTGGATTATCGAAGGCGAGCAGCGTACTGACGTGAAGGTCAAGCTGGATGCGGTCGATATCGGCAAATTCTTTACCCGCCTGGGGTATCCCGACGGCATCAAGGGCGGCAGCGCAAGCCTCGAGGGACCTGTCAGCTGGAGCGGAGGGCCGACGCGACTGGACATCCGCTCGCTGTCCGGAAGCCTGAAACTCGAAGCGAAAGATGGGCGCTTTCAGCAGGTCAATCCCGGCGTCGCCAAGCTACTCGGCATCGTCAGCCTGCAGTCCCTGCCCAAGCGCCTTTCACTGGATTTCGACGACATTTTCCGCAAGGGCTTCACTTTCGAGCGTATTACCGCGAACCTGGAAATTGCATCCGGCGTCGTGCATACCGAGGATTTCCGGATGGAAGGCTCGGCAGCGAAGGTTTCCATGCGGGGAACGGTCGACCTTGCCGCGGAAACGCAGAACCTCGGCCTGCGGGTGACGCCGTCGTTGTCGGAGAGCATCGCCGTGGCCGGGGCCATCGTCAATCCGGCAATCGGGGTTGCCGCGCTTATCGCGCAAAAAGCGTTAAAGGATCCGTTCAGTTCCATCGCCGCATTGGAATATACGGTAACCGGACCCTGGACCGATCCCGTGGTCACGCGCGTTGCGCGGGGAACAGAGAATGCGCAGCCCCGGGGGCGTTAGGATGGGAACCGGGGCGAGGTTACAATTCGCCCTCGCTTCGCAAAAGACATAAACATGGCAACAGCAACGATCAAGTCCGGCTTCGGCCGCGAGGCCGGGTCCTCCTCCGGCAAGGCCCAGGAACAAGCCCAGCGTTTAAGCTACGAACCCAACAACTCCCAATTTCCAATTCCTAGCCCCTAGCC
>CAYODB010000196.1:0-7131 GCA_964402495.1 uncultured Bordetella sp.
GAGTACGGGCTGTCCGACAAATCCTGAACAATTTTTTCTGAGGTCCGCGCAGTTAAATGACCCCCGGCAAAGCCGGGGGCTTATTGGGTGAACCCCTCAAAGGGGTCTCAAAACCGTTAGCCGCTTCGCGGCAGATAGTCTGTAGCAGCTTTAACCTTGGTCTCATTTGCGAACATCACTCCGAACATATGCCTACTCGAACTCACGCACCGATTTAAACCCATCTTCGACCGCCGCAAAGGTCAAACCTTGGTGAGTCCCCCGGCAAAGCCGGGGGCTTACCTCACTGAGTTATCTGGAACGACCGCCAGCGCCGTCAGGAGCCTGGGTGTGCAGACCAGTCGATGCTCACTACTGCGCATTTTCTGGCCTTCGGTCAGATAGTGCGTAGACGGAACGCGTACTGGCTGCTCTGGATGCGTTTCGGCTGTGAGCAGTCGATGAAGACTTTTCGCCAGATCCGCACCCGTAACGCTACGCTGCCAGTTGTCCGCCCGCCATTCAAGGCAAAAGGATCCACTTGGCCCGTACTGGTGGATCGACCACTGTTGCGAAGCATCGCGCGGCCGGATATAGGCCGGTGTTTCGGGAAACAGATCGGGATAAGTCAGTGTGACCGCGTAGGACTTGCCGTGTATTTCCAAGTCCATATCGACTTCCACGGCGGCGTCGATCCGCCAAGCACACGCGACCAGCCAATCCGCTTCCTTGTGGAGCTGCTCAAAGTCCTTGTGCTCCTGCAGAAAGCGCGGCAGATCGCGCAGCGCCCATTGCATCACGCAAATCCGGCCGGCTTGTTTGGCACGACTGGGCGATTGGGAAAGGAAAGCCCGCTGGCTACGGCCGCCGGGCTCAGCAACGAGCCTGCGACAGCTGCGGCGCGCTTCGGTTGATTTTCCTCAACGTACTGGTCGCTGAAGAATGTCGTGTCAAAAGCCTTGTCCCATTCGGATAGTGCTTTTTTCTTGGTGCAATTCTTATCATCCAGAACGGCCAAGTCCTCTAACGCATCGTCAAGGCATTCCTGAAAGAACTCCACCTTATCATCACCCTCGGCGGCAAGCAGATTTCCCCTCAGCACCGGGTGCTCTATTTCCAGAGATTCGGCTAGCCTGTTGCTGATTGCCTTCCAGGTTTCATGCAACGCTGCATCATCGCGACCAGATTGAGCGACGAAGCATTCGACGACAAGCTTGGTCAGGCAGATTCCACTGGGGGCATCCTTTTTCCACTTCGTGCGGCTGCGCGCAAACTTCTTTGTGAGACGTGTTACGCGCCGCATTTGATTGCCATCGTCCTCGCCTGCGTTGAGGTCGCCGACGATGTTGTTGAACCAGCGGGTTACGCCGCGTGCATCGGACTTGGTCCAAGTATCCTCGCTCGCCAGTTCGTAGTCGGTAACGGTTTTGCCGTCCGTGTCGGTCGAGGTCACGATCCTATAGACGGGGATATCGATGTGGTATCCCTCGGGATATGCTTGGCGCACGCAGTTCTTGTGAACTTTGGCATCGTGTTTCAGGCGATCGTCCTGCGTCAGTGCGTTGCAGGCGCGCAGGCGCGCCGCGTAGGGCGTCAACTGGTTTCCGTCGGCGTCTTTGAGATTGTCCTTCTTGAAATACGTCCCATCGTCAATGTCGTAATCGTTTTCCGCATCCTGCACCATCGTGCGCATCGCGTAGGACCCTTGCGAAGCAGTTTCATTGGGCACAGGATACCCATCGCGCTCCAACCCTTTTTCCAGCCGCGTGCGTCCAGCGTCGCGGCGCTTGCGCATCTCATCCTGGTCGGACTTTTGCAGTGTGACCTTGTCGCTGTGGTATTTGCCCATTTCGGTGCCGCAATCAACGATTGTCATGATCTCTTTTCCTTCGCTTATGGAGACGCGGGGTTGACAAGAGCGGGCGCGCTTGCAAGCGCTTCTCGGAATGACCGCAATTCGCCGGAGTCGCTCTTAGCCCAGGCAAAGTCGACATCTGAAATGGCTTGTCGGGCCAATGCGTTCAATACCTTCGGCCGCGCGTCGTCCATGTTGGCGAGATAGTCACGCAACTCGTTCGAGGGGCACTGTGCGGGCATACGAAACGCAAAACTGTTTTCATCTTGGCGCAACTTCGCCGTCTTTTGCGCGAGGTAGTCATAACCAACTGCCTGCGCGTTGAGGCTGGCAGCGATGGCGCGCAGGCCACCGCGCCAGCCGAGGGCACCGCGATGGAGAGCACGGCCTGACAATTCCTCGCCGCCCTGGGAAGGTAGGGTGCCCAGCATGAACAGGTGGATTGGGCGATGTGGCTCCTTGCGGTCATGGAGCATTTCCACCGCTTCCATCATGCCCACGACACCGGGATTGTTCGCCCACAGCCCCCCATCTGCGTAGACGGCCGTCGTGTCGGCGTTACCAGGCTCGATCAATTGCGACATGGAGCGCAGGATCGGTGCTGCCGTGGTGGCCATGCAGACATCGACTAAGGTACGTTCATTGTCCCGCCCGTTCAGGCGCGCCAGATGTGGCGTCTTGAACACGACCGCAGCATGGCGATTCATGTCCACCGTCGGAATCGCGAGGGCGATCCCACGGTCTTCATAGACCTCACGAACCGTGCGCGTCCCCAAGAACTGGGTCAGAACACTGCGCAACGCGGCGTCGCCACGCCGAAGCCCAAGGCCGAATCCGCGAACCAGTTTTTCTAGCATCCAAATGGATCGCAACCACTGATACGGAAATATCTCGGCGCCATGGCTCTGGTATAGCGCCCGTACCCGTTCGAGCGGCACCCCTGCGGCTAGCGCGCACGCAACGATGCCTCCGGTACTGGTACCGACAACAAGATCAAACGCCTTGCCAATGTCGATGACATCGGATCGTTTGAGATTGCCAGTAACGCGCGTAGCAAAAGTGTCCAGAAATGCCGCTTGGTAGACACCGCGCATACCGCCGCCGTCCAGACATAGCACGCGAAAGGGTGTCAGTTGCTCCATAGAAGCTCCGTTGCAGGCTTGGCCCCAGACCGGTCGTCCACCTACTTGCGATTTTCCTTGCGAACACCTTTGAACGGATCCGGATCAGCTTTTTGGTCCAGGAAGCGGCCAGTTCCGGTATCGCGCTTGGTCCAGTTCTGATTCTGCGGATTGAAGACCTGCGAACGCGCCCGGACCGCGCCGACGCGGGCCCCGTCGCCAACTGGTTTGTTCTTGGCCATAAAAGCTCCTATGAGAGGAAAGCAAGACCGAAACAGCGGGTCGAACGTCCTATAATCAATCATTAAATCCATTTGTTGCCAATTGTAGTCCTATTTTGTTACCATTGCAATATGGCCTTCAACAAGGAGAACGTCATGCCACTCACGAGAGAAGAGCTTGGGCGACGAATTCGTTCCGCACGCGAGAGTTGCGGCCTCACTCAGGAGCAATTAGGCGAATCGGTCGAGTTGTCGCGTATCGCTATCAGCCAGATTGAATCTGGCAGCCGGTCTGTGTCGAGCATCGAGCTGGACCGTATTGCCAATGTCGTCGGGCGTGACATCAAATCTTTTTTTACGGACGCTTTCGTTGAACAGGACGCTTTGGCGGCCCTGTTTCGTACCGAGGCGCAGCTTGCCGAGCAGACGGAGCTACGGCACGCCCTGCAGGATTGTTTGGCCCTGGGTCGGGAGATGACTAACCTGGAACGGCTGCTGGAAATCGATCGTGCGCAGTTGCGTGCAGCAGCCTATGAACTGCCTGCACCCAGATCGCGCTGGGATGCTATTCAACAAGGTCAACACATCGCAACTGACGAGCGACAGCGGCTGGGACTCGGAGTGTCCCCCATTGGGGATCTGATCGAACTATTCGAGTCTCAAGGCGTACGTACCGGGCTGGTTACGCTACCCGATAACATTTCCGGCCTGACCTTGTGGGATGACAAAATCGGCATTTTTGTAGTCATCAACAGCGATCATCCTGCACTACGGCGCCGTTTTTCACTGGCGCATGAATACGCACACGTGTTGATTGATCGCGAGCGATCTGGTGCAATCAGCCGCGCCGAGAACCGGACCGAACTGCTCGAGGTCCGGGCGAACGCCTTTGCGGCTGAGTTCATGATGCCCACCGAAGGCGTGGTGCAGTTTGTCCATGCATTGGGCAAGGGTGGCGCAAGCCGTGCACAAGTCGCCGTTTTCGATGAGGCCGACGTGGTTCAAGTGGAACAGCGCGCGGTCCCAGGAAGTCAGGACATCCAACTTTACGATGTCGCGCTACTCGCACATCACTTTGGCGCGAGCCGCATTTCCGCGTTGTATCGTCTTAAAAACTTGCGCCTGATCGATGAGCGCGAGTTTCAGCGCTTGAAGTCCGAAGAAGATACTGGGGCGGGCAGAGCGATTGCCGATTTCTTGGCCGCCGCTGACCCGGTGGAGGAACGAGAAACGCAGGATGAGTTCCGGCGCCGCTTTCTGGGGCTCGCGCTGGAGGCCAATCGGCGCGAGGAAATCACGCAGAGTAAACTGACCGAATTGGCCGCGATGGTGGGTATCAAACGACATGACGTCGAGCGCGTACTCTCTTCCGTCGGTCTGGATCAGGCCTGACGGTCGGACAGCTCCATGTCTGCTCCGGCCGTAACAACCGTCGTCATCACCGATACCAATGTGCTGATCAACTTTCTGCACATCGGCCAGTTGGCTCTGCTCGGCGAGTTGCCCGCGTACCGGTTTCAGTTACCGGCCGAAGTGCTGCAGGAACTGACCGATCCCGGACAGAGAGTGGCCGTCGATAATGCCATCGCCGCGGGTCAGCTCGACCTGTTAGTCATAGATGCGCTGGATGCACTCGCGCTGTACGGTGATCTGCGCGATTTGATGGGGCGCGGCGAGGCTGCCTGCCTTGCGCTGGCCGCAACCACAGGGTGTTATCTTGCCTCGGACGAGAAAAAGCGATTTCGCCGCAAAGCTATCGAGCTGATAGGTGAGGCGAGAATACTCGGAACGGAGGATCTGCTCCTGGAAGCCATCCGCTGCGATCGAATCACTGTAGCGCAAGCAGATGGGTACAAAGTTGTACTCGCCGAAAACCGCTACAAGATGCCGTTCGCGAGCTTCGCGGAGCGCCTCTAAGCGCCGGCTGCAAGCTTGGGTCTGCTTGCGCCGACGATAGGAGGAGCCAAAATGACGCTTCGAACCGCAGAGGAATGGGAAGCCCGGTTTCGCACGTGGGCTGGCGGCCCCGGAGATACAGAACTTGAACGCTGTGAAAACGCAGAGCGGATGATTCGGAAAGCGATCGCGGCAAGCACGTCCCTCAAGGAGAGGGATATTGAAGTCTTCGCCCAAGGCTCGTTCAGAAATATCACCAATATTGCCCAAGAGAGCGACGTTGATGTCTCCGTATGCCTTCGCGAAGCATGGTATTACGAGATTCCAGAGGGCACCAAAGTCAGTGATTTCAATCTCACTCCGACTGAGCACAATTACGACACGTACAGGCACAATGTCATAGATGCGCTGACCGAATATTTCGGCTCAGATAAAGTTACGCCGGGCAACAAGGCGGTTCGGATTCATTCCAATTCGTACATGGTCGACGCGGACGTCGTTCCAACATGGGAATTTCATGAATATTACGATGTCCAGAATCCCTCGAAGTTCAGAGGCGGAGTCAGGTTCTATTCCAATGATGGGAAATCGATTACGAGTTATCCGAAGCAGCACATTGAATGCGGAATAGAAAAAAATGCGCAAACCAAGAAACGCTTCAAGCGCATGGCGCGGATCCTCAAGAGTCTCCAGGTTGAAATGATCGATCAGAAGGTATTAAGCAATGCACTTCCATCGTTCTTAATCGAAAGCCTCGTATATAACGTGCCCGATGAACGGTTCGGAACTTTGACTTATCGCGGCGACGCGCAGAATATCTTGGCGCATATCTTCAACAACACGCGGCCCACGGATGACTGCACAAAGTGGACTGAGGTGAACGGCATCAAGATCCTCTTTCACGCAACGCAGCCGTGGTCGAAGGAGGACGTCAACGCGTTTTCCGATGCCGCGTGGAATTATTTGGGATTCGGCTAGGCGGGATGGTTTTCCTATGTACGGTTATGTCAACGTCCCGCGCGCTGCGGAACCCACTCCTGCCCAAGCTGGCGCCGTTGTGGGCGCAATCCGCCTTTGAGCAAGTGTTCATCGAGCACGGGAAGCAGTTCGTACGCTTTTCGCCGGACTGGTTCGAGACGCGGTCATTGAACGATCTCTGGCACAAAGGCAATCGCGACGGTCTACCATGAACTGCTGGATATGCGGCGACGAAGCGAAAACCGGTGAGCACCTGATCAAGGCCTCGGACCTACGCTCCGTTTTCGGCCCGGTGGCTCAGAAGAACCCCGTCTATTTTCATACCGCGCTTCGCCGCAACCAACCGATCGGAGGGATCAAGTCGGACACCTTGAAGTCCAATGCCTTGATATGCGCTCGCTGCAATAACCAGCGCACGCAGCCCTACGATCTCGCGTGGGAGCGGCTATCGACGTACCTGCGAAACAGGAAACCTGCAATCCGGAGTGGAGACTGGATTTCACTACAACGCGTTTTTCCGGGAACCATCCAGGAATCGATGCTTCGCGTTCACCTTTTCTTCGTGAAGTTGTTCGGGTGTGCAATTGTCGAGCACAAGGTGCCGATCGACATCGCATCTTTTTCGAGGACGATTCTGGCCGAAAGCGCGCACCCGCACGTTTTCATAGCCCTGAGCCCGCATGTAGATCTTCCCGGAAAAAGATCCGTGGGCTACTCGGACCTCGAGACCGCTCAACTGGGTGGCCGGGTGGTGTTTGCAGTCTGGATGTACGTCTTGGATGGATTCTCCGTTCGAATCATCTACGCCGAGCCGTCCGAGCGCCAGCGCAACGGGCTTGTCCGGGCTTGGCATCCGTCAACGGTCATGAAATGCATCCGCGTCGCGAGTTTTTGAGTTTGGAGACATCTCGACATTAGGTGCGGCTCAGATCTTCTTCCAGCCTTCGCGCATCTGCAACGCCCAAGGTAACTAGCGCCGCGAGCAATCCGTCAGTGCCCCGCCGTATCGGCTGGGAGTTCTCCAGGAGTTCCGGGGCCTGTTTATGCACCTTCTCGACCCAGAGGCACACGCGGGAACCTA
>CAYODB010000197.1:0-7104 GCA_964402495.1 uncultured Bordetella sp.
CCAACGTGGTCTTCATCTCCGGCGTCGGCCTTGGGCAAGAGTCATCTCATGACGGCCCTGGGCTACGCAGCCTGCCTGCGCGGACACTCGGTGCTGTTCACCGGCGCCATCGACATCATCAACACGCTCGCCGCCGCGAACGCCACCGGCGGCCTCAAGCGGGCACTGGCAGCCTACGTCAAGCCCGAGCTCCTGTGCATCGACGAACTGGGCTACCTGCCGATCGACAAGTTCGGCGCCGATTGCCTGTTCCAGATCATCAGCCACCGCTACGAGCGCGGCGCCACGCTGTTGACTACCAACCGCATCTACAAGCAATGGGCCGGCATCTTCAACAACGACGCCACCCTGACCTCAGCCCTGCTCGACCGTCTGCTCCACCACGTCGAGACCGTTCTGATCGAGGGCAAGAGCTACCGCGCGCAGGCTCACACCGAGCTCTGAAGCCTGGCCGGCGTCTGCTTCGTCGGCGCCACCATCACGCCAGTGCTGCCGCAAACCCGCCTGCATTTTGAAACCGGCCAAAAACCACCACGTTCGCACCGGCGCCCACAGCCTCTCACGCGCGAGTCGGTGACGCCACCCTCGCAGACTGCTCAACGACAAGCCATTGGCCTCGCAGTAGGCGCGCTGCGTCTGCCCCGAGCGCTCCCAGCGTGCCAGGTGCTTGCTCCAGCGAGCGCGGGCCGACTGGCCGGCGTTGTGATCGGACGTGTTCATCGTGACGCTCCCTCCTCGGAGAAAGCGCCGACGCTGACCAGCTATCGCTCGCTACGCAAGTACGGGGATTCGCGGACGGATACGACCGGCGCACAGTTCGAGTTTCTTGTGCAACAGCGGACGGATCCCGAAACGATGCCGATTGAGGATCCACGCATCCTCTGGGACGAGACGTCGGCACCCTTCGTGCCAGTCGCCGTCATTACCATCCCGCCGCAGCCCTTCGATACCCTTGAGCGGGATGCCTTTGGCGAGGCCCTTTCCTTCACGCCTTGGCATTGCCTCGAAGCGCACCGCCCATTGGGCGGCATCGGCCGGTTGCGGCGGACTGCATACGAAACAGTCTGCGTCTGTCATGGCATTCTCTCGATGTTGCGAAGTTGGGGATGGGTTGAACCGAATGCATCGGGTGAATCGGGTGAACTGGGTGAATTGGGTGAATCGGGTGAATCGGGTGAACTGGGTGAATCGCGTGAGTCGGTGCGATGGGATAGCAGAAACCTGCGTTGCACAGGAAACAGTTGCCAGCCGAATTTAGCGCTGAGCGATCCCCAGATACCCTGCGGCCATCGGGTGATCACGACAATGGCCATCAGGCCCAATCCGATCAGGTACCAACTGCCATAGTCCGACAGATAATTGTTCAGCAGCCAGAATAGCAACGCCCCCAGGATCGGGCCTTCGATAGTGCCGATCCCGCCGATCAGGACGATGAAAATGGAGAACGCTGTCCAGTTTACGCTGAAGGCGACATCCGGCGAAATGCGCAGATTGCTCAGGTAGTACAGCGCACCGGCCAAACCAGCACCGAAGCTGGCCAACACATAGACAATGAGCTTGGTCGCTTTCACGTCGATGCCCTGCGTTGCGGCTGCGCGCTCGCTGTCACGAATGGCGGTCAGCGCCAGACCGAAGCGCGATCGCAGCAGGCCATATACCAGGCCAACGGCAAAAACGACACTTCCCAGGGACATCCAGTAGGTGATCATTTCACGCGTTGCCTTGGGAATGCCCACCATGACAGTCAAGCTCGTGCCCGAACCTCCGCCAAGGGAAGACACGTTTGCGAAGGTCAAACGAAAGACCTCGGACATCACCCAGGTGCCCACCGCGAAATACCCGCCTTGCAGACGAAATACGAATTGAGACGTGGGTACGGCGATCAATGCCGCAACACCCGCGGCCAGCGCAACTGACACGAAAGGATTGATACCCATCGTTTGGGCAAAGACAAACAGGAAGTACCCGCCCAACCCCAGAAAACCCTGTTGACCGATGGACACCATGCCGCCGTAGCCGGCAAGCAGATTCCACATGCTGGCGAAGACCAGGTAGCAACTGATCTCGACCACGCTGCGCATGGCGACGGTGCCACCCCACCACGGCAAAGTGACAGCGACGGCGAGGAGAATGGCCCCCAGGACCGCGGCGATGCGACTGGCACGCGTTGCGCGCTGGACTGTGTATGTCAGCATGGGCATCGCCGCTGCCTGGGTTCTTCTTCCCCTATGCCCGGAGCCCCCCCTCGGAGCGTGGGCAAGACATGCGGCGTATCCATACTGTCTTGCATCATCGTGTCTTCGGAAACAACCCGCTCGGTCGAACCATCAGCATGGTCAGAAACACCATATGGCCTATCAGAATTCCCCACCCCGGATCGATGCGAAATCCCACGCTCTGAGACACCCCGAGCAATATTCCACCGGCGAAGGTGCCCCAGAAAGATCCAAGCCCGCCGATGATCACGGCCTCGAAAGCGTAGAGCAGCAAGCCGGGGCCGTCGGACGGCGCGAAGGTGGTGCGCAAGCCCTGCAGCATTCCCGCTACGGCGATCAGCACGAAGGCAATGGCCGTGGCCAGTGCGTAGATGTGGCGATGGTCCACGCCCATGAGTTGCGCTGCATCGATGTCGTCAGACGTGGCGCGAAATGCGCGCCCCAGATTCGTATGGCGAAACACCCATTCCATCATGAACGTTGCAACCAGGGCGAGCAGAAAAATAATGAGCGGCAACACGCCGATGTGAATGCTTTCGCCCAGAGGCAGGCTCTGGGTTTCGATGCCCAAGGCACTGATGGAACGCGTATCGGCCGAGAACACTTCGAGCAGCAGGTTCTGAATGATGATGGATAGACCGAATGTCACCACCAGCGTCGGCATAGGGTCGGCGCCGAGCGCGCCGTTCAACACCCCGCGCTGCAACGCGTACCCCACGCCAGCGGCCAGTGGCAGCATCAGCAGCAACGTCAACACCGGATTCAACCCGAACCCCGTCAAGGCAGTACCCGGCACGCCACTGATCAGGGCAAAGCCACCGAATGCGCCGAGTATTATGAAATCACCGTGAGCCACATTGGTCAGGCGCATCACGCCCAGGATGAGCGATTGCCCAATGGCGAACAGCGCATACAGGCCACCCAGCAAGATGCCTTGAACAAGTGTGTCGAGCCAGTTCAGCACGCTTCAGATTCCGAAGTAGGCATGCGATATCTGCTCGCGAGACAGTTCATCGGATCGACCCGTAAGGGACACCCGTCCTTCCTGGAAGCAGTAAAGTCGGCTGGAGGCGCGCTGCGCCAGTCCCACGTCCTGCTCGACGATGATCGCACTCAAGCCTTCGCCCGTCACCCTGGCCAGCGCTGCGTAGATATCCTTCACCACGATCGGTGCAAGACCCAGGGATGTCTCATCGCACAATAGCAATTTCGGATTGGACATGAGCGCGCGTGCAACGGCCACCATCTGCTGCTGGCCACCGGATAGTGATGTGCTGGGTGCCAGTCGCTTTTCCCGCAGGATCGGAAACAGCGCGTAAACCTCCTGCAGATTCCAACGCCCCGGTCGTCCGCCGTAAGCGCCCATGCGAAGATTCTCCTCGACGCTGAGGCTCGGGAACAACCGACGGCCCTCAGGCACCAGCACGATGCCGCGTTCGACGATCCTGCCCGTGGCAAGACCGCCAATGGCGCGCCCGTCGAAGCGCACCGCTTCGTGCGGCGCAGCCAGCAATCCCATAAGCGTCTTGAGAAAGGTCGACTTTCCTGCGCCATTTGCGCCGATGATCGCCACGATCTCACCGGCCTCGAGCTGAAAATCGATTCCGAAGAGCGCTTGGAAATCGCCGTAGAAGGCACTGAGCTGTCGGGTCTGCAATAACATGGGCACCCTATTTCCCGACGGTCATACTTCGATTCCCATATATACCCGCCTCACTTCCGCATCGTTCATCACTTCACGCGGTGCGCCTTCCGCCAGCTTCTGCCCGAAGTTGATGACATACAGCCGATCGGCCACGGCCAGCAGGGCATGCACCACATGCTCGATCCACACGATAGTCATTCCCGAGGCCTTGATGCGCTGAATTTCTTCGACCAGTTCACCCGCTTCGTGCTCCGTCAGTCCGCCGGCAATTTCGTCGAGAAGCAGCAACTTCGGGCGCGTCGCGAGGGCGCGTGCGAGTTCCAGACGCTTGCGATCCAGCAGCGTGAGCGACCCTGCCAACATGTTGGCCTTCATTTCCAGTCCAGTGCGCGACAGCACTTCGGCGCAGATGTCGTAGGCCGTGCTATCTCGCATACCACCGCCGAATGTGGCACCCACGAGCAAATTCTCGAACACCGTCATGCGCACGAAGGGGTGCGGAATCTGGTAAGAGCGCCCGACGCCTTGACGACATCGCTCATGCGGCGGCAGGCGCGTGATATCGCGATCGCCAAACACGACGCGCCCACTATCCGGTGTGACATCCCCGCTGATGAGATTGAAAAGCGTGGTCTTGCCGGCGCCGTTGGGTCCGAGAATTCCCAGAGTTTCCCCTTCTTGCACGGTGAGAGAAAGCGCGTCGATCACCTTCAAGGCACCATAGCTCTTGGAGGCGTTCTCCACATTCAGCACGACAGCGCTCGACATAGCCAATTCTTATAGTGGAACCCGCCAAGCAGGAAAGAGCATGGCGGGTGACCTCGATTGTGCGGACAGATCTTGCTAAGAGCCGATCAACTTCATTTCCGCGCCCACAGGAATCTGCGGCGCGGTCTTGTTGTTGACGACCACGAGTTCGAACTTGCGTGACTTGCCCTTGACCCACTGGCCACCGACCAACGGCACCTTGGCGACATTGCGCACCGGTCCCTTATCCCACGAAATGGGTCCGACCATTGTGTTGAGATTCGTCGAAACGATGGCATCGCGAATGGCAGCCTTATCATCGATGTTCTTGCTGCGCTTCAATACGTCGATGCCGATTTCGAACAACGAATAGGTGAAACCCAACATCTGGGTCCATTGCCGGCCCGTGCTCTTCTCGTAGTTAGCGCCCAGCTCCTTGCAGGTCAGACCTGTCAGCGCAGACTTGAAGGGAAATGCGGGACTCCAAAAGACTTCGGTGGACAGTCCGTCGGCGATGTCGCCGATGGCCTCCAGGTTAAGGGGTAGCCCCAGTGCCTTGCCAACGGAAACGGCCTTGGGCTTGAAGCCTTGTTGCGCCGCCTGTGTCCAGAATGTCTTGAAATCAGGCGGGATCATCACACCGGTGACCACCTCGCAATTTGCTTTTTTGAAGGCGGCAATCTGTGCGCTGAAGTCCTGCTGCAGATTCTGATAACGACCCGGGTCGTGCAACGTGTAGCCCTTTGCCTTGAGCGGTTTGGGAAAGCCTCGCTCGGGGTCACCCCACGCATTGCCATCGCCGTCGTTGGGAAACAATGCGCCGACCTGTTTGTTGGTCGGCAAGCTGTCCCACATGTTGGTGAACACCGCGATGATGTCCTCCAATCCCCAAAAATAGTGGTAGGTCCAGTTGAAGCCCGTCGCCGGATCGCCGCCACGGGTAAAAAACCAGGGCTGCCACGGACATATTGTGGTGACACACGGCATTTCGTTCAGCTCACACTGATCTGCGACGGGATTGACCGTTTCGGGCGCCGCACCCGCCAGCATCAAATCGACCTTGTCTTTCAGGATCAGGTCGGAGGCTACTTCGCCCGCCCGATTAGACGTGGATTGACTGTCCTTCTCGATAATCTGCACGGGATGCAACTTGTTCCCGATCATCAAGCCTTTCTTGAAGACCGCGGCGAGTTCTCCGAGCACGAAGCGATCACTTTCCGCGAAATTCCCAAGGGGGCCAGTCTTGGGAATCACATAACCGATCTTCAGTGGCCGTCCCGCATCGGCAGACGCGAACTTGGTATTAATAAACGGGAAACCCAGCAGAGCTGTTGCCGCGGCGCCGGTCTTCAGGATCTTACGACGATTGGTTGGATTGATTGGATTGCTGGGCTTGTTCGGATTGTTTCCGTTGTCGTTATTCATGCTCTCCTCCATTTTTCAGTGGTTGTATACAGCGCGCTTGATGCTAAGGAAACGCTGACAAAGCACTCTTGCGCCATCGACGTAACCAAACTTTGAGGGCATTACGAGGGGCGAGCCTCCTTGTTCAATATTTCCCTAACAGGCTTTTGAATTTGGGTGATGATATGGAAAGAATGATTGTTTGATGTAGGGGGACTCCTTTAATTCGCGCGCGCCTGCACGTGTACTATCTTTTCGTCAGTCAGAAGTGGGTGGCAGTAAACGTCACGATCGTGGCGCCGAACGTGTAGAAGAATCCCGGCGACGATTCGCCTGGACCCCAGATCGCCCGCATCACCGTCACCTTGTCGGTCTGGGCCAGCAGCTTGTGATGCCCGGGGTCGACGGCGATCGTTTCCAGGCCTGGGCGAGGGATGGGAACATGACGATACCGGAAATCAGCAGAACTACTCAGGCTGCTACGACGACATCATGGATCCCATCGCTGAACATGAGGGCTGGCAGGAAGGGTACGACTATTAGGCGGCGCCGGCAACTGCCGTTTGCGGCGCGCGTGCCAGCGCTCGGCCGGCTCGGCGCGCGCTGGCTGCGCGCCCGCGCTGTGGCCGTCGGCGGCGGCCACCTGTTAACCGGCCCCTCTCGAAAGCCCGGACCTGTTAACCGCTCTCTGCCGCTCTCGGTCCGCGGGGACCTTCGGAGAGCACGATCGCGGCCCCGCAGGCCCCTCATCGCGCCCGCGCGTGTTCTCAGGATCGCCGTCCGCGATCACGCCCGCATCGTCGCCCTCGCGCAGAACCCCGCGAACACTGGCGCTTTCCTTTCCGAGTCGCTCAAGGTGCAGGTGGTGGTGCAGACGTTGGAGGCCGTCAACTCTTGCCGAGTTGGCCGGCCGGACTCCGCCAGCGGCCATCAACAACGGAAAGTACTTCTCTGAACGGCAGGTCTCCGGTCACGAAGCCGACCTTCGCAACCTGCAGTCGTGATTGCGTCGGTAGCTGGATGGACATACAGTATCCCGTCCCGATCACCCGATCCGGACTGCCATGCCTGCCACCGCCGCCTGCGCCTCAC
>CAYODB010000198.1:0-7104 GCA_964402495.1 uncultured Bordetella sp.
CGTTAAAATCCTTCCGGTTGAGGCGGAATATCGAGGAGCCGCCCATGCCGTCCAGCGGTTTGAGGATGATGTCGTCGTGCTCGGCCAGGAATTCCCGCAGCAGCGCCTCTTCGCGGGTCACCAGGGAAGGCACGGTGAAGCGGGGAAACTTTGCGATCGCCAGCTTTTCATTGTTGTCGCGGACAGCCCGCGGGCTGTTGACCACCCGGGCGCCCTGTTTTTCGGCCAGCTCCAGCAGGTAGGTGCTGTAGATGTATTCCATGTCGAACGGCGGATCCTTGCGCATCATCACCGCGTCGAATTTTTCCAGCGTCACGGGCCTGCGCTCCCCGGCGCGATACCAGGCCTTGGCGTCCCCGGTCAGTGTCAGGTCGCGCGCATAGCCGACCACCTTGCCTTCGCGCCACACCAGGTTTTGCTGCTGCATTTCCGCCAGCGTATGACCGCGCGCAACCGCTTCCCGCATCATTGCGTAGGAGGAATCTTTGTAGGTCTTGATCTCTTCCAGGGGATCAAGAATGAACGCTATCTTCATTGCGGTACCGACGCCTGGCGCTTCGCGTGCCCCTTTGACGGGTCGATCCCGACATGGCTGGACCATTCATTGCGAGCCTGTAAATTCATGTGCGTCAAAGAGTTGAAGTCGGCTGGATTGTAGCAGACGGGTCGTTCCCGCCGATTCCCAGGCGGAGGTCATTTGTTTCCTGACGATTAACAAAGATTCCCTTCGGTATTGACTTGGCCATGTAAAAAATTCACCATGACTGCAAATCCCCCCCCGAAAAAACCGCCCGTTCGACTGCCATGCCTTTCCGCCTGCTGCGCTTCGCCGGCGCCTCCCGTTACCCGGAAGGCCGGATGTTCCGTGCGCACGAAACCTTGCGGCCGGCTTACGACGTGGTCGTCATCGGTGCCGGGGGGCACGGGTTAGCTGCCGCTTACTATCTCGCCAGGGACCACGGGATAAAGAACATTGCGGTTCTGGAGAAGGGGTACATCGGCGGCGGCAATACCGGCCGAAACACTACGATCATCCGCTCCAATTACCTGACGCCCGAGGGCGTGGCTTTCTACGACGAGTCCGTCAGGCTCTGGAAGGACCTCGCCGCCGACTTTGATTTGAACCTGTTCTATTCGACCCGAGGCCATTTCACCCTGGCGCATACGGATTCGGCCGTGCGCACGATGCGCTGGCGGGCGGAGGTCAACAAACACCTCGGGGTGGACAGCGAACTGGTCGGGCCGGAAGACGTCGAGAAAGCCTGCCCGCAGATCGATCTATCCTGCGGCGGACATGCGCCGATCCTTGGCGCTCTCTATCACGCCCCCGGCGCGATTGCCCGGCACGATGCCGTGGCCTGGGGTTATGGGCGCGGCGCCGACCGGCGCGGCGTTGAAATCCACCAGAAGACCGAGGTACTGGGCATCGATGTTCGCGATGGCCGCGTAACCGGCGTTCGCACCAGCCGCGGCAACATCTCAACGCCGAAAGTGCTGTGCGCAGTCGCCGGCTCCACACCCCGGATCACCAATATGGTGGATATCCGCACGCCAATATATATCCATCCGCTGCAGGCAATGGTTACGGAACCCATGAAGCCCTGGCTCGACCCGATTCTGGTCTCCGGCAGCCTGCATATCTACGTCAGCCAGTCGGCCCGCGGTGAGCTGGTAATGGGCGCATCGCTCGATCCCTACGAACTGCATTCCACCCGTTCGACGCTCGATTTCGTCGAGGGGCTCGCTGCGCACATGCTCGACATGTTCCCGTTCCTGTCTCACGCGAAGATCAACCGGCAATGGGCGGGCATGGCGGACATGACACCGGACTTCGCGCCGATTATGGGCAAGACGCCGCTGGAAGGTTTCTATCTCGACTCCGGCTGGGGCACTTGGGGATTCAAGGCGACGCCGGTGTCGGGCAAGACCATGGCGTACACCGTGGCTAACGATCGCGACCATCCGCTGATCGAGGGCTTCCGCCTGTCCCGCTTCGCCGAGTATGAGTTGACTGGGGAGAAGGGCGCAGCATCAGTGGGGCATTAATGAAGATCTTGAACCACGGAGATCATTTCTTGAAGGTTTGGATAACGTGAAACTGATGCGCTGCCCGATCAACGGCCTCAGGCCGGTATCGGAATTCCAGTATGCAGGCGAGATCCGGCCGATGCCGGATCCGGACACATGCTCCGACGCGCAATGGGCGGACTATGTGTTCAATCGCAACGGCGCGCCCGGCACCAAGAAGGAATGGTGGCTGCACATCGCGAGCGGCATCTGGTTTGTCGCCGAGCGCGACACGGCGGCCGACAAGGTGCTGAACACCTATCTGTACGGGGAAGTACCGCAATCATGAGTAACCGGCTGCCTCCAGTAGCAGGCGAATGGATAGACCGCGCGGTCCGTATCGACTTCCAGTTCGAGGCCGAGCCCCTGCACGGCTTAGCCGGCGACACCATCACCAGCGCCTTGAGCGCGTCCGCGGTGAAGGCGATCGGCCGCAGCTTCAAGTATCACCGGCTGCGCGGCGTGCTCTCCCTCGCCAACCATGACGTGAATGCCCTGCTGCAGGACGGTCCGGAACTGAACGTGCGCGGCGACGTGGCGCCTTTGCGCAACGGCATGCGCCTGGCTTCCGTCAATACTTTCGGCGGGGTCAGATACGACCGCGCACGTATTCTCGACAAATTCGCAAAGCTGCTCCCCGTCGGCTTCTACTACAAGGCTTTTCATACGCCGCGTGCGTTGTTCCCGTTCTGGGAGCGGGTGTTCCGCCGTCTCACCGGCCTTGGCGCACTCGATTTTTCCACGCCACACATACGCACGCCGAAGCGCTACGATTTCTGCGAGGTGCTGGTGATCGGTGCCGGTCCGTCCGGTCTTTCGGCGGCGCTTGCCGCAGCGGATGCCGGAGCCGAAGTCGTCATTGTCGACGAGAATGCCCGCATCGGGGGCAGCCTGGGCTACCAACGTGGTGGCCTGGAGGCATCGGCCGGCGCGCTGAGGGAGCTGGCAGACCGGATTCTGCTGCATCCGAACATCAGCGTCCGCACGGGCACGTTTGCCGCAGGCTACTACGCGGATCATTGGGTGCCTCTGGTGGACATAAAACGCATGACCAAGATGCGCGCACGAGCGGTCATCGTGGCCAGCGGCGTGTTCGAGCAGCCGGCGGTATTCCACAACAACGACCTGCCTGGCGTGATGCTCGCTTCCGCCGCGCAACGCCTGATCTATCGGTACGCGGTCAAGCCCATCCAGTCTGCTGTCGTGCTGACCGCCAATGAAGATGGCTATGTTGCCGCGCTCGATCTGTTGGCGAATGGCGTCAAGGTGGAGGCTGTAGTCGATCTTCGCAATGCCACTGACTCATCGGACGCAGCGACCAGGCTGGAGCAAGCCGGAGTTCGAATCCATCGGGGCAAAGGCATTTACGAAGCACGGGCCAAAGGCGATGGTGTGGGGGCTGCCGTGATTTGCCCGCTGCGTGCCGACGGTGTGCTCGATGACGAACAGCAACAAACAATCCTTTGCGACGGCATCCTCATGAGCGTGGGCTACGCGCCCGCAGCCGCGCTTCTTTACCAGGCTGGCGCTGCCATGCGCTTCGACGAAACGGTTCAGCAGTTTCTGCCGCAGACCTTGCCGGAAGGCGTGTTGGCCGCCGGCCGCGTCAACGGCGTCTATGCGCTTGATGATCGGATTCTCGACGGGCGGCGTGCCGGCAACGAGGCAGCGACAATGCTCGGGTATATGGCTCCGGCCGCATTGCCCGTCGCGCGCGCGGCGATATCTCCCAGCCATCCATATCCGGTATTCGACCATCCCGCCGCCAAGAACTTCGTCGATTTCGACGAGGACCTGCAGTTGAAGGATTTCTTCAATGCGGCGCAGGAAGGCTTTGACAACATCGAATTACTGAAGCGCTACACAACGGTGGGCATGGGGCCCAGCCAGGGCAAGCACTCGAACATGAATGCGATCCGCATCCTGGCGAAGATTCTGGGCAGGGCGCCGGGAGAGGTCGGCAGCACCACGTCACGCCCGTTCTTCCACCCGGTAGCCATGTCGCATCTCGCGGGCCGCGGGTTTCATCCGCTGCGGTTGTCGCCGCTGCATTCACGCCACGAGAAGGACGGTGCCGTTTTCATGCAGGCGGGCGTTTGGTTGCGCCCGGAGTACTACCGGCAACGCGGCAAGCTGAAGCAGGAAATCGTGCGCGAAGAAACCATGGCGGTGCGCAAGTCGGTCGGCATCATCGACGTTGGCACGCTTGGCAAGATGGAAATATCCGGCCCGGATGCGGCTGCGTTCCTGGAGCGGCTCTACACGGGCCGCTTTGCGAACCTCAAAGTCAGCATGACGCGCTACGCGTTGATGCTGGACGAGTCCGGCGTGATCATCGATGACGGCGTCGTCGCGCGCCTGGGTGAGGAACGCTTCTACTTCACCACCACCACGACCGGTTCAGCCAATGTCTACCGCGAGATGACGCGGCTCAACACGATGTGGGGCATGAAGGTCGGGATCGTCAATGCGACCGGTGCCTATGCGGCCATGAACCTGGCGGGGCCGCGGTCGCGCGACGTGCTCGCAGGCCTCACCAATCTGGAACTGGCCGACGACGCCTTCCCCTACCTCGCGGTGCGCGAAGCCGAGGTGGCGGGCGTTCCTGCCCGGCTGATGCGAGTGGGTTTCGTCGGAGAACTGGGTTATGAGATCCATGTTCCCGCCGATGGCGCGTGCGCCGTTTGGGATGCGCTGACGCAGGCGGGTCGTGTCAATGGCATCCGGCCCTTCGGCGTGGAAGCGCAGCGCCTGCTGCGCCTGGAGAAGGGCCACATCATCATCGGCCAGGATACCGATGGCCTGACCACGCCTTTCGACGCTTCGTCGGAATGGGCCGTGAAAATGGACAAGCCCTATTTCATCGGCCAGCGCAGCCTGAAAATCATCCAGCGCAAAACGCCGAGGACGAAACTGGTCGGTTTCATGCTTGATGCAATGGGAGAGAACGAGGCGCCGAAGGAATGCCACCTGGTGATCAGCGACGGCAACATTGCCGGCCGCGTGACCAGTATCGCTTTCAGCCCTTCGCTGGAGCGGCATGTCGGCCTGGCCTTCGTCGCCCCTGAACTCGCAGCCGAAGGCGGACGCTTCTTCATCCGCGCCGATGGCGGGCGAATGGTGCAGGCCGCCGTCGCGAAAATCCCGTTCTACGATCCGGCAGGTCAACGGCAGAAAGAAGCGAAGGACAGCCAGGCCGCATGAACTATCTCCGTACCAGCCCTTTGCACGATGCATTCAACACGCTTCAGCCTGCGTGGGACGAATCGCACGGAATGCACACGGCCTCGCGTGTCGGCGGCGGAGACGCTGCAATCGAAACCCTGGCCCTCGCGGACCTCAGTTGCCTGCCCAAGTCCGGCCTCAAGGGCCCGGCCGCGGCGCAATGGCTGGTCGCACAGGGCGTGCCGGTCCCGCCGGAAGCGAATACCTGGACGGCGCTGCCGGATGACGGCGTGATCGCCCGCCTGGGGCGCAGCGAATTTTTCCTCGAGGACGGCGCCGCGGGAGGCATGGCCACCAGGACGCGGATCGCGCTCGGAACCGGTACAGCGGGCGTGTATCCGGTAATCCGCCAGGATGCAGGCATTCTGCTCGCGGGTGAACGCAGCAATGAACTTCTCGCGCAGACCTGCAACGTGAATTTCGCGGAGATCGATCCGGAAAGGCGTGTTGCGGTGATGACCCAGATGATCGGTGTCGGTGTCATCGTGATCCGCACGCACCTGCGGAAATTGCCGTGCTATAGAATCTGGTGCGACCCGACCTTTGCGCAGTATTTCTGGGAGACGCTTTCGGGAATAGCGACGGAACTGGGTGGTGGTGTGATCGGAACGGAAACCCTGCTGAAATGAGCGGCGGGTCGGGTCATCAATCTCAAACAAGGGAGCGCAAGCGCAATGTCACCCCAATCGGCTAAAAAGTATCTGAAGGACAACAAGCTCAAGTATATTTTGGCCCAGTTCGTGGACATCCACGGCGCCGCCAAGGCCAAGGCCGTTCCCGCCGAGCACCTCGACATGGTGCTCAAGGACGGCGCCGGCTTTGCCGGGTTTGCGCTCTGGGGATTCGGCATGGGACCGCACGGTCCCGACTACATGGCCCGGGGCGATTTGTCCACGCTGACGCCGATTCCCTGGATGCCGGGCTTTGCACGCATGGCGTGCGACGGCCATGTCAATGGCGCGCCTTATGAGTACTGCTCACGCGTCGTGCTGAAACGCCAGCTCGACGCACTGGCAAAGCGCGGCCTGACCCTGTACACAGGAATCGAACCCGAGTTCATGCTGCTCAAACGCAACGAAAGCGGCGCGCTGGCACCGGTCGACGATACCGACCTCCTGGAAAAACCCTGCTACGACTACAAGGGCCTTGCGCGTTCGCTGCCCTTCCTGGAAGCGATGACCGATGCCTTGCGGGCCGTCGGCATCGACGTTTACCAGATCGACCACGAGGATGCCAACGGCCAGTTCGAGGTCAATTTCACCTACGGCGACGCGCTGACATCGGCCGACAACCTGATTTTCGTCAAGATGGCCGCATCGGAAATCGCGAAGTCGATGGGCATGATTGCGACCTTCATGCCCAAGCCGTTCTCCAATCGCACCGGCACCGGCGCGCACTTCCACATTTCCGTCGGCAACAATAAGGTCAAGAACCTGTTCCACGACGACAAGGACAAGAATGGCCTGGGCCTGTCGAAAATGGCCTATCACTTCATGGGCGGCGTGCTCGCGCACGCAAAGGCACTCACGGCGATCGTTGCTCCCACGATCAATTCCTACAAGCGGCTGGTGGTGGGGCGGGCGTTGTCGGGCGCAACCTGGGCGCCGGCCTATATCACGTACGGCAACAACAACCGCACCGCGTGCGTGCGCGTGCCTTACGGCCGTCTCGAGCTGCGCCTGCCCGACGGCTCCTGCAATCCCTATCTCGCCAGCGCCGCCATCCTCGCCGCGGGAATGGACGGTGTTGACCGCAAGCTCGATCCCGGCAAGCCGATCAACGAGAACCTCTACGAATGGTCCCCGGAGAAAC
>CAYODB010000199.1:0-7078 GCA_964402495.1 uncultured Bordetella sp.
CCTCTCCTCGAGCTGCTTTTCCGGATCTGGTTTTTCTGCGCTCGATTTTTCAGTGACGGGCTTTTCGGCAACAGGCTTGTCGACGACCGGCCTCCCCGCGACCGGCTTGTCGGCTGCCCTGGCGGCAGGCTGGCGCTTTTCATTGGTGGCCGGTACAGCCGCGAGTTGCTCGCCCGCCGGAGGTTTCGGCACCTGCGGCTCCTCGGGCTCGTTGCCGCCGCGGTTCACGAACATAAGGCCCGCGACCAGCACCACGACCACAGTTCCAGCGACAAACGGCCACATCGACTTGCCGCCGCTGGGTGCGTCCCTCCCGCGGAAAGGGCCGGGCCCCGCTTCGACTTGAACAGGCGCGGCATTCAGCACGGGATCGGCGGCGCGAATCAGTGGGACGGGATCGAGTGCCAGCAACTTGGCGTAGTTGCGGATGAATCCATGCACGAATACCGGGCCCTGATAACCGGAAAAATCGTCCCGCTCGAGCGCTTCGACCTGTCGGACCGAAAGCTTGAGCTGGCGGGATACATCGCCCAGGCTGAGGTTCTGGCGACGGCGCTCCGCCAGCAGGGCGGCGCCCGAACCCGAATCGGTGCGCGAGCCAGGCTGGTCGCTGGACGCCTCGTCGTTCATTGGAACTTGCCCTCGTTGAATGCCCTGGTTTGCGCGGCGTTCGGATAGCGATTCTTGAGCTGGGTTCCGTAACTGGCCAGCGCGGTACTGTCGCCAAGGCGGCTTTCGATGCGGGCACCCAGCCACAACGCATCCGCCGACGGTTGCACCAGCCGCAGGTGTCGGGTCAGCAGGCTGCGCGCGGCCTTCAGTTCGCCACGCCTGAACGAGATTTCGGCGAGGTAATAAAGCGCCTGCGACTGGTTCGGCTGCAGCGCCAGCGCCTTACGCAGCCAATCTTCGGCCCGCACGTCGTCGCCCTGCAACGAGGCGCAGATGCCAGCGTTGGTATAAGTATTCTCCGGCGTCGAATAGAGAGGATTCTTCAGCGCGGTCATGAAGTACTTGAAGGCTTCCTTGTCGCGCTTGCGCTGGCAAAGGAACATGCCGTAATTATTGTTCGCCGAAGAATCGGTCGGATCGATTTTCAGCGCCTTTTCGAAGGCCTGCTGCGCGAGCTTGTCTTCGTTTAGCGCCATGTAAACGAGTCCGATCTGGTTGTGCGCCGGCGCGAAATTCGGGTCCGCGGCCAGCGCTTCCTTGAATTCCTCCAGCGCAACGGACATCTGATTGTTGCCATAGTAGGCCATGCCAAGCTCCGTATGGATACGGGCACGGCTCATCGAATCGGTTCGCGTGGAGTCGGGATTGGAATTTCCTCCCGTCGAATTGCAACCGGAGATGGCGACTGCGAAAACCAACAGGAGCAGCCGGATCACGCGGAAGCCTCCAGGCCGCGCCGCAGCTTGCGACGGGTCTTGTCCTGCACCTGACCCGCCAGCTGGCCGCAGGCGCCGTTGATGTCTTCGCCGCGTGTCTTGCGCGTCGTCGTCACCAGGCCGGCCTCCATGAGGATGTCGCGGAATGCCGCAATGCGCCCGGGCGAGGAGCGCGTGAATCCCGAATCCGGAAACGGATTGAAGGGGATCAGGTTGAACTTGCAGCCCACGTCTTGCGTGAGTACGATCAGTTCGCGCGCGTGCGCATCGCTGTCGTTCACCCCTTCCAGCATCACATACTCAAACGTTACGAAATCGCGAGGCGCCACCTTGATGTAGCGCTTGCAGGCTGCCATCAATTCCTTGAGCGGATACTTCCTGTTGATCGGCACCAGCCGGTCCCGGAGCTCGTCGTTCGGCGCGTGCAACGAAACCGCAAGCGCAACCGGCAGCTGTTCGCCGAGGCGGTCGATCGCGGGCACGATGCCGGAGGTCGATAGCGTCACGCGGCGGCGCGAGAGGCCGTATCCGTAGTCGTCCAGCATGATCCGCATCGCCGCGACCACATTGTCAAAGTTCGCCAGCGGCTCGCCCATGCCCATCATGACAACGTTGCTGATCACCCGCTCATTCCTGAGTGTGGCGCCGAGCGCCCGGTTCGCCCACCACAACTGGCCGATGATTTCCGCTACCGACAGGTTGCGGTTGAAACCCTGGCGTCCCGTGGAACAGAACGCGCACTCGAGCGCACAGCCGACCTGGGAGGAAACGCAAAGCGTGCCGCGCCCCGTTTCCGGGATGAACACCGTTTCGATGCCGTTCGCGGCACCAGCCGACAGCAGCCATTTGCGGGTACCGTCCGCCGCGGTGGAATCGGCAAGCACCTGGGGCGGCGTGATGGCGGCCGTATCAAGCAGCTTGCTGCGCAGTCCCTTGGAAAGGTCGCTCATGGCGGCAAAATCGGCCGCACCGAACTGATGGATCCAGCGCATCACCTGCCGCGCGCGAAATGGCTTCTCTCCGATCTCCGAGAAGAAACCGGCGAGCCGTTCAGCGTCGTAGTCGAGCAGGTTTACCGCCATCAGCGCGAATAGATGTTCAGCGTTGGAAAAAAATAGGCAATTTCGATAGCGGCGGTTTCGGTGCCATCCGAGCCGTGCACGGCATTGGCATCGATGCTGTCGGCGAAATCGGCGCGAATGCTACCCTTGGCCGCCTTCTTCGGATCGGTCGCCCCCATCAGGTCGCGATTCTTCTGGATCGCACTGTCTCCTTCAAGCACCTGTGCTATGACAGGCCCGGAGATCATGAAATTCACCAGGTCGTTGAAGAACGGGCGCTGCCGGTGCACTACGTAGAAGCCTTCCGCCTCCGCGCGCGACAGCTGCAGCATCCTCGCCGCGACGATCCTCAAGCCGCTGCCTTCGAAGCGCGAATAGATCTGACCGATCACGTTCTTGGCCACCGCATCGGGTTTGATGATCGAAAGGGTACGTTCAACAGCCATTCAAAACTCTCCACTAGGTTTAGTTTGTTACGACAATTCATAAGGATAGCATGGCCCTCGGGTGAAAGGAACGGATTTCCCCGGGACCTTGCCAAAAACCGGCCCACAGGCCTCTGCGGGGCACCTCTTCAATCGGTGATACGATCCGGTCGTATCAGGAAAAAAGATTGAAGGGAGAAGAACTTGACCGCGCCGGCCAACCCCCCGTCCGCCGCAGACCCGAAACGGGGCACCCGGCACCGTCTGCTCATCGCCGCAGTGCTGATCGGACTCGCCGTTGCCGGACTGGTTGCAGTAGAGCAAATGCGGGAGCGTCCCGGGACCTTTTCGCCACCCCACGAACCTTCGCAGGCTTTGATCGCGCCGCCCCCACCCGCCACTCCCGAGACTTCGGCAGCAACCACCCAGGTCCAGTTGGCGGATCCGCCGCCGCCTCCCGTGGTGGTGAATGAGGCAGACAGGCCGGTACCTTCAGTCGGCGTACCGCGAACCTTGCCACCAGCCATAGCAGGCAGCGCATCGTATTTCGTCCAGGCCGGCGTTTTCACGTCGCCGGACAATGCGCGATCCCTGCAGCAAAGGCTGGCCAAGGCGGGAATCCGGGCCAAGGTTGAAACACGAGTGCATCTGGGCCCTTACCAGGACAGGCGGGAGGCGGAACAGGCGCTGACGAAACTGAAAAAAATCGGCATCACCGCGGTGATGGTTCCAGCGCGCTGAAGGTTCGCAAAACTGGAATCAGGCGCGCTCCCATTGCGGCTCGACGCCGGATTCCGAGCTGCCGGCGCGAAATTCCGCCGCAACGCCGATCCCGGGCACCCAGGCCAGGCTCTCGCCAAAAAACAGCAACGGCATTCGGGTGCGCTCCCATGGCGGTACCGCGCTTTCCTGCAACAGGTTTCTCAAGCTCCGGTTGGACCGGTTCTGCGCGGGGCGCATCGTCTCCCCCCCGCTGCGGCCGCGTACGACGGCGTCCTGTTCGAGGAAGTGGCGCGTGGCAATGCCGGACCCGACCACCGGGTGCGGATGCAGGCTGCCCATTCCGTCCGGCAGCAGCAACACTTGCTTGCCGTCCCACTGGGCCCGCCATCCCGCGGCGGGATTTGGCTGCTCGCCGACCAGTTCCACTTCACCGCGATAGCAGCGCAAGGCGTAGCCGCCAAAATCAACACGCATCTCCGCATCCGCCCGCGCTTCCCGGCTCTGGCGCAACGCCTCCTCCAGCATGCTTCGCTGGGGCATCGGCAGATTGCGGCGGGAGAAAAGATGGCGCAATACATTCAGGGCTCGTGCATCGGACAATCGGCGCAGCAGTTCGACGGACACCGACTCCGCCCGGGCGTCCCCTGCGTCCAGCGCTGCGAGATCCGTGGCGAGGATCAGGTCATCGGCGAGATTCCGGCTGGCGCGGACCAGCGTCTCGCGATAGCCGGGAAACCGGGATTCGAGCAAGGGCAACACGTCATTGCGCAGGAAATTGCGGTCAAAGCGCGAGTCGGTATTACTGTCGTCGTCCACCCAGGCAAGCGCGCGCGCCCTCGCGTGGCTTTCGATCTCGTGGCGGCGTATGGCCAGCAGCGGGCGCAGTAAGGGGGGCATGCCGTTTCTGCCCTCCCTGAATGTCGGCATACCGGCGAGCCCCTTGGGGCCGGCTCCGCGCAGCAGTTGCAACAGGAACGTTTCGGCCTGGTCGTCGAGATGATGCGCCAGCGCGATGAAATCGCAATCGATGGTGGCATAAGCCTGGTGACGCAGCGCCCGCGCCGAGGCCTCGATGCCGCTGCCGTCATCGGTGACGGTGACCTGGCGGACGGTCAGGTCGACCCCTCTGGCCTTGCAGAAGGTTTCGCAGAACATCTGCCATTCATCGGCGTGACGGCTGATTCGGTGATTCACATGCACAGCCGACAGCACCAGTTGGAACTCGGCACGCAGGCGGTCCAGCGTATCCATCAGCACCACGGAGTCAACGCCTCCGCTCAGGCCGACGCACAGGCGCTTGCCGCGTAACTCGTGTGCGCCGAGCAAACTGGCCACGGTCTGAAGGATCCGGTCTTTCATCCGAACTTACGAATCGAAGGCTGCAAACTAGATACCCCGCTGTAGCGGGGTATCTTATGATTTATTGGCGCCCGCGTTGGCGGGTACCCGACATTTAATCTACCGGCCCGCGCCCCGGGGGGGTGACTTGATTCTCCGGTCTCCGTGCAGGGACTTCAACGAACCGCCGACTCCTTGAACTTGCCGTAAGCCATCAGCCGTTCGAAACGTTTTTCGATAAGCTGATCGACCGGCATCTCCTGCGCATCCGACAGCGCTTCCTGCAACGCCTTACGCATGGTCTGCATCATGGTTGCCGGATCGCGATGCGCGCCGCCGAGCGGCTCCGCAAGGACTTTGTCGACCAGACCGAGGGTCTTCAGGCGGTTGGCGGTGATGCCCAGCGTTTCCGCGGCATCGGGGGCCTTGTCCGCACTTTTCCACAGGATCGAAGCGCAGCCTTCGGGTGAAATCACCGAGTAAATCGAATACTGCAGCATCATTGTCACGTCGCCGACCGCGATTGCCAGTGCGCCACCGGACCCGCCCTCGCCGATGATGGTTACAACCACGGGAACGCGCAGTTCCGACATCACGTAAAGGCTGCGGCCGATGGCTTCCGACTGGCCACGCTCCTCCGCGCCCACGCCAGGATAGGCGCCGGGCGTGTCGATGAAGGTCATCACCGGCAGGCCGAATTTTTCCGCCAGCTTCATCAGGCGCATCGCCTTGCGGTAGCCCTCCGGCTTGGGCATGCCGAAATTGCGGTACAGCTTGTCCTTGGTGTCGCGCCCCTTCTGATGGCCGATGACCATCACCGACTGGCTGCCGAAGCGCGCCAGGCCGCCTACGATCGACGGATCCTCGGCGAAATTGCGGTCACCGTGCAGTTCCTCGAAATCGGAGAAGATGCTCTGGAAATAATCGAGCGCGTATGGGCGCTGGGGATGGCGCGCCACCTGGGAAATCTGCCACGCGGAGAGCTTGCCGTAGATCTCCTTGGTCAGGGTGCCGCTCTTTTTCTGCAGGCGCGATATTTCCTCGGAGATGTCGACCGCGGAATCATCCTGCACGTAGCGCAGCTCCTCGATCTTCGCCTCCAGTTCGGCTATGGGCTGCTCGAATTCGAGAAATGTCGTTTTCATGGGGCGCTATTGTAACCCCGACCCGGGCCGCTCCCTGCAAGCCGGCAGCCGTGCCTATTTCCCATACTGTGCCGACAGGTAGTCGACGATCGCCTTGGCATCGGCCTCGGCTACCGGCGCTCCCATGACCTTGATCATCTTGTTGACGGAAGCTTCCCAGCCCTTGCGGTCGAGGAAAGGCGAATTCATCTGGATGTAATCGAGGCTGTGACACATGACGCAATTGGCCTCTACCAGTTGCCTCCCCTCCCCGTCCCTGAGCCTGACGGTGCCCTCCTCCGCCATGAGCGGCGACGCGAGAAGGGCCAGCAGAAGCGCGGATGTCTTTTTCATTGACGGCTTCCTCAGGCGACTTCGATATCCACGCGCTGCACCACGTTATTGTGGTAACCGGCTGGATTGAAAATCAGTTCGAAAGGCTGGGTCGCTCCCGCGCGATTGAAGGCACGTACCAGCAGGGTATGCCGGCCCGCGCGCGAAGGCTTGAAACCATGCGACCACTGGCGCCAGGCATAGCGCCCCAGATCGGCGCCCAGTTGCGCGCTGCGCCAGGTCGAGCCGCCGTCCTCCGAAATCTCCACTGCCGTAATGCCGTAGCCGCCGTCCCAGGCCACTCCGCCGACATTCAGCGTGGCGCCCAGCCTGCATTTACCATCGGCGTCCGGGCTGCTGATGAGGGAATTGACCACCATTTCGGTGATCGGCGTGTTGGCTTCGGATTCCTGCGAGACAAAGCGGTCGATGATCGGGAATTTGCCCTTGGGAATGCGGTAGGCCGGATTCATCCAGAAGCCCTTGTACGGTTGCGCCAGTGCGGAGATGGAAGTGAGGTGCTTCATCCAGTAGGTCGCCGTCCAGCCCGGCACCACCAGCCGCGCCGGAAAACCGTTCCAGTGCGGCAACTTCTCGCCGTTCATTTCAAAGGCAACCAGCGTGTTTTCGTCCATCGCCTTCCATGCCGGAATGCTCTTGACGAAATCCGGTGTCTTGTCGACGGC
>CAYODB010000200.1:0-7067 GCA_964402495.1 uncultured Bordetella sp.
GAGATTCGCGGCCTTGCCAAGCAACTGCGCGTCAACCCGGTCCACGTCGAAGTCGCCCGGCGCAATTCGGCGGTGGAAACCGTCACCCACCTCGTCTACAAGGTCGAAAGTACTGCCAAGCGCGACCTGCTCACCCACCTGATCCGTGCGCGCGACATGCGCCAGGTGCTGGTGTTCTGCAATACCAAGATCGGCGCCAATCGCCTCGCCTACCGTCTCGACAAGGACAAGGTCGAAGCCACCGCGATCCACAGCGACCGCACCCAGGGCGAACGCACGCTGGCCCTGGCCGCGTTCAAGGAAGGCAAGATCCGCGTGCTGGTGGCCACCGATGTCGCGGCCCGCGGCCTCGACATCGAGCAACTGCCCTTCGTCGTGAATTTCGATCTGCCCGGTTCGCCGGAAGATTACGTGCACCGCATCGGCCGCACCGGCCGCGCCGGCATGCTCGGCGAAGCCATCTCGCTGGTGTCGGATGATGAAACGGAGAAGCTCGGCGCCATCGAGAACCTCCTGAAGATCAAGTTGCCCGTTCACGCCGCTGGCGAGTTCGAGCGGGCGCCGCGCAGCTCTGAAGAATCGCGGCGCGATCGCGAGAAGCCGCGTGAAGGACGTGGCCGCGAGGGCCGCGACCGTCCGGAAAGCCGCCAACGTTCCGGCCCGCCCGCGCGTAGCCCCGGCAGGGGTCCCGCCGATGCGACGGGTCAGGAGCGGTCGGGATCCGGTAGTTCCGGTAGTGGTGCCAGGTCACGCCCGCCCGCCGACCCGCTGTTCTCCTCGCCTTACACCCCGTCTGCCGCAACGTCCACGGCCGCAGAGTCGGCCCGGCCACAGCAGCAGGGACGAGGACCCAAAAAACAGGTTGCCGCCTTGTTCCTCCCGCCGGTTCCGGAGAAACAAGACGTCTGATTGCCGGTCCGTTGTCGGTCACTACGCCATCGGGGAACGTGATGGAGCAAAGCCTGCGGGAAATCGTTTCCGGCAACGAGGACGACATCAACCTGGCGCAAGCCGCGCTTCTGCTTGCGACCCATGCCTGCCCCGGCCTCGATGTCCCGCTTTATCTCGCCCGCATAGACGAACTGGGCACGACGCTCGGTTCCCGCATTCCGGCTGATGCCACGGTTTCACAACGCATCGCCGCGCTGAACCAGTACCTGTTCGGCGACCTGGGCTTCGCTCCCAATACCGAGGACTTCTACGATCCGCGCAACAGCTTCCTGCACGATGTGCTGGAACGGCGGGTGGGCATTCCGATCACCCTGTCGGTCCTCTACATGGAAGTAGGGCGACGCATCGGCCTGCCGTTGCAGGGCGTAAGTTTCCCCGGCCATTTCCTCGTCAAGTGCGCCGTATCAGAAGGCATGGTCGTGCTCGATCCGTATTCCGGGGGCGTCTCGCTCGGCCTCGTCGACCTGCAGGAACGCCTGCGCGAAGTGCAGGGCGGCGAAGTGTCCCGGCCCATCATCGCCAGCCTGCTGGTGGCGGCCGGCAAGAAGGACATCATCCTGCGCATGCTGCGCAACCTGAAGGCGATCTACCTGCGCGAACAGGCCTTCGACAATGCGCTGGTGATCATGGACTGGATCGTTGCCGCCGCGCCCGACCAGACCTTTGAGCTGCGCGATCGTGGCATGGTCTACCAGGAACTCGAATGCTCTCGCGCAGCCCTGGCGGATTTCGAGCAATACCTGCAGCGCTCCCCGTCGGCCGACGATGTTCACGATGTCCGCCTGCGGATCGTCGAATTGCGGAAGCAAACCACAAGACTCAACTGAGGCCGTGAATATCGCGGATATCGTGAATGCCGTGAATGCCGTAACGGCTCTGAATACCTAAAGATCTAGAGCGACATTCACGTATTCACGATATTCACGACATCAACATACATCACGCCCCTTGAAATTCTTCCGCCACACCTCCCCCTACCTCCTGCTCTCCCTGACCGCTCTTTTCTGGGCCGCCAACTGGGTGATCGGGCGGGCGATGCGCAACGAGATGCCGCCGGTGGCCATGGGGTTCTGGCGCTGGACCATCGCGTTGCTGATCCTGCTGCCGTTCACGGCGCCGGAGCTCAAGCGCAACTGGCACGTGGTGCGCGCCAACTGGTTTACGCTCACCGTGCTGGGATGCCTCGGCGCGATCGCGTTCAATACGCTGATCTACATCGGGCTGCAGTACACCGCCGCGACCAACGGCGTGCTGTTCAATTCACTGTCGCCGATCTTCATCATCCTGCTCTCCTGGGTTCTGATGCGCGAGCGCATTTCGCTGGTGCAGGGGGCGGGAGTTGCCCTGTCGCTGACCGGCGTGCTTGCGATCGTCGCGCGCGGCGATCCCGCCGCACTGGCAGCATTTCATTTCAATCCGGGCGACCTCTGGCTGATCACCGCCATGCTGCTGTGGGCCGTCTACACCATCGTGCTGCGGTGGCGTCCGCCCGGGCTGTCGGCGATGGGTTTCCTTGCGGCCATGTTGCTGCTCAGCCTGCCGTTCCTGCTGCCGTTCTATCTCTGGGAGTATTTCCAGCGCGGCGGTTTTGAGCTCAACGGGTCGACGCTCGCCGCGCTGGCTTATTACGGCACGATCCCGTCGATCGTGGCCTACCTGTTCTGGAATCGCGGCGTGGCCCAGGTCGGTGCGAACAAGGCCGGATTGTTCGTGCACCTCATGCCCGTGTTCGGCGCGCTGCTGTCGGTGATATTCCTGGACGAGCGGCTCTACGGGTATCACTACGCCGGGGCGGTTTTTATATTTGGGGGGATTTACCTCACGACCAAGAAGTCGTGAGGTAAGAAAAGGGCCGAGGTATGCGGGCCGCGGCCCGCATACCTCGGCCCGTCCATCAAGTTCTGCGCGAAGCTCAGAACTTGATGGCAAGTCCGATCGAATGAACGGACGCATCCAGTCCGAGGTTCGCGCCCGGTCCCGTGCCGCTGAAAAGGTCGGAATAGCGCTCGGATTCCGCGTGGAAGGTCACGGCCCTCGAGAGTTCATAACTGACGCCCACGCCGAGAACGCCGCCCACATCGTCCAGGCCGCGGCGGGCTGCAGGCGCGCGTTCTTCCAGCCCGTTCTTCTGCCAATAGTGCAGGCCAAGCCTGCCGTAGAGGGACAATCCGGAATCGAAGGGCAGGATGGCGATGCCGGCAAGGCTCCAGGCCGACCCGTAACACGATCGGTAGGCATCGCCAGCCAGCGTATTGCCGCCGCAGGCGGGGCCGTTCAGGCCGTAGCTGGTCTGCGTGCCTTCAATCGAAAGGGTATCGGTGAAGCGGTAACCGCCAAACTGTTCGTGGGCCTCGAGGTTCTCGGGACTGGCGCCGCTCCTGGAGTATTCACCGGGCAGGGAACCGCGAAAACCGAGGGAGCTGTTGCCGGGGCCCCAATCCGAACGGATGCCGCTGTACCACGGATCGTCTTGCGCGCAGACAGCGCCGGCACCCATCAGTGCGGCCAGGGCGATAGCCTTGAGGCGGGAGCGGTTGGTAGGCATGATGCGTGGCTGATGTTTTTACTCCTCAAATACTAGACGCTTTCGCCCGCCTCATTGTGTCTTTCTCGCAGCAGTGTTGGATGAAAAAGACACTTTCACCGAATCCTCATGCAAGACATTGTCCAGCAAGCTGAAATGTTCGCCAATCGCGCGGGGAAAACCTACCGGCACTTGCGCAAGTGGACGAAGAAATCCGCTATCGAATGCTTCCGGGTCTACGACCGGGACATCCCGGAACTGCCGCTGGTGCTGGATATCTACGGAGATCGCGCGCATTTGCAGGAGTACAGCCGCGTTGCCGAGGACGCGACGGCGCAGCGGGAATGGCGCAAGGCGATGCATGCGGCGGCGGCGGAGGCGACCGGAATTCCGCTGCGGCTGGTAGCGCTGAAGGAGCGCCACGGGCAGAGCCCGGATTCCCAGTACCGGAAAGTGGATGCCCGTGCCGAGGACTTCACCGTTTCCGAGGGCGGCCACCGGTTCATCGTCAACCTCACCGATTACCTGGATACGGGCCTGTTCCTGGACCACCGCCAGACCCGTGCGATGGCCGGGCAGATGGCGGCGGGCAGGCGCTTTCTCAACCTGTTTTGCTATACGGCGAGCTTCAGTGTTTACGCCGCCACGGGCGGGGCGAAGGAAACCGTAAGCGTGGACCTGTCGAAGACTTACCTGGACTGGGCCCGGCGCAATTTTGAACTCAATGGCCTCGAATCCGGGCGCCACCGGCTGGTACAGGCCGACGTGCGCCGCTTCCTCGAGGACGAAGCGCGCGCGAAGCAGCGCTATGACCTGATCGTTCTGGACCCGCCGAGTTTCTCCAACTCGAAGCGCATGCAGGGCGTGCTGGACGTGCAGCGCGATCACGTGGATCTCATCCGCGCGTGCGCGGCGCTGCTTTCACCGCAGGGCGAACTGCTGTTCTCGACCAACCTGCGCAGCTTCCGCCTCGATGCCGGCGCGTTGTCCGGCCTGCGCCTGTCCGAAATCTCCGCGCAGACCGTGCCGCCGGACTTTCGGAACAAGAAGATCCACAGATGCTGGCACATCGTACGTTAGTGCGATGTGCCAGCATCTGTGGAGAGTGGCTGGAGGCTAGAGTCTGGTGTCTAGCTCAACCTGAGCGTGAGCTTCCTGCTGTCCCTGTATACCGCTTCGCGTGCCTACGACCTGGGGGCCCGGGAACTGGGAGTGCTCGGCGCAAGTGCCTGGGGATTTCGACCACGGGTATTTACGACATTCACGGCCCTGGCGGCCCTTACTGCCTTCTCGTGCGCGGAAACGTGCGCATCGGCACCGGCTCGTCGCGAAGATCCTCTTCCTCGAGTTCCCTCAGGCTTTTCTGCCCGCTCCCGCCGCTTTGCGGGGGATTGCCGTCGTGGACGAGGTACTCGCGGCGCTGCAGGTAACTGTCGCGCAGGAAGCTGTAGCGGTCGATCGACGCTTGGTCGAGGAAAGTTTCCGCCTGCAGCAGGTTGGCCCGGGTGTCGATTAAGTCCAGCGCGAAGAGGCCCCAGCGGATCGCCGGCTCGTCGTCGTTCACGTATACGAACGGACTGACCACGAAATCCACGACGATGCCGCTGCCGTCCCGGACCGAGCTCGGCCCGAAGAACGGAAGTACGAGATAGGGTCCGCTTCGCAGCCCCCAGTAGCCCATGGTCTGGCCAAAATCCTCGTTGCGATTCTCGATTTTCAGTTCGCTTGCTACATCGATCAGGCCGCCCAAGCCGAACACCAGGTTGGTGGTGAAGCGCGCGAAATCCACCGGAACCTTGGTCCCCTTGAGTTGCAGCGCATCATTGAAAGTCGTGACCAGCACACCGAGGTTGTTGAAGAAGTTGGTCACACCCCGGCGCGCAATCTTGGGGACAACCGCGACATAGCCCTTGGCTGCCGGTTTGAGCACCGCCTTGTCCACGCCTTCGTTGAAGGAGTAGACGTTGCGATTGAAGTGCTCGTACGGGTCGCGGGGATTGGGGCCGGTTGCGCAACCGGCCACCACACAGAAGCAGGCCAGTAACGGGACGACGAGGCGGCGGGTCAGGTTCGATGGCATTGTTGCGCCGGATTATATCTGGGTGGAGCGGCCGGATTTAGCACAAACGTGCTGTTTGCAAATCGGGGGCGCTTGCTTCAGCATTGAAGGTCCGATGGCCATCCCGGCCGCCACCTGTTAAAAGCCGACAAGAGGAAAGAAGCCATGGATCTGGGCATCAAAGGAAAATCCGCGCTGGTCTGCGCGGCGAGCAAGGGCCTGGGCAAGGGCTGCGCGCTCTCGCTGGCCCGCGAAGGGGTCCACGTAACCCTCCTCGCCCGCGGCAAGGAAGCGCTCGAAGCCACCGCCGACGAAATCCGCAAGGCAACCGGCGTGAAAGTGGCCGTCGTCGTGACCGACATCACCACCGAAGCTGGCCGCAAGGAGGCGCTCGCGGCCTGCCCGAATCCCGACATACTTATCAACAATGCCGGCGGCCCGCCGCCCGGCGACTTCCGTGATTTCACCCATGACATGTGGATCGCGGCGATCGAAGCGAACATGCTCACGCCGATCGAACTGATCAAGGCTACTGTGGACAAGATGATCGAGCGCAAGTTCGGGCGCATCGTCAACATTACTTCGAGTGCCGTGAAGGCGCCGATCGACATCCTCGGCCTCTCCAACGGCGCCCGCTCCGGACTTACCGGATTCGTCGCCGGCATTGCCCGCAAGACCGTCGCCCATAACGTCACCATCAACAACCTGCTGCCCGGCATGTTCGACACCGACCGCCTCAAGAGCAGCAGCGTTGCTGCCGCCAAGATGCAGGGCAAGCCGGTCGACGAAGTCCATGCGGCCCGCATGAAATCCGTGCCCGCCGGCCGCTTCGGCAACCCCGACGAGTTCGGCGATGCCTGCGCCTACCTGTGCAGCAGGCAGGCGGGATATATAACGGGGATGAATTTTCTGATTGACGGGGGAGCGTATCCAGGAACGTTCTGATCGACCGTTCCGGGTAAAGGGTGGCCCTCGGCCCTGGTTTTCGTAACGAGGGCTATAATTTTCACATTCCCACCAGAATTTCCCCGGAGGCAATAATGAACGCTCCCACCGACGCCAAATTTGCCATACCCCTCGCCGATTCCCGGCTCTTCCGCCAGCAGGCTTACGTCAACGGCCAGTGGCTGGATGCCGATTCGAAGGTCACGATCAACGTCACCAATCCTGCCAATGGCGGCGTGATCGGCAGCATCCCGAAAATGGGCGCGGCGGAGACGCGGCGGGCGATCGAGGCGGCGAGCGCTGCACTGCCGGCCTGGCGCGCGAAGCTGCCCAAGGAACGATCGAATATCCTGCGCAAGTGGTTCGAGCTGATGATCGCGAACACCGAGGATCTGGGCCTGCTGATGACCACGGAGCAGGGCAAGCCGCTGGCCGAGGCGAAGGGCGAGATTGTTTATGCGGCGTCGTTCATCGAGTGGTTCGCCGAGGAAGCGAAGCGCACTTATGGCGACGTGATCCCGCAGCACCAGGCCGACAAGCGTCTGGTCGTCATCAAGCAGCCGATCGGCGTGTGCGGGCTGATTACGC
>CAYODB010000201.1:0-7038 GCA_964402495.1 uncultured Bordetella sp.
GGGCCGAGGGTTCGATGCGAATAGGCAGCTGCCGGACGCATTCGAGGCCGCACAGAAAGAGGCTGACCGGCAGGCCGATCTGTTGCGCGCGGATGCGAAGCAGGCGGCTTCATCCGAGGAATGTTCCACGCGCATTGAACAGATGGAAGCGCGTCGGCGCGAGATTGCTGCAGCACTGGCGTCTCTTGTGGCACAGCGGGAAGGTGTGCTCGCCGGGTGGACGGAGCGTCTTACACAGGCGCAATTGCCGGCACTGGATGCCGACGCGCTACGCGAGTGGCAAGGTCGGCGCGAAGTTGTGCTGGAACTTGCAGAGCGCCTGGCAGGAATGCGGTCGGATCGCGAAGGTGTGCTGGCGGAAGCGTCGACAGCAGCTTCGGCGCTGCTAGTTACGCTGCGCGCCGCCGGGCAGACCGTCGCCGAAGTGGCGGCTGGCGGTGCAAATGATGCGCTGCCATCGCTGATCGTGCAGGCCCTTCAATGGGAGAAGAAAGCTGCGGAGAACGAAGCCCAGATTGGCGCTCGGGCAAAAGCATTACGCACGCAACAAGCTGAACGGAAGAAAGTTGGCGCGTCGATTGTGCAGACAGAGACCGAGTTGAACGGTCATGAAGAGGCACTTGATGCCTGGCATGCACGGCTGTTCCTGCCATCCGGTACTGTCTCGGAAACGGTAAAGGCTCGACTGGAGGAACTCGATGCCTTGGCACGACAGTCTACTGCCCTAAACGATGCGCGACAGGCTCAAGGCCATCACAATGCAGTAGTCAATGACATCGAGGCCCGTGCCGCGCAACTTGCGATGCTGGTCGGCGAGCCGGGACCGGTGTCGGTAGACGACTTCGCGGATCGTTTGCGCAAGCGTTTGGTGGCGTCACGGGAGAGTGAACAGGAGCGCAACACACTGATACGCGACCAGAGTCGGGTGCAACAAAAGGAACTGCAGGCAGAAGCGGAACTTGAGCAACAGGGCGCTTTGCTTGCGCGACTCTGTTCTGCAGCGGCCGTCGCAACAGCCGACGAGCTTCCGGAATGCGAGGAGAGCGCCGCCAAAAAGCGCCAGGCACAGATCCACCTGTCAACTCTTCGCCAACAGCTCGCGCAAGCATCGACGCGCCAGGAGGAAGCGCTGCGCCAGAGCCTGGCCGGTCACGATGCAGTTGCCATCGAGAGCGAACGCGACAGATGCAGGCTGGAGATCGGGCAACGCGAAGCGGAGCAAGTCGCGGCGCGTCAAGTCGAGGAACAGGCACGGCGAGCGTTGGAGGCGATAGACACATCCGATCGCGCAGCCGCGGCCCGGGAGAGCATGGAATCGGCTGCCGCGCGATTCCGAGCCGGGATCCGACCATGGGCGCGCTTGAAGCTTGCGCACGCTCTGCTAAAGGAGTCGCTGAATCGTTTTCGCGAACGCGCCCAAGCGCCGATGGTGGGCGCAGCTTCCACCTACTTCTCGCTCATGACCGGGGGGCGCTATGAGCGCTTGGAGGCTGACGAAGAAGGAGATAAACCCGTCCTGCGTGCCGTGCAGGCAGATGGCACTAGAAAGGGAGTCGAGGCCATGAGTGACGGCACGGCGGATCAGCTCTATCTGGCGTTACGATTTGCCGCGCTCGATCTGCGGCGTGCATCACATCCGCACATGCCGCTTGTGCTCGATGACGTACTCATCACCTCAGATGATGAACGCGCGGCGAACGTGCTGCGTGCTTTGGCGCAATTTGCCGAGGGCGGGCAGGTTATGATCTTTACGCATCATCGCCATTTGATTGATGTGGCGCGAGCAGCTTTGGGCGACAAAGCGCTCACGGTTCATGGCCTGTGAATTGATACGACGCCCACCGTGGAGCGCCTCAAGAAACACGTTCCCAGCATGTCTCACTGACAGCGATCGAATCTGGGCAGGCTGATGTTCTCTGCCAATAGTTGAGTTTAGGAAACTTTCAGGGGAACCCCGCGAACCCAATCGACTTAAATGGGATATCAGCGTCGGCCCCGTAATCATTGCATTGCCTGTTGATGCTGATGTTCAAAGCGGTAGCTGTGCGCCAGTAGCTTGATCGATCTTGGATCTCCCAAAGACAAACCTCATTGGAAGCGGTTGTGGCTCATAAACGTAAAACTTCCCAGGTCACGCAAGCCACGCCCTTCAATCCGAGGGGTTGCCGGTGCATATCATAATGTCGAACAATCCAGACCCGCGCAGCCGGGCTGACATTGGCCAGAATCTTTCCCTCCGACTGGCGTAGCGTCGAAACCCTCGGCGCGGCCCAGCGCGAGATCGAGACGCTGGCAATGCTCGAACAGTCGCTGACGGACGCCTACACTATCTATCACGGTGTGCACTGGACCCGGGTGGGCAACGGGTTCTCGATGTTCGGCGAGATCGACTTCGTGGTGGTGAATCCCGCTGGGTCGATGCTGCTGATCGAACAGAAGTCGGGTTTCCTGAAGGAGACCACCGATGGTCTGGTGAAGGACTACGGTACGAAACAAAAGACGGTGCCGGTGCAGATGGCGCGGACCGCGGATGCAGTGCGCAGGAAATTCTCGGTGGTGGACAAGGACATCGCGTTGCAGGTCGAAGTCCTGCTGTATTGCCCCGACTACGAGGTGAAGCGGCCGGCGATAGCCGGGCTGGACCCGGCCCGTATCGTGGATTCGAAGCGCCGCGACAAGTTGGCCGAGGTGATCCAGGCGATCCTGCCGGCGGATGCAGCCGCTGCGCCAAAGGCGGCGGCGGTGCACCGTTTTCTTACGGACCAGTTGCAACTCGTGGCGGACGTGAGCGCGCTGGTCGGGAGGGCAGGCGCGATGGTGACCCGGCTCTCGGAGGGCCTCGCGACCTGGGCGCGCCGGCTGGATCGGCTGGAGGAGGCGTTTGCGGCCGGGCCGGTCGAAGAGGCGTGGCGCTTCGATGTACTGATCGTGGACGAGGGCCAGGATTTCTCCGAAGCCTGGCGCGACACGCTCCTGCGCCTGCTGCGTGAAAATGGCCGCGCATGGTGGCTGGAGGATCCGCTGCAGAACCTCTACGGTCGCGAGCCGGTTCCGTTGCCAGGCTGGGTGACGCTGCGCGCGAATGTGAATTACCGCAGCCCGCGCGATGTGCTGGACTGCGTGTGCAAGCTGCTCGGACCGCAGGCCCAACTCGAGGCCGGCAGTCCGTTCTCGGGTTCGGAAGTGGAAATCCTGACTTACGCCGATGCCGGGGCAATGATCGAATGCACCAAACGCGCGATCACCCGTTTCATCGGCATGGGCTATGGGCGCAGCGATATCGCGCTGGTAAGTTTCAGGGGCCGGGATCGCTCGCAGCTCATGGGCTTCACCCAGATCGGGCCGCATACGCTCAGGACCTTCACCGGAAACTACGACCTGTTCGGCGCACCGCTGTACAGCGATGGCGAAGTGCTGCTGGAAACGGTGTACCGCTTCAAAGGTCAGTCGGCGGCCTGCGTGATCCTCACTGAGGTCGATTTCGAATCGTTTGACGAGATCGCCCGGCGCAAGCTGTTCGTCGGCGCGACCCGGGCCAGGATGCACCTGACCCTGATCGTTTCGGACCGGGCGGCAGGGAAGCTGATGGAAGTGCTGGGCTAGGCGGGCGATGCGCGCCGCGAATCAGGGGTCACTTGCGTCCTTCGAGGTGGCGCGACACGCGAACCAGGCCGAGTGTGTCGAGGGCGCAATAGTCCCTGAGTCCTCGGGTCAGGATTGCCTTGCGCTCCGGCAAGGTATCCGGGCGGATCAATTCCCGGTAGGCAACCTGGGCACCGCCGCCCTCCTGGATTTCGCCGAGTGCGTTGTAGTCGAGATCCGGGGCGATGGCGGGCAGCACCGCCTTCATCGACCAGGAGCCTTTCATGGCGGGATGGTAGTAGGCCGCCTGGGTGACCGGCAGCAGATCGAAGAGGCGTCCGACAATGCCGGCGAGCGGCGCGGCGAGGTTGGGAAAGCGCTCGATCAGGGCTTTCAACTGGGTGCGCTCGAAGGAGGAATACACCAGCACCGGTCCCGTCATTCCCAGCGCCGCGATCAGGGATTCCGCGAAGGCGCGCATCGGCGGGTGCCCGCTGCTATCGAGGAATTCCCGATGGACCAGTCGGCCGTCCGCAGTCTCGATGTGGCAGGACCACTGAAAAGGCAGTTGCTCGTAGGGGCGGGTGCCGGCCCAGATCGGCACCGGGAACTGGATGGTTTCAAAATCCAGATAGAAACGTGGGTAGGGCAGGGCGATCAGTCCTACTGCCGCTTCCCGTGAGAGTTCTGCCGCACCCGACTTGGTTGCGCGCCACACGCGCTGGTGTTTTTCGTTCGTCAGACGCTCGCCGGGGACCTCGCGCAGATCCGTGTAGCCCTCGGCACGAAGCGTTTCCGTCAGCTTGCCGCCGCGCGGCAGGATATTGACCGGGTACTCGCTTTCCTGCGGCGCGCAATGGCCGAGGAACGGGCACTCGAACGGGTCCCTGCAGTGGGAGCCGACCTCGACGACGGGTTCGGAGCCACGCAGGACTTCCTGCAGGGTCGCGACGAGGCGCGGCATTTCTTTGATCCGGGCCGCGGTTTCCCCGGTCAGGTCATGGGAGGTGAACAATCCCCGATAGTCGCCGTCGCCGGGATAGACGAAGCTGGTGTCGATGTGGGCGAGATGCGCGGTCCTGAGCGGATAGCCTGCACCCTCGATGACCCAGGCCTGGATCGCCACGTCATCCACGTAGTGCGGTTTCAGTTTTGTAGAGGACTTCACTTCCACCAGGCGATGCAGGGCGCTATCACGGGAAAATATGTCCGCGCGTACGAGGGTGCGGCCATGCTGGAACGCCGGCTCGAACAGCGTGATGGGCGCGGTTCCGTCCAGCAGTTGCTGCGTGTGCGTGAGTGCCACGCTGAGGTCGTCCTGATGCACGACCAGCGTGCCGTCCGGGTACTGGCCTCGGGCGGCTTCGCCGACTTCGTCGCCGATGGCGAAGGTGCGCTGTGCCTGCTTGGAGAATTTGACCAGTTCGGGGCGATGCACTTCCAGATACAAGCGCTTCGGGCATTGCAGTCCGGCCATGACTTTCGACTTGGACAGGTGGCGCATCAGGACCTCCCGTGCTCCGGTGATTGCTCCGCAGCATAGAGTTCCTCCAGTACGGCCTGGAATTCCAGCGGCATCAGGCGCCGTGCGCCGGTTGCGATGGGGGCGGGGACGCCGAAGCGCGCTTCCGCCACGCCGCCCGCAATGGCGGCCACCGTATCGGAATCCCCGCCAATCGAGATCGCGTTGCGCAGCGCGTCCTCGAAGTCGACGGCTTCCAGCGCACAGATCAGCGCCTGCGGCACCGTGTCCTGGCAGGTTTCGTTGAATACGTAGCCCGGGCGGATGGTATCCACGGAGCGAGACAGGTCGTAGCCGAAGCGTCGGGTGATCGCGTCCCGAATGCTGTCGGCCGCCATGCCGCTGCGCGCGAGATGGATGGCGACTGCGGTCGCCGCGGCGCCTTTCAGCCCTTCCGGATGGTCATGCGTGATGCGCGTAACCCGGAGCGAAAGCGCTATGGCGTCCTCCGGCGTCTTCGCAAGGAATCCGGCCGGCGAGACGCGCATGGCGGCGCCATTGCCGAAGCTGCCATAGGGCGCAAGGCTTTCACCCTGCACCCATTGCCCGAAGCGCGCGCCCCAACCGCCGATATGCCAGAAGCGCCGACACCAGTCCTTGAGCGCCGGCGCCGGATCGCGCCCATGGAGCAGGATGTTCGCGACGGCGATGGTGCACACGGAATCGTCGGTGACAAACGCTTTCGGATGGATGAGCGGCTCGAAATCCTTGGCCCGGTAGTTGTCGAACTCGTAGACCGAACCGACGATGTCTCCAGTAATGGCGCCAATCATGAGGTCCCGTCCTTCAGCGATCCATTGTCCATGTGAACAGGCGATGCCGCCCGTAAAGGGCGATGGCAACCGCCGCGGACACCCCGTAGGCGGCGGCCGTGACATGCCACCCGGTGTCCAGCAGGATCAGCAACGCGGCTGCATCAATGGCGGCGGTGACCAGCAGCGGAATGGGCTCGGTGCGGGCCCGGAAACGAGCCCGGCTGCCGGCATCCGCGAGCACCATGAAATACATCGCCAGCATGAACCAGACGAAGCCAATGACGAGGACCCGCAGCCAGCCGATCTCCCAATGGACGGCCGCAAGCAGGGCTGCGAGAAAGGCGGCGTTGGACAGCAAATGGACGATGGCGGTTTTCATGATCTCCTCGATGTTGGCAGCATAACAACCTGCAGGTGCAAGGCAGGTTGAGCGCGGCCAATACCAGCGTAACGTGCCGAGTGGCTGAGCTCGTGAGCCCGACCAGGGAGTAGCAAGCATGCCGCCTTCGGTCCGGGATTTCAGAATGATTGGAATAGCGCGGTAGTAATGGGTAGCTCAAGATTTCGTTGGTTTCAAAGTCCCTGGTTGGGTCTTTCCCCCACATGAGCGCAGGTTAGTGAAATAGGGGATGCGCTTTAGAGATTTTATTTCAATTTGTATGTATATTATGAAATAACTGCGCCTAGAGGTTATCGGACTCCATACGGACTGAAATAACGACAACCTCAAATTGGTGTTATTTCACAAATAGATATTGGATTGACATTATGGAAGCGATGCAATCTAGAGCAGGGCGAACGAGGGCGCAAGCCACGGGCTATCTGACGTACGTACCGGCCCCCCTTCCGCCAAATCCTCCTGTTGAGCTGGACGCGGAAACGATCGGCCTGCTTTCCCGTGCCGACCAGGCTTTGGGAAAGCTGGATGGCATCGCTACGCTCCTCCCAAACCCGGATCTCTTCGTTGGGATGTATGTCCGCAAGGAAGCGCTGCTCAGCTCCCAGATCGAAGGAATTGATTCAACACTCGATGAGATCATTCGATTCGAAGAAGGGGATAAACCTTCGGAAGGAAAGCGGCTTCACGACACCGCAGAAGTCGTCAATTACGTTCGCGCGCTGAATCACGGCATCCGGCGTCTTGCCGAGCTCCCGCTTTGCCTTCGGCTGATCAGGGAA
>CAYODB010000202.1:0-4909 GCA_964402495.1 uncultured Bordetella sp.
GGTCTTGAAGGCGCGCCGGTAGGCTTCCAGCGTAGTGGCGCCGATCGCCACGCCGCAGGGATTGGCATGCTTGATGATGACGCAGGCCGGCTGGTCGAAGGTCTTGACGCATTCCCAGGCGGCGTCGGCGTCGGCGATGTTGTTGTACGACAGCTCCTTGCCTTGCAACTGGACATAGCTGCTGATCGCGCCCGGCACGGGGTGCAGGTCACGGTAGAACGCCGCCTGCTGGTGGGGGTTCTCGCCGTAGCGCAGGTCTTGCACCTTGGCGAAATTCATGTTGACCTGCTCCGGGAATCCGCTGCGCTTGCCGTGGATGTCGGTGGCAGTCAGGTAGTTGCTGATGGCGCCGTCATAGGCCGCAGTGTGCGAAAACGCCTTGCGCGCAAGCCGGAAGCGGGTTTCGAGGCTGATCGCGCCACTGGCGGACCGCATTTCCGTGATCAGCGACGGATAGTCGTTGGGGTCGGTGACGATGGCGACATGCTGCCAGTTCTTGGCGGCTGCCCGCACCATGGTGGGGCCGCCGATGTCGATGTTCTCGATCGCATCATCGAGCGGGCAATCCGGATTGGCGACGGTCTGCACGAACGGATAGAGGTTGACGACCACCAGGTCGATGTAGGGAATGCCGCCATCCTTCATCGCCTGCGCGTGAGCAGGCAGGTCGCGGCGGGCGAGAATGCCGGCGTGAACCTTCGGGTGCAGCGTCTTGACCCGGCCGTCCAGCATCTCCGGAAATCCGGTGTAGTCGCCAATCTCGGTGACCTTGATGCCGGCATCGCGCAGCAACTTAGCGGTGCCGCCGGTAGAAAGGATATCCATGCCGAACCCGCTCAGGGCGCGGGCGAACTCGACTGCGCCGGACTTGTCGGAAAGGCTGATCAGGGCTTGTCGGTTGCTCATGGTGCGTGGTCCGGAAAATGAAACTGCCCGCGTCCGGAGCGGGCGGGTGGGTGCCTGGGTGCACCGCGACTACTTGATGCCGTACTCCCTGATTTTCTTGCGCAGGGTGTTGCGGTTCAGGCCCAGCAACTGGGCGGCCTGGGTCTGGTTGCCCTCGACCCGGTGCAATACCATTTCCAGCAGCGGTTTCTCCACGGAACTGATCACCATGTCGTAGATGGCGCAGGGCCGTTCCCCGTCCAGGTCGCGGAAATAACCGTCCATCGCCTTGCGCACGCAGCGGGCGATCTCGCTTTCGTTGATCATGCTGCCAGTTCCCCGATATAGGTCAGGCGCTCGCCGAGGCCTGCCAGTCCGGCAAAATAGCCGTTGACTGCATCCAGCTGCTGTTGCGTGGATTCGAGTTGATTCATCGCCTGGCGGAAAGCCGTTGCGCCTTCCAGTCCCCGTGTGTACCAGAAGATGTGCTTGCGGGCGACGCGAACGCCGCTGTACTCGCCGTAAAGCGAGTAAAGATCATGCAAGTGCTGTACCAACACCAGGCGGATCTCTTCGACCGCCGGCGCGGGAAGGTGCATGCCGGTATCGAGGAAGTGCAGGATCTCGCGGAAAATCCAGGGACGCCCCTGCGCGGCGCGGCCAATCATGATCGCGTCGGCGCCGGTACGGCGCAGGACTTCGCGGGCTTTCTCCGGTGTGCCGATGTCGCCATTGGCAATGACCGGCAGCTTCACTTCCGACTTGACTTGCGCGATTGTTTCGTACTCGGCTTCGCCGTTGAAGGCGCACGCACGCGTACGTCCATGTATGGACAGCGCCTGGATGCCGGCCGATGCGGCAATTTTTGCAATGCGAACGGCGTTGCGGTTCTGCCGGTCCCAGCCGGTGCGGATCTTCAGAGTGACCGGAACATCCACTGCCGACACCACGGCATCGAGGATGCGACCGACCAACGCTTCGTTCTGCAGCAGCGCGGATCCGGCGGCGACGTTGCAGACTTTTTTTGCCGGGCAGCCCATGTTGATATCGATGATCTGCGCGCCGCGCTCGACGTTGTGGCGCGCGGCGTCGGCCATCACGCCGGGATCGGCGCCCGCGATCTGCACGGAAATGGGATCGACCTCGCCTTCATGGTCCGCGCGGCGTTTCGATTTCACCGTGTTCCAAAGCTGTGCATTGGCGGAAATCATTTCCGAAACAGCCATGCCCGCGCCCATTGCCTTGCACAACTGGCGAAACGGACGATCGGTCACGCCCGCCATGGGTGCGACGATCAGGTTGTTCTTGAGGAGATGAGGACCGATCTGCATGTCGGCTGGCGGCAAAAAGGGAGCGACATTCTAGCGCAAAGGACGCGGCATGTCGGTCGGTATCCAGCGTGCGTGCAGCGGAATTAAAACGAGCCGCCGAAGATCATCCTCTGCACGAACGCACGTTTCGCTGCGGGCAGCAGGTCGAGCAGCGCAAGTCCGCCACCGCGAAGTACGTGCAACGGCGCAAAATCATTGGAGAAAATTCTGACGAGGGAGTCAGTTAGGGCGATTCCGCTCATGCGGTCCAGCTTGCGTGCATCGCGGTAAAGCGACAGACAGGCGTCGGTCCCGGGATCTTCGCCGGCCCGACTGCGGATGACTTCCGCGAATTCCCATGCGTCGCGCAACCCGAGGTTGAAGCCCTGGCCCGCTATTGGATGCAGGGCCTGTGCCGCGTTGCCCAGCAACACGGTGCGCGGCAGGACCGGATCAAGGGCATAGCGCAATGACAGTGGGAAGCGCGCACGTGAGGCGACGGAGACGAAACGTCCCGCGCGATCGCCGAAATGCTTTTGCAATGCATTGAGGAAGTCTCCTTCCGGCAAAGCCACCAGGGCGGCCGCGGTTTCCGGCGTTGCGGTCCAGACCAGCGCGTAGCGATTCTCGAAAGGCAGCAGTGCCACCGGACCGTCCGCGGTGAAACGCTCGAAGGCGCGGAACGCGTGCGGCCGGGAGGTTTCGACCACGCCGACCACGGCCTGCTGGTCATAGTCGCGGGACCTGACGATGGCGCCCGCCTGTTCGGCGAGGCTGACGCCGCCATCGGCAATGACCAGCAGCCGGGCGGTTGCCGAATGCGATGCACCTTCACGGCGGTACTGGATGGAAACGCCGTCCGCCTCGTGAGCCATTTGCCCGACCTGTGCGCCCGGGACCAGCGTGACGCCCGGCGTCCTGGCGAGCGCCAGGCCGAGGGCTTGTTGCAGGCTTGCATAGCGCAGGACATAGCCGAGGGCTGGCACTCCGATTTCCTCGGCGGCAAGCAGGCTGCGGCCATATCCACCGCGCTGCGAAACATGGATGGTGTTGATTGGCGTGGGTGCTCCGACCGCATCCCAGATTCCCAGACGTTCGAGGATCAGGCGCGTGCCGTAGGAGATGGCAAGGGAGCGGTCATCCCTGCTCGCCGCGACATTCGCGCGGGCTTCCAGTAATGCGATGTCCAGCCCGCTTCCGGCCAGGGCGAGCGCCAGCGAGGCGCCGACCGGACCACCGCCGACAATGAGCAGATCGCGCACGGGCCCGATCATCGCGGGATCGATCTCAGCCCTTCATCAGGGCTTCGATTTCGCCGACCTTCTTTGGCGCAGCAGCGGTGATGATTTCGCAGCCTGACGGCGTGACCAGTGCGTCGTCCTCGATGCGCACGCCGATGTTCCAGAATTTTTCGGGCACGCCTTCACCGGGACGCACATAGCATCCCGGTTCCACGGTGAGCACCATGCCGGGTTTCAGCTTGAGCCATTCGCCATTGCGCTTGTAGTCGCCCGCGTCGTGCACGTCCATGCCCAGCCAGTGGCCGGTGCGATGCATGTAGAAGCGGCGGTAGTCCCCCGACTCGGTGACGCTGTCGACGGTTCCCTTGCAAAGGCCAAGATCGATCATGCCCTGCACCAGCACCTTTACCGCGGCATCGTGCGGATCTTCCCAACGGCTGCCCGGTTTGACCTGCGCAATCGCCGCCGTTTGTGCCGCGAGCACCAGATCGTAGATGTCGCGCTGCGGGCCGGAGAAGCGGCCGCCCACCGGGAAGCTGCGCGTGATGTCGGAAGCGTAACCGTCCAGTTCGCAGCCGGCGTCGATCAGCAGCAGGTCGCCATCCTTGAGGAGCGCATCATTCTGTACATAGTGCAGCACGCAGGCGTTGGCGCCACCGGCGACGATCGAGGTATAGGCCGGAGCCTGCGCACCCTGGCGGCGGAACTCGTGCAGGAGTTCGGCCTCGATCTCGTACTCGTGGCGCCCCGGTTTGGTGGCGCGCATGGCCCGTGCGTGGGCCTGAGCCGAAATGCCGGCCGCCCGCTTCATCGTATCGATCTCGTGCGCATCCTTGACTAGGCGCATGTCGTCGAGGAACTGGCGGATGTCGCGAATCGCGGTCGGCGCGGCGACCCCGCTGCGGACCTTCGCCCGCACCTTGTTGATCCAGCCGATGACACGGCTGTCCCATTCGGCATCGGCGCCGACGTCGCAGAACACGGCGGGCTGGTCGGCGAGCAGGTCGGGCAGAAGTTCGTCGAGCTTGTCGATGGGATGCGCCTCGTCGAAGCCGAAAGCTTCGCGCGCTTTCTCCGGCCCGTAGCGAAAGCCGTCCCAGATTTCCCGCTCCATGTTTTTCTCGCGGCAGAACAGGATGCTGCGGGGAGCCTTGCCCGCGATCAGGACCAGCACCGATTCCGGCTCCGGGAAACCGCTCAGGTAATGGAAGTAGCTGTCGAAGCGGAACGGATAGCCGGAATCTCGATTGCGCGTCCGCTCAGGCGCAGTCCGCAGCACAGCGAGGCCCTCGCCCATCAAGGCGGCGAGCCGGGAACGGCGTCCGGCATACAGGTTGGGATCAGTCATGGTCTGGCGTGAAATTCAGCCTGCAAGGATGAGCCCCGATTATACGGCCAGGCGGCGCCGGGATCAGCCGCGCGCCAGGTTTTGCCGCATCAGGGCGGCTACGCCGCGGGCATCGTCGCTGCCGA
>CAYODB010000202.1:4919-6988 GCA_964402495.1 uncultured Bordetella sp.
GTCCTGATAGTCGGACGGCAGATCCATGCGCCAGGGAGCGGGCGAGAGCGCTTCGTGATTCTCGACCAGGTCGCGCGCCATGGCTTCCAGTTGCCCGCGGTCTTCAATCAGGCGCGGCCTGCCGGTCACGTGCACGACTGCATAGTTCCAGGTGGGCACGCTGGGATGATTCGCGTACCAGGCGGGCGAGATGTAGTGATGGGGGCCGTGGAAGACGGCCACGACTTCGGCGCCGGAAGCAAGCGACTTCCATTGCGGATTGCCGCGAGCCATGTGGGCGCGCAGCACGTTGCGCCCGGCGTCGAGCAGGAAGGGTAGATGGGAAACTTCGATGCCTTCCGCGCCATTCGAAATGAGCGTGCCGAAGTTTTCCGCGCGGATCAAGGCGTGCAGCCGCGCGGGATCCTGCTCGGCAAAATGTTTTGGGATGTAGATCACTGCCGCGTCTCCTTGCGCAGTCGTGCGTCCAGTTCCGCCAGACGTTCGGGCGTGCCGACGTCGGTCCACAGGCCGGGGAAATGTTCGCCGCTTACCCGGCCTTGTGCGACCTGCGTGTGCAGCAGCGGCGCCAGCGCCTGCTTTGCGCCCGCGACCAGCGGCTCGAACAGCCCGGTACGATAGGCGCCCATGCCGCTGAAAGTGAGCATCGGATTGCCGGCTTCGCGGATCTTTCCGCCGTCCAGGCCAAAGTCTCCACGAGGGTGATGCGGGGGATTGTCGACGAGCACCAGATGCGCCTGCATTCCTGTGCGGGAAAGCGTCATGGCAGCCGCGGCCAGGTGCGCATAGTTGTAGTCGCTGAAGACGTCGCCGTTCACCACAGCGAAAACCGGACTTGCAATGAGCGGCAGCGCCTGGCGGATGCCCCCAGCGGTTTCCAATGCCTCGGTTTCGGGTGAATAGCGGATGCTCAGGCCCCAGCGGCTGCCGTCACCCACGGCGGCTTCGATCTTCGCACCCAGGTGAGCGTGGTTCACCACGACATGCGCGAATCCCGCGGCGGCCAGTTTTTCCAGATGGCGGAAGATGAGCGCCTTGCCGCCGGCCTCGAGCAGGGGCTTGGGCGTATGGTCGGTGAGGGGACGCATGCGTTCGCCGCGGCCCGCGGCGAGAATCATGGCGGCAGGCATGGACATTCCGGCCTGGCTCAAAACGTGTAACCGACGGCGGGGACGCGCTCCTCGATCTGGTCGAGCAGCTGCAGCAGAGGCGACAATGCGGCGTAACGTTGCGCCACTTCCCGCACGTAGCGCAGGAAGCGCGGCGTGTCCTTGACGTAATGGGGTTTGCCGTCCCGATGACAGATGCGGGCGAAGATTCCCAGTACCTTGAGATGACGCTGCAGGCCCATCCATTCGAAATCGCGGTAGAACTCGCCGAAATCCGTGTTGACCGGCAAGCCGGCCTTGCGGGCCCGTTCCCAGTAGCGCACGGTCCAGTCCAGCACCCTGCCTTCTTCCCAGCTGATGAATGCATCCTTGAACAGCGAGGCGACGTCATAGCTGATCGGGCCGTGGACCGCGTCCTGGAAATCGAGGACACCGGGATTCGGATCGCTGATCATCAGATTGCGCGGCATGTAGTCGCGATGCACGTAGACGCGCGGCTGCGCCAGATTACTGGCGAGGATTGCGGCAAAGACGGATTGCAGGGCATCCTGTTGAGCGGCGGACAGATTGACGCCGAGATGGCGGCCGATGTACCACTCGGGGAACAAGTCGAGTTCTCGGCGCAGCAGGGCTTCATCATAAGGGGGCAGCACATCGTCGCGGCTGGCGAGCTGCCAGAGCACCAGTGCTTCGGTGGCATCGCCAAACAACTTGTCGGCGTTTTGTTCGTTGATCGCGGACAGATAAGTGGCATTGCCCAGATCGGACAGAAGCAGAAATCCGGATTCCAGGTCGCTGGCCAGCACGGTGGGAACGTGCAGCCCCGCGGCGGCCATCAGCATCGCCACATGCACGAACGGCCGGCAATCTTCCCGGGGAGGTGGCGCGTCCATGGCGATCATTGTGGCGTCCGCCAGGGTCACGCGAAAATAGCGGCGGAAACTGGCATCCGCGGATGCC
>CAYODB010000203.1:0-6897 GCA_964402495.1 uncultured Bordetella sp.
CGGCGCTTGGACCCCAGCTCAGCGGTGCCTTGGCCATGTTTCCGATGATGGCGCCCGTCCTGGCGGTTTTTTCGCATCGGCATTCCGGGGTTGCGTATGCGACCCGCCTGTTGCGGGGAATGGTGCTGGGCTACTACTCGTTCAGCGTATTCTGCATTGCCCTGGTGCTGGCGCTACCAGCAACGAGCCTCGGCATGGCCTTCCTCATCGCGTTGGGCTGTGCTGTCCTGGTCCAGGCCATCTCGCGCGTACACCTCATGCGATCCCGGCCGCCAATTGCACCGGAACCCCAGCGACCGGTCTAGCATCGCGACTATATCGGTGGCAGTTCAACTCCGATCTGCTCCAGTATTCCTCTTGGCGCGCCACCCACGAACGGCTCCGGAAAAATAATCGTCAGCTTGTCGTTGGCTACGCGGTAGTAGAAGTAGTGCTCGGGGATCCGGACTTTGCGTCCGGTCGGTGCGATGGGATCCATCCCCGGCATGGCCCACGTACCGGTATGCGTGCCACCCTGATCCCACTTGATCGCGTAATTGCCCTGGCCGCGGTCTTCGACTTCCTTGTACTTGTAGTTCCAGTCCGGGAATCCGGTGTAGAGCGCCGTCAGCATTTTCAGCGCGGGTTCCTTGTCCAGAATCCGGATTGCGGTGATGAACTTGAGGTCATCCGCCATGGTGCCGGCGATTTTTTTTATGTCGTGCGTCCTGAGTCCGTCGACGTACTCGAGCAGCACCGCCGGTATGGTCTTTGCCAAGTTCTTCTCCTTAGTTTCCCGACTAACACTAATCGCAGAGGACGCGGAGGACGCAGAGGAAAGGCTGATGGAGCCAGATTCGTTCGGATGGCGAGAACATGGGCCGACGAGTGACTGCCAACGTTTCCAGTGTCGCCGCCTCGGCTGCTCAAACCCGAGATCATCTTTCCAGCTCTGCGCTTCCTCTGCGTCCTCCGCGTCCTGAAAGGGCACGTAGGGTATCTGCGGTGAGTGCTGTTTTTTCTATTACGAGACGGCGACGCCGAAAAGCTTGCCGTGGTACGTGAGTGCCAGCCAGTAGACCAGCAAGCCGATGGCAATGGTCGCCACGTCGTAGAAGACCGGCCGCCGTTGCGTGGCGGGCTTCGCGCCACGTGCGCTCTGGGACGACATCGCATGCACCGAGTACAGGCCGAAGCTGCCGAACAACAACAACCCGGCGAGGTCGCCATTTGCCAGCAGGTGCAGCAGCGACCACAGCGTCACGCCCCACAGCATCGGGTGGGCGGTCATGCGCTTGATGTTTCCCGGCACGTAGGCGGCGATGAGCGATATGAAGGCGAAGGGCATGAACCAGATGGCGGCGAACCGGCCTCATTCGGGCGGCGTCCAAAGTTCGACAGGATTTGCCTTCATCATGCCGACGACGATGAGCGCGAAACCCGCGACCGATACGAGCGAGTACAGCCCTTTGTAGGGGCCTTCGCCGATCCGCGCGATGAATTGCTGGCGCGCGCCACGGACGCTGGAGAACACATGCACAGCGAAAAACAGCACAAGGCCGATGATCAGCCAGACCATGACGGACCCCCCCTTTTTCCTGCCCGGATCCAAACTGCAATTCAATCTAGCGCGGCAATGATTTCTGCAGCACCTCCCGCAACACCAGCATGATGCCGAATCCCAGCATGACCAGACCGGACCACACCAGCCACATCCTCGGCTTTTCCACCCGGTGGAGCAATTCGAACTTGACGCCCGCAACGCCGAGCGCTGGCGTGCCGGCTTCCTCGAGCAGCAGGACATAGCTACCCGGGTAAAAGACTTCGAACGATTCCAGCGTCCTCAAGATCTTGCCGCTGTCTGTGACCTCGAAACTGCGTTCTAGGACCGTGGTGTCGCCTTGCAGCAAACTGACCTGGTAGCTGTTGCGGGAGCCGGCCGCAATGGCATCGCGCCGGATCACGTCGAAATTGAAGCGCAGCCGGTACTCGTTCAATTCCGGATTCAGGTCGAGTACCACGGGCTTGAAGGCGAGTCCGCTTTTCACCCGAAGGATCGCGCCATCCGGCAGCTCCCAGCGATTGGCCCGCTCGGTCAGCGCATGGGTTTGCGCCACCTGACCGCTCAGGAGCTCGCAAAAGTAGTAATAGGTCGGACCGACCAGCACGCCGATGACGATGAGCAGCGGTGCGGCGTTCTTCATGCGCGCGTCAATGCCGGGTCCGGTAAATCAGGCGGCTTCAGTTTTCCCCGCCGGCACGCCGCCGTGCGGCCGATCGACAAATTCCACGATGGCCGGCTCCATGTCCCGCGTCGGGACGGGATCCTTCGCGAAGTAGCCGAAGCGGTCCGTGCCTCGCACCAGGGTGGCGGAATTGACGTCGCCGCGCTGCTTCACATGCGGGGCAACATAACGGATCGCATAGCCCATGCGCCGGCCCGGTGAGGTGTTCGGCGGCGAACCGTGCAGGATTTTTATGTGATGCAGCGACATCTCACCCTGGGCCAGCGTGATGTCGATGGCCAGGGACTCGTCCACGTCTTCCGCCAGCTCTTCATGGGTGAACAGCATGTTGGCGCTTTGCGGCGCGGACTTGCGGTGCAAAAGCGGCGGCATTTTCTGGGTGCCGGGAATGACCTGCATAGCGCCGTTCTCAAGGGTGCTCGGATACAGCGCAATCCATGCCGACACCACGTCATCCGGCTCGAGGCCCCAGTAATAGGAGTCCTGGTGCCAGGCGACGAAGCCGGGATCCCGCGCTTCCTTGACGAACAGGCTGGAACCCCAGCACAGGATATCGGGACCCAGCACCGACTCGACAGCATCCAGCACCTTGTCGTGAAAGATCAGGTCGTAGAGGCGCTTGAGTTTCAGGTGCCCCTTGTTGCGGATCACGAGGCCGGCGACTTTGCCGCTGCTGCGCTCGAACCCTTCGATAACGTTGCGAACGTCGACGGCCTCGGATGCCGAGAGCGCCGGTACCGGAAACACGTAGCCGTCTTTCTGGTATTTCGCGACTTGAGTGTTGTTCAGTGCGTTGCCCACTCCATCCTCCCGCTTGCCATTTATTTATTGTGGAATGGCTATTGTCGCACGGCGGCGCCTTCATCCTGCACTCGCGTTCCTGGCGCAGGACCCGGTCTTTGCGTGCCAGGAACTTGCCGTCGATGCGCATCGGGACCGGTTCGAAGTTACGGGGTGCCGGCAGTTTATAGGCGCGGCCGGAAGCGCGGAACAGGCGGGATGAAGTAGACTCCGCCCCGGCTCATCGGAACGGCGGCAGACGTGGAAGCGACGATTCTTCTGGTCTTCGGAGTGGTGTACCTCGGCATGATCCTGGGCGGCCTGCCGTTCCTGTCGCTCGACCGCACGGGAATCGCGCTGCTCGGCGCCATCGCGCTGATCGGTGCGGGCGCCCTCAGCCTGGACGAGGCCTGGCAGGCCATCCATGTGCCCACGCTGATCCTGCTGTTCGCTTTCATGGTGGTGTCGGCGCAGTTGCGCATGGGCGGGTTCTATAACTGGATTACTCACCGCACCGGCAACCTTCCGCTTTCTCCCCCAAAACTGCTGGCCGCGCTGATCGTGATCGTAGCGGCCCTGTCGGCGGCCGGGGTCCTGATGCCATGCGCGCATCGGCGTTCCGGTAACCCTGGTGACCCTGGCCATTTCCTGGGCCTGGCTCTGGTGGCGCCTCCTGCCTTGATTTGGTCTCAAGAATAGCGCGGAACGCAGAGAACGCGGAGGGCGCGGAGGGCGCGGAGAAAAACAAATGATGAGAAGGTCGGGAAACGGAGATTTGTAAGCGGCCAGTCGGGAACTGGTGCATTGAATCAGCCAATTGGACGAAGAGCGATCAAAGTCCACTGCTGATTATCAGTTGGCAGATTGCGCTGATTCTCCCGCAACGTTTTACTCTGCAACGTTTACTCTGCAATCTCTGCGTCCTGGAGTTGTTCTGCAAAGGCGTTTTCAGGCTGGCCTCCCCGGCCCGCTTTCGATGTCCTGAATTTCCGCCATGTCGCGCCGCAGAAGTGACACTCCGTGACAATTCGTTTCGCGTCAACCTGCAACTTTCAATTGCGTTGTTCCCTCCTACAGTCAATGCCGGGAATGCTGTCTGCGTCCGGCTCCAGGCACTGCGCCACAACCAACGTCATGAGGAGGGCGCGTCATGAAGAAGCTCCGCGGCATTTCACTTATTCTGGCGATGTTTGCCAGCCTGCTCCCTGCGGGCGTGTTCGCACAGGAAGACGATGGCAACGATGACGAAGGCGATACGGCAGCAGTGGCCAATACGCCCACGTCGGCGTGGCCGATCAAATTTGAAAGCGGCAGGAATTCGTACGTCGTCTATCAGCCTCAATTCGACAAGTGGGACAACAATCGTCTCGAAGGCCGCTCCGCCGTCGCGGTGACAAAGGCCGGCGCCGATTCCCCCGCGTTCGGCGTGGTCTGGCTGTCCGCGCAGACTCAGGCAAGTGCCGGCACGGTGACCATTCGCGATCTTTCGGTCACCAAAGCAGAATTTCCGACGGACAGCGGTGGCAGCGGCGACCTTGTCGCAGCCCTGCGCCAGCAACTGGGCGCCAAGACCTGGCAGGTCGCGCAAGAGCGCCTGCAGAACGACATCGAGATTGACAAGGTGGCGAGCCGGTCCGCCGCGCAGCCGGTGCAGAACGACGTGCCGCAGATTCTTTTCAGCCAGGAACCCGCCATCCTGGTGCCGATTGACGGCGTGCCGGCGATGCGCGATGTCCCCGGCACGGGCCTCAAGCGAATCGTCAATACCCGCGCACTCATGCTCTTCGACCCGGTGCTGACGAATTACTATCTATACGTCTCCGATCACTGGATGGAGGCGCAGAAATTCGAAGGTCCGTGGACCCGTGTAGCCAATCCTCCCGCACAACTGGAGCCGGCCAAGGAAGTCGCGATGAAGGACAACCAGGTCGACCTGCTGGGGCCGGACGAGGAGGAGGGCCCGATGCCCGGATCGCCGGCGATCTACGTCAGCACCACGCCCACCGAACTGTTGCAGACCGAAGGTCCGCCGCAGTACTCGCCGGTCGAGAATACACGCCTGCTGTACGTGACCAATTCGCCCAACCGGATTTTCCTGGACACCACGACTCAGGCGCACTACGTGCTCATCTCCGGCCGCTGGTTCCGGGCGCGAAATCTGGGCCCGAATTCGTGGGAGTACGTTTCGGCGGCCAGCCTGCCGGGAGACTTCGCGCGCATCCCGTCGACCCACCCCACCGAAAGCGTCCGCGCCGCGGTGGCCGGTACGCCGCAGGCACGCGAAGCGGCGATCGAGAATACCGTTCCGCAGGTTGCGACCGTAAGCCGCAGCGCCGCCAGCCTGAGCGTGACCTACGACGGCAATCCGTCGTTTCAGCCGATCGACGGCACGTCGCTGCAGCAGGCCATCAATGCGCCGATCCCGGTGATCCGGCTCGGCGAGAGCTCGTTCTATGCGCTCGACAACGGCGTGTGGTTCGTCGCCGCGTCGCCTTTCGGTCCATGGAGCACGGCAACCAGTGTGCCTGCCGTGGTGTACTCGATTCCGCGCAGTTCGCCGCTGCACTACGTGACGTATGTACGCATCTATGACGCGACGCCGGATGTAGTCTACGTCGGCTATACGCCGGGCTATGTGGGTTCGTATGTCTCGAGCGACTACGTCGTGGTGTACGGCACCGGATGGCGCTACCGTCCCTGGATCGGTAGCGTCTGGTACGGTGCGCCGGTGACCTGGGGCTTCGGCTTCAGCTTCGTTCATACCTGGTGGCATCCGTGGCGGCCCCGTTACGCCGTCTGGGGACCGCCTGCTCCGTATTTTCGTCCGGCATGGGGACCGTGGCACTACCGGCCGGTCTATCGGGGCGGCGTCACGGTGATCAACAACGTCACGATCAACCAGGTCAACGTGCGCCGGGTCAACGTGCGCCAGGCCAACGTCGGCAACATCTACAACCGCTGGGACCGCCGTGCCGTTGTGGTGAACCGCAATGTGCAACTGCCGCGACCGCAACATGCGGGTACGCCCGGCCCGGGACGCGGCTACATCACGCGTCAGGACGGCAGCCGGCAGTATTTCGGTGACGGCGGCAGGCGCGGGGACGGACCGGATCGCGATCGTTCGGCGCAAAGGCGCCACGACGGCAATCCACCTAACGCTCGCCGAGCGGACGATGCGGCGCGTCCGGACCGTCCCGATCGTTCAGATCGAACGCAGTCGCTTAACGAACTACCGCCCATCCAGGGCCCGAACCGGCGCTGGGAGCGTGAGCAAGAAGGAACTGGCCGGCGAGCCGATCGCGATAGTCCTGGTGGGCGAACCGATGGAGCGGAACGAAATTCGCGACCCGATTTCTCCGATCGCGCCCAAGCTCGCCGGGAACTGCCTCCCATACAAGGGCAAAACCGGCGCTGGGATCGCGATCAGAATGCGCAGCGCGAGCGTGACGGCACCTCCGGTCAGCGCCGGGATGTGGTTCGCAGCCCGCAGCAACAGCCGCAGGCAGGCATGGCGCCGCGTACGCGCGACGACGATAGACGCGACAATAATCGGCAAGGCCAGATTCAACCGGGCGGGCAGGACCGGCCCAATGTGGTCGCTCCCGACCGGCGGCAGACCGTGCGTCCCGATGAGCGTGGCAATGTGTCGCCCGATCGCAGGGAGATGGCCCGGCCCGAACGCCGCGATGCCACGCCGGATCGTCGGGACATGCAGGAACGCAGGGACTCTGCCGGTCAGCAGCGCCGCGATTTTGATTCACGTCCGCAGGGCCCGGGTGCACCGCAGGTTCAGGCCATGCCACGGCCTCAAGCGGCTCCGCCAGTCCAGGCGATGCCAAGACCTCAGGCCACGCCGCAGCGCATGCCTGAAAACCGTGCAGCGGCACCGGAA
>CAYODB010000204.1:0-6895 GCA_964402495.1 uncultured Bordetella sp.
CCGAGCAGCGCCTCACGGAAGCGATTTTTCAACTGCGCGCCATCGCGAGGGGGCAGGACTAGCGGCAGTTTGTCCGGGAGGATCTTGATCTGGGCGAACAGTGGCCCGCCAGCCTTGTGGACATCGACGCGAAGTTTTTTTACCTGGGCCAGCGTCGCCGGCATCGACGTGAAGGCAAAGCCGCACGCCTTTGCGGCAGCGGCAAGGTCGACGCCGAAGCGGGTATGCGAGGCTTGCATGCCAGTCTCTCCGTAGTGCTCGTTGTCCAACACGACGATCGACAGGTTGCGCGGACGCTGCACGCCGATGGTGGCCAGGCTGCCCAGGCCCATCAGCATTTCGCCGTCGCCGGTCAGCACCAGCACGGGACGTTTCGGTTGCGCCAACGCCAGCCCGAGTCCGATCGCCGCGGCGCCGCCCATTCCGCCCCAGAGCGGAAAATTCAGCGCATGGTCTCCCGCGTGGGTGGCATCCCAGGCGGGGGCGCCGAGACCGGCGACGACCAACAGGTCGCCGCGATCCGCGAGCAGGGTTGCGACCACCTCGCGGCGATCCATTTTTTCCGGGTCTTTGGATTTCGCGGCCATGCTCGGTCCTGGAAGCTCAGTCCTCAAATGTCTTGGCGCCAAGCAACCGCTGGCCGATGAGCACGGCAGCAGGACGCAGCGTGTTGTAGGCCATGCGCAGTGCGCCTTCGGCGAGCGGCACGATGTCCTCCTCGCGGTCGGCGCGGGTCACGAGCACGCCCATCTCTTCGAGCACGGCCTGCGAGGCGCGGCCCATCGGCACCTGCCAGGGGTTGAATTCCGCCCAGTCGCCGCGCATCGTCACCAGCATCGGCAGCGGAACCTGGCAGACGGAAAGCATGGACAGCATGTTGATGCAATTGCCGACGCCGCTGGACTGCATCAGTAGAACGCTCTTGTCGCCCCCGAGCCAGGCACCCACCGCAAGCGCCACACCTTCTTCTTCCGTGGTGAGGCGCACCGCTCGCAGGTCGCTATCCGCTTCGCAAAGGCGGATCAGCGATGCGTGGCCGGCATCGGGCACGAAGCTGACCTGACGAACTTGCTGCTGTTTGAGAAGCTGATGGAGTTCGAGGCTCCAGGCTGGGATCGCGTTCTTCGGCTTGGCCATTGTTCTTTTTTTCGGAACGCAGCGGGCGGACTATTTCTTCTGCATCGTCATGTTGCGCAGGCGCTCCGCGATGGCCTTGAGCAGCGACACGGCGAAGCCCGGCTTGTTTTTCACCAGATCCAGGAAATCGGGGCGGGTGATGGTGAGCAACTGGCAGTCGGTCGCGGCGGTCGCGCTGGCCGCGCGCGTGCCTTGGTCCACCAGCGCCATTTCCCCGAACACGCCGCCGGGACCCACGCGCTCGACGATGTTGCCCTGGATCGAGACCGTGACCTTGCCGCGGATCAGGATGTACATGTTCTTGCCGGCGTCGCCTTCCTTCATGATCATGCGGGAGGCGGGAAACGCCTGCGGGGGGCGGGAGCGGAAGGCGGCGACCAGTTCTTCCGTCATCCTCTTGTCGAATACCGTGAACTCGTCGCGATCGTCGGTGCTCGGCAGGCTGGCGGTCTGCTTCATCAGCGCCAGCGTCAGCCGCAGGCGGTGATTCACGATGTTCATCAGCATCAGCGCGAATTCGGGCGTGGCCTGGATCGCCTGCTGGAACTGTTTCGCATCGAGCACCAGCGCCTGGCAGAACTTGCGGGCCATGGCCGTGGCCGTGCGCGGCTGCTGGGTGATGACCGCCATTTCGCCGAATATTTCGCCGGGCTTGACGATGTCGAGCGTTTTCTTGTTGCGGAGCAGGCTGACCTCGCCCTCGACCAGCAGGTACATTTTCTCGCTGGACTGGCCCTCCAGGAAAAAGCTCTCCATCTCGGCCATATTCTCGGTTTTGCCGAAGGATTCGAAGCACTTGCGCGCGACCTCGGGATCGTAGGCTTCGTCCTGTGCCGCCGGCTGGGTGAAATCGAGTTCCATGCTTTTAAATTCAGGGTTTAGGGGCGCGGGGAGAGGAAGGAGGGAATCCTTCCTGCAATCTCTCCCGCAAGAGGCACCATTCTAGTCCAAGGATGCGCATGCGTGAACGCGACGATGGGCAGCTCAGGGTGTCGCGGCGAAGCGCGAAGAGTGGTGGTTGACGATCACCCAGCGATCGCCTTCCCTGCGGTAGGTGAAGGTGAACCTCATCGGAATCACGACTTCCTGGCCGTCGACCGGATTGCGCGAAGTGTAGTAGCCCGAGTTGGTCGCGATGTCGCCGTAAAGCCGCACGTGATACTCGCCGAGGAACATCCGCAGGTCAGGGCGTTTGGTCGAGGATTCCTGGAAGTACACGAGAATTTCCTCCGGCGTAGTACGGATGGTCTTGGACACCGTTCCCCAGAGGATCGCGTCGGGCGCATAGAGCGCGGAAATCCGCACCGGGTCGCGGGTGTTGAACGTGTCGATCCATTTGACGGTGGCGGCAGCGACTTCTGCGGTGGCGCCTTCGTCAGTCTTTTGCTGTGCGTACGAGACGGCGGTCAGCAGTGACAGGCTGAGCGCGAAAAGGCAGGACAGCAGGTTGCGTTTCATTTTGTTCCGATCCCTTGTGTTCATTCGTACCCCGGCGGGGCGACGAAGGCCTGCAGGTTGTTCTCCAGGAATCTTGCCGCGGCAATGGTGGAGAGGTCTCCATACTGGGGTCCAACGATCTGCACGCCAACCGGCAGGTTCTCCCCAGTGAATCCGGTCGGCGCCACCGTCGAGGGCAGATAGGCCATCCCGGGATAGCCGGCCCAGAACATCTGCGTGGTCGACGGTTGGGGTTTGCCGTTGACCATCACCATGCGCTCCCAGCGGTCGCCCTTCTGGTTGTGCGGGAAGGCGGCGGTCGCGGCGGCCGGACAAAGAAGCAGATCCCATTCCTCGAAGAACTCGGCCCACTTGACCCGGAATTGTTGGCGCTTCTCGTGCCAGCCGTGCCATTCGCGTAGTGACATGGTGCTGCCGCGCATCATCCACGCCTGATAGCTGCTGTCGTCCGCCGCCAGTTTCGCCGCGAGGCTGTGTTGCAGCGTGAACTGCTCATCGTTCAGCGCGGACGAGGTCGCCCCGCGCAGCAGGTGGACGAACACGCGATGTGCCTCGGCCAGGTCGATGTCGGGGCGGGCCTTGTCGCTGACTTTCGCCCCCTTTTTTGCAAAGGCTTCCGCGGCGGCGAGGATGCCCGCCTGCACGGAATCGTCCACTTCCGCATTCGGTGCAGTCGTCAGGACGGCGACCTTGAGCTTTCGTATTTCGGTCTTGGGTTTTTCGAGGACGATTTTTATGCCGCGCGCCGACAATCTGTCGGGTTGCGAGATAAGTTTCAGCGAGATTTCCAGGTCGTCCGCGCTGCGTGCCAGCGGTCCGATGACAAGCATGTCCTTGGTGGAACGATTCGGCGGCAGGTTATGGCCTTCGATCGGACACAATTCGAAAGTCGGTTTGTGTCCGAATACGCCGCAGTAGTGCGCGGGATTGCGGATCGAGGCGCCGATGTCGCTGCCCAGTTCCAGGCCCGTCAGGCCGGCGGCCAGGGCCGCGCCCGCACCGCCAGACGAACCGCCCGGCTGCCTCGTTACGTCCCAGGGATTGTTTGTCGTGCCATAGACCGGATTGAAGGTCTGCCAGTCCGCGAGCATGACCGGCACGTTGCTCTTGCCGAAAATCACCGCGCCGGCATCCTGCAGGTGCTGGACCGCAAGGGCATTGCGTGCGGCGATGTTGCCCTTCATGTCGGCGCGGCCCCAGGTCGTGGGCAGGCCCTCCATGTCGAAGGATTCCTTCACCGTCATCGGCACGCCGTGCAGCGGCCCCTGCCAGTTTCCCTTCGCCGCCGCCCGATCGGCCTTGCGGGCCTTTTCGCGGGCGCGCTTTTCATCCAGCACCACGATCGCGTTGACCTTCGGATTGAGCCGCGCCACGCGTTCGAGATAGAGATCGAGCAGATCGACGCTGCGCATCTTCTTGCGGCGGATCAGCGAAGCCAGTTTTTTCGCGGAAAGAAAGGGCGTATTCATTTCATTCAAGTCCGGGATGGAAGATCACAGAGCAAAGGAACCCAGTACTTCGTACTGGGAACACCGGGGCCGAGGTTCGCGGGCCGCCCGACTTCGCTGGATACCGGGCTTTGCCCATAAGGTCCGCGTAGGTGCTCGAATGCATTTACTCGGCCCTCGTACCCTGCGTGATGGACGTCAGTCCGGAATACCCGTAAGGGTGGCCCTCGGACCTGTTTTTCATGGTTTCGTTACGGCCGTATTTCCGATCTTGCTGTACGGAATCGAAATCGGGCCGAAACGCGTGTTGGCTTCGATTGAGCCGGAAACCTGGTAGGCGATCTGTTTGCCGCGCAGCAGGTTGAACAGGCTGGCGCCGGCCGTGCGTGGCGAGAAGGAGAGCGGCACGGACAGCGTTGCGGACTCTCCCGGCTGCAGGCTGGCCGCATCCGACAGCCGGCTGCTGCCGACTTCCTGGCCGCCTAGCGCGAAGCTCATGCCCAGCCTCTTCAGGTCGAGCGGAAACTGGTTGGTGTTCCGCACGCGCAGCTTGACCGTTCCGCTGGTCTGGTCGAGTCCGAGCCGGCCGATCTCGAAGCTCGACATCTCCACTTCCGGCACCGCCGGGATCGGCAGCTCGCCGCTTTTCGAAAACGGGACTTCGATCCGGCCCAGGACCGGCGCATCGACGCTGATCCGGAAGTCCGCCGTATAGGGCAACACCGTGCCCGCCTTCACGCCCTTCAGCGCTGCCATGAGCGGCGCAAAGCCGACGGTGACCGGGAGCTGGATGATCTGCTTGCCGCGGGCCGGTATCGAACCGGTCGGCTGGATGCTGCCTTCGAGAATTTTTTTGCCGTTGCTGCCGAGCGTGTAGGAAAGGTCGGCAAGTGGCAGCGCATCACCGTACGGATTCGCAACCTCGACATCGAACAGCAACAGCGCGTTCTGCAGCGACAGCCCGCGGATGCTGCTGCCGACGACCTCGGCGGTCGGCTTCGGCGCCATGCCCGCGATGTCCTGCAACGACTGACAGCCACTTAAAAGGGAAACGCAGATCAGGGAAAAAGAGGCAAGGCGGGAGTTCACAAGGGTGGCCATGGGGTGCGGGGAGACCAGAATTTCCCAATGCTATCGCAGAATGGCTGTTGCTATCGCAATGATAAAAGCGTTTACGCAGATACCCTACGTGCCGTAGGACACGTCGGAGTACCCTTTTAGGACGCCGAGAGGAGCACGAAAGGGCGCAGAGGAAACCAGGACGCGGTAACAAGCGGGCCTGCGTTGTAACTGACGGATGACGAATCCCGGCATTGCCCCGTCGGTCCTCTCTAGTCCCGAAGTGTTGCCTGGCTGCCTCTCTTCTTACCTCTGCGTCAACGCCCCTTTCTGCCGGCCATGAGACGGCCGATTCTGTCGCACGGAAGCGACAGAATCCGGGAGGCAATCCGGACTGAAGTCTCGTATAGTGGATCGACTCTTCCGGGAATATTCCACGCCATGGCGACTACGCTTCGAGAAGGCCCTTTGCGGCGCTGGATCGTGCGTTTTCTTCCCCTGCAAACGCTGAAGGATGCACAAGAGCTCGTGCGGCGATTCCGCGAAGTCGACGGCATCCGGCTGTACGTTCAGGAACGGCAGGGACCGGTGCTTGCCGCGGCCCTCGTGATCGTTTTCATCAGCATCGCCTGCGCCGTGGGGGTGGTCGTGTTCCTCGCCGACCGCCATTCTTTGCTTGCCCTGCTTGGCATCCTGCTGCTACCGGTCGCGCTCGCCGGAAGCTTTTTCGTTATGGCTTTCGTTTTTTTATCCTGGATCGAGGGCCGCGCCCTGGCGCGGGAGCTCGGGCATCGCCACCGCCCGCAGCATGCCGTCGCGGCTGCGTCGCTCTCGAGAAAAGTCGGTCTGTACATGGGCCCGGTTCCGCCAGTGCCCTGGCTCTTTGCCGTGATGTTCCTGTTTGTTCCTCTGGCATTGCTTGCGGTGGCCTGGTTGAGCGCCGCGCTGACCGTGATCCTTCTCGGAATCCTCATGCCGGTTGTCTACGCGAAATTCGACGCTTGAACATCATGCCGGGTGCTTGGCGGACATGCGGGCATTCGGCCGGCTGGTCATTTCGCAGCGATCGGCGCCCAACTCACGGTAACCGTACCAGCTTCCTTAGCGTATTGAGCCCTTTCGGTATCTCCTTCCCCGGATAGATCTGCGGCCAGGCGGTGTAGGAGACTTCACCGACATAGATGTCGCCATGCGAATCGACAGCTATTCCGTGGGGAGCGACGAACTGATCGGGGCGGTCATGGCCGGCATGCGCAGCCCCGAATCGTGACAGCAGCTTGCCTTCGTGATCGACGATGCTGATGCGCGGCCCCAGATTGGGGACCTCGCGGTTAACCGGCATGGTCGGTCCGATCTCGCCGATGTAACACAAGGGTTTGCGCTTCGATTCCATGAACATGCCGCAGGGCCGGTGCAGGTTGTGCCATTCGGTTTCGTAGTTGCCCTCGCCATCGAACACCTGCACCCGGTGGTTCTCGCGGTCGGCGACGTAAATCCAGCCGTCCGGATCGCAACAGAGGTTATGCGGAATGTTGAACTCGCCGGGGCCGGTGCCGGCTTCGCCCCAGGACTTGAGGAGCTTGCCGTCCGGCGAATACTTGTGGATGCGCGAATTGCCGTAGCCATCGGAGACGTAGATGTCACCGCGCGGGGAGAGGGCGGTGTGCGTGCAGCGATGGAAGGGCTCGCCGCTCATGTACGGCGCCGGCTTGCCGGGGATGCCGATCGTCAGCAGCACTTTGCCGTCGAGCGTGCACTTGCGCACGCTGTGATCACCGTCGTCGGTGCAATAC
>CAYODB010000205.1:0-4148 GCA_964402495.1 uncultured Bordetella sp.
TCGACGTGGCGGGCCAGATTGGCGATGCCCTTCTCCAGCGCGGGAAGGTTCTCCTTGTTGAGTTCTTTCAGGTCGACGCCGCCGTGATACTTCAACGCGCGAATGGTCGCGACGATTACGCACGCATCCGGCCGTAAGCCCGACTTGCGGCATTTGATGTCGACGAATTTTTCGGCGCCGAGGTCAGCACCGAAGCCGGCCTCGGTCACCACGTAGTCGGCAAGCTTGAGTCCGGCGCGGGTGGCGATCACGGAATTGCAGCCGTGGGCGATGTTGGCGAACGGACCGCCGTGAAGGATTGCCGGATTGTTCTCCAGGGTCTGCACCAGGTTCGGCTTCAGCGCATCCTTCAGCAATACCGTCATGGCGCCATGTACCTGCAGGTCGCGCGCCCGCACCGGTTTCTGGTCGCGCGTATAGGCGACCACGATGTTGCCAAGCCGTTCCTTGAGGTCGGCAAGCGACCGCGCCAGGCAGAAGATCGCCATCACTTCCGAGGCCACCACGATGTCGAACCCATCCTGGCGCGGATAGCCGTTACCGGGTCCGCCCAGCGACACGACGATGTCGCGCAGTGCCCGGTCGTTCATGTCCAGCACGCGTTTCCACGTCACCCGGCGCACGTCGATGCCGAGTTCGTTGCCGTGATGGATATGGTTGTCCAGCATCGCCGCCAGCAGATTATTGGCGAGCTGGATGGCGTTGAAGTCGCCGGTGAAATGCAGGTTGATGTCTTCCATCGGCACGACTTGCGCGTGGCCGCCGCCGGCCGCACCGCCCTTCATGCCGAATACCGGACCAAGGCTGGGTTCGCGCAGGCAGATCAGCGCCTTCTTGCCGATGCGGTTGAGCGCATCGCCCAGGCCCACGGTTGTGGTGGTCTTGCCTTCGCCCGCCGGCGTCGGGCTGATCGCCGTGACCAGGATCAGTTTGCCGTCGGGACGGTCTTTGAGGCTGTCCAGGTAATCCAGAGACAGCTTGGCCTTGAAATGGCCGTAAGGTTCGAGGTGTTCTTCGTCTATGCCCAGGCGTTCTTTGGCGAGGGGGACGATGCGTTTCAGGCTGGCCCGTTGGGCAATTTCAATGTCGGAAAGCACGGATGGGCCTCTTGTCGTTCTTCTTGTTGCGGGAAAAACAAGAGCGGCAGACAGCTCTGCCGCTCCCGGTAGATTCTCGGACGTCTATCTCGACGGACCGGTATGTCCGTCCTCGGGATGGATCATGGTCGTTCCGCCGGGGCCGTAACCGATCAGTTGCAGGATGACCTCTTCCTCCTTCGCGCCGTCGTAGTGATGGCCGCCTGCGGGATGCTTCATGAATCCGCCAGCCTTCACCGGCACGGTCGTATCCGGATCGAACGTGTCGCCGGTGCCGGTCCACCAGGTTCCCTGGATTACGATGGCGTAGCGGTCGTCGGGATGAAAATGCGGGCGCGACATGAGGCCGGGCGGGAATTTCACGCGCACCACGTAGACACCCGGTTTGGAAGGATCCCCAGCGATGACCGCCATTTTCACGCCGTTATAGCCCGGTGCTTCCTTCCACTGGATTTCCTCGGGCTGGATGCGTATGAAACCGTCGCCCTCGCCATCGGCATGAAGCAGCGGGGACGGCGCCATGACCGCCCCAAAAAACAGCAGGGAAGCCGCGATTCCGCGAATGCCTTTCATTTCATCCTCCGGATGGTTTTTACGGTCCGAAGTTTAACCCGCGGCCGCCCGTGCCGCCATGTAGTCGAGCGTCAGGTGGGTCAACGAGCGGACACCGAGCACCAGTGCCGATTCGTCCACGTAAAACCGCGGCGAATGGTTGGGCGCGCACTGTTTGCGGTCGGTGCCAGGCGGCGTGATGCCGACGAAATAGAAAAACCCAGGGATTTTCTGCTGGTAATAGGAAAAGTCCTCGTAGCCGGTGATTTTCTGGCCGACGAAAACCTTGTCCTCGCCGGCCACCCGCTTCAGGGTCGGGACCATGCGTTCGGTGAGGGGCTCGTCGTTGACGGTGACCGGATAGGCATTGTCGAAATGCACATGGGCCGTGGCGCCGGCGCTGCGCGCGATCATCTCCACGGTGTTGCGGATGCGCGCGTGGATGTCCTTGCGCATGTCTTCGTTGAAGGTGCGCACCGTGCCGAGCATTTCCACCGTGTCCGGGATGATGTTGTCGCGCACGCCGCCCTTGATGGCGCCGATGCTGATCACCGCCGGCTCGAGCGAGACATCCACCTGGCGGCTGATGATGGTCTGCAGGCCAAGCACGATCTGCGAGGAAATCACGATCGGATCGACGCCGCGCCACGGCAGGGCGCCATGGGTCTGGCGGCCGTTTACCGTGATTTTGATGCGGTCGGAACTCGCCATCGCGGGTCCCGGCCGGTAGGCGATCGTGCCCGCCTCCACGCCGGCGAATACATGCAGGCCGAAGATCACTTCCGGCTTGGGATTCTCGAGTACGCCCTGCTTGATCATCAGCGCCGCGCCGCCCTCTTCGCCTGCCGGCGGCCCTTCCTCGGCTGGCTGGAAAATGAATTTGATGCGCCCCGACAATTGCCCTTTCATTCCGGCGAGCAGTTCGGCCACACCCATCAGGATCGCCACATGACAGTCGTGGCCGCAGGCGTGCATCACGCCGACATCCTGGCCGTTATAGGTGGCGCGCGCTTTCGAAGCGAACGGCAGGTCCACTTCCTCCGGCACCGGCAGTGCATCCATATCTGCGCGCAGCGCAATGACCGGCCCTGGCCGGCCGCTGTCGAGCAGGGCAACCACACCGGTATGCGCGACGCCGGTCTGTACCGTCAGTCCGAGGGCGGCCAGGTGCTCGGCCACACGCTTCGAAGTGCGGGTTTCGCGATTGGAAAGCTCCGGGTGCTCATGAAAATCCCGGCGCCAGGCGATGACCTTCGACTCCAGTGCCGCAGCGGCGACATCGGCCTGGGTTCCTGCCTGCAGTGGATCGTTCATGCTCAGGGCTTGACGAATTTCAAAGTCATGCGGTCGGACTCTCCGATGGCGAGAAATTTCGGCTTGTCGGCTTCCGCTACGTTGCGCAGGTTGGGCGGCAGCGTCCAGACACCGCCAGGGTAGTCCTTGGTGTCCCTGGGATTGGCGTTGATCTCGGATTTGTTGTCCACCCTGAACCCTGCCTTTTGCGCCGCCTCGATGACGTAAGCCTCCGTCATGTAACCGGAATCGATCTGTTGCTGGAAAGGCGTACCAGGCTTGGCCCGATGCTCGACCAGGCCCAGGGCCCCGCCGGGTTTGAGCGCGGCGAAGAAGGCTTTAAACATGGCATCGGCGGTACCCGCCTTGGCCCAGTTGTGCACATTTCGGAATGTCAGGACGAGGTCCGCCGAACCAGCCGGCGCCACCTGTATGTCCGGCGGCGTCATGACCGAGATCTGCGTCTTGCCATAGAGGTTGGGCGCTGCCGCCAGCATCCCCCGGTAGTAGCTGTCGTTCTGCTTCGCAAAGTCAGGGGATTTTTCCGTTATCGCGCCAACGGCGGCGTAGTACTCCCCCTTATCCTTCAGCACCGGGGCCAGGATCTCCGTGTACCAGCCGCGGCCAGGCGTGATTTCCACAACCGTCATGGCGGGATCGAGGCCGAAAAACAGCAGGGTTTCCTTGGGATGGCGGTACTTGTCCCGTGCCTTGTTCGCCTCGGCCCGGTGGCCGCCTGTCATCGCCCTGTCGATCAGCGATGCGGCATCCTGGGCAGAGGCCGGAACGGATAATACGGCTGCCGCGAGACCCGTCAACAACGCGCGCATGTAAGGTTGGATAGCCGGTTTCATGGTTGATTACTCCTTGTTTATTTTGTGGGACGGCGCTAGCCGTTCAAACGCTATTGCAAGTCCGCCTTGGTACCGGCCTCGGGGTGGCCGGCGGCATCTTCCAGAAGCTCGCGCAACAGCTTCGCACGCTCAGCCTGGTCGGCCGGTACCTCCGCATGCACGATGTGGACAAACGACAGAACGAGGGATAAGACAGTCAGGAACTTCTTTCAGGAAGCGATTTGCATGCGGCCGGGGAAGTTTACAAGCGGGCCGGGCACAGCGTCCACGTTCGGCGGGAAAGCAGTTGGAAACAATTTGTTAAGGCAACGCCACAAGTCCACGCCTCCTCATCGTGGCGCGATTAAAATAT
>CAYODB010000205.1:4248-6886 GCA_964402495.1 uncultured Bordetella sp.
GGAAGGCGTTATCGGTCGATCGGGATGGGGCGTTCCTGTGATGCTCAGGCAGCCTGGCTCTTAATCGGCGTTCTTGATCGGCGCGGCGCTTTTCGGCTTGAGCATTCCCTGCGTTTCAATGAAACGGACGATCTCTTCCAGCCCCTGCCCCGTTTTCAGGTTGCTGAACTGGAATGGGCGCTCGCCGCGCATCTTCCGCGTATCGCGGTCCATGACTTCCAGCGAGGCTCCCACGTAGGGCGCCAGGTCGATCTTGTTAATGATCAGCAGGTCGGATTTCATGATCCCCGGTCCACCCTTGCGTGGAATCTTGTCGCCCGCCGCCACATCGATCACGTAGAGCGTCAGGTCGGACAACTCGGGACTGAAGGTCGCCGCCAGATTATCCCCGCCGCTTTCGACGAACACCACGTCCAGGTTCCCGAACGTCCGCGCCAGCCGGTTGACGGCCTCGAGGTTGATGGAAGCGTCTTCCCGAATCGCCGTATGCGGGCAGCCGCCGGTTTCGACGCCGATGATGCGCTCCGGCGGCAGGGCCTCGTTACGAACCAGGAACTGCGCGTCTTCCTGGGTGTAGATATCGTTGGTCACGGCCGCGATTTCGTACTTGTCGCGCATCGCCTTGCACAGTGCCAAGGTCAGGGCCGTCTTGCCCGAACCCACCGGCCCGCCAATTCCCACTCTCAATGGTTGTGTTGTCATTATGTTGCCTCCATTTAAATCTATCAACGCAGAGGCGCAGAGGACGTGGAGAAAAACAAGAGAAAACGGATTTGACGATGAACTGCATTCACGTCCGCCGATCGTGAACATGACGTCCCTTCCGCCGTTTTGATTTTCCTCTGCGTTCTTTGCGTTCTCTGCGCCTCTGCGTTGAGGTGTAAGTTCAAGAACGAAACAGCCGCGTGTACTGGGTTTCATGCCGGCTGCTGGCGATGGCCAGACCTGGCGCGAAATTACTCAGCGCATCGTCGTCGCGCTCGAGAGCAGTCGCGACTATGCCAGGCAACAGCCCGATCAGCTTTGCGAGGATGCGCTGGCCGGAGGATTGGCCCAGCGGCACCAGTTTCATGGCGGCGGAAACCTGGTTCTCGCCCCAGGCCCACAGGTAGCCGATCAGGCCTTCCTGCATCGGTATACCCAATCCATGCGCGGCAAAGCTGAACGCGGTCGGGAACGCCAGTTGCTCGATGCGATCAAGGGGGCCCGAATCGATCTCGCCGGTCGCTTTCAGCACCAGTTTCAGGGCCTCGCCCATTTGCACGGTTTCCGACCGGAGTTCCGCGGTTTCGCGCACGGCCAGGAAACGTTCGTTCCAGCGTCCTGCAGATTCAGCATCGCCTGCGCTCCAGGCCTGGTACAGGCGCCGCCAGACGGGTGCTTCCAGGCTGCCGATGTTGAATGCCAGTGCATCGCCGATCCAGCGCAAAGCCGTCTGCTCGTCCCGCACAGCGCCTTCCTCGACCGCCCACTCCAGACCCTGCGAATAACTGTAAGCGCCGACGGGAAGCATCGGGCTGGCCAGTCGCAAAAGCTGCGCCAGCCCCGCGCCCGGCATTCCTGTCTCGATCACGAGGACGCCTTCGAAGTGTACTGGTGGATGATGGCGGGATACGCGGGCGCTTCACCCTGATGGCCATGGCCGCTGCCATAGGCGCCGGCTTCGGGTTCGAAGGGCGCTTCGATCGCCACCACCACGCCCCCCAAACCTTCGACCATTTGCCGCAATACGTAGTCGTTGGCGATGCGCAGCCAGCCCTGCCCGACCTGCAACGGCACGTGGCGGTTGCCGAGGTGATAGGCGATGCGGGTCAGTTGCAATGCGTCGGAACCGTCGATCTGCAGGACCCGTTCAGGCTTGGCGGTTACCTTCACGCAGCGCCCATCCTCGGCCTGCAGGAAGTCGCCGTTGCGCAGGATCTCTCCCCGCGGCAGGAATAATCCGACTTCCTCTCCGGTTGTGCTCTGCGTGCGCAGTCTGCTTTTCTGCCGCAGCTCGAACGGGAGCAGCAATTCGACGTCGAAGCGTTCGCGCGATTCGGTACGGCTCTGGATGGTCAGCATGGCCTCGGTCAGAACAGGAAATAGCGCTGCGCCATCGGCAGGACCCTGGCCGGCTCGCAGGTGAGCAGTTGGCCATCGGCGCGGACTTCATAGGTCTCGGGATCGACTTCGATCTGCGGTGTATACCCGTTGAGCGGCAGGTCGGACTTCTTCAGCTTTCGCGTTCCCGAGATCGCCACCAGCGGCTTGGCCAGGCCGAGCTTGCGGCCGACGTCGCTTTCGAGTGCGGCCTTGGAGACGAAGGTCACGGACGATTGCGTCAACGATCCACCGAATGCGCCGAACATCATCCGATAGTGTACGGGCTGCGGTGTCGGAATCGAGGCATTGGGGTCCCCCATCGCCGCGGCCGCGATGACGCCGCTCTTCAGGATCATGGAGGGTTTAACGCCGAAGAACGCCGGCTTCCATAGCACCAGGTCGGCAAGCTTGCCCACTTCGACCGAACCGACTTCGTGCGCCATGCCATGGGTGATAGCCGGATTGATGGTGTACTTGGCGATGTAGCGCTTGACCCGGAAGTTGTCCGCACCCGCCTTGTCCTCCGCCAGCGAGCCGCGCTGCTGCTTCATCT
>CAYODB010000206.1:0-6846 GCA_964402495.1 uncultured Bordetella sp.
GATCGCGACATCAGCGCAGACGTCGCGATCATCGGCGGCGGCTTCGTTGGACTGTGGACGGCGCTCGCGCTGAAGGAACTGGAACCGAGGCTGCGTGTCGCGGTGCTGGAAGCGGGCCGCTGCGGCGGCGGGGCTTCCGGCCTGAACGGCGGCTTCGTGATGTCCTGGTGGCCGAAGATCGCCAGCCTGGTCGGCATCTGCGGTGTTGACGATGCGCTGTGGCTGGCGGACGAAACCACGCGGTCGGTGGCCGCACTCGGCCCGTTTCTCGACAGGCACGGCATCGACGCGGAATACCGGCAGTCGGGCTGGCTGTGGACCGCGACCGCCGCCGCGCATCTCGGCGCCTGGGACAGCGTGGTGGAAACCGCGCAGTGCCTCGGCCGCGGCGAAGTGTTCCGGGCACTCAGCCCGGACGACATCGCGCGCAGGACTGGCTCCGCCGCCCACCTCGCCGGCATCTGCGAACCGGTCAACGGAACCGTCCATCCCGGCAAGCTCGGCCGCGGCCTGGCGCGGATCGTCGCCGAAGCGGGCATTGCGGTCTACGAGCATTCCCGCGTCGAAACCCTGGTCCGCTCGACGCCGGCGAAGCTGGTCACGCATTCCGGAACGGTCACCGCAGACCGCGTGGTGATCGCCACCAACGCCTGGGGTGCCGCGGTGCCGGAGCTGAAGCGGCGCTTCGTCTGCGTCGGCAGTGCCATCGTCGCCACGCCGCCGATTCCCGGGCGCCTTGCCGAAATCGGCTGGACCGGCGGCGAGAGCATCACCGACTCGCAGGCCACGGTGGATTACTACCGGACCACCCGCGACGGGCGCATCGTGTTCGGCAAGGGCGGCGGACGGCTGTACTTCACCGGCGAGCCGGGCGCGACGGCATTCAACGATCCGGTCGGCATCGCGGAAGCCGCCGCAGATTTCCGCAGGGTCTATCCGATGCTGGCCGACGTGCCGGTCGAGCGCAGTTGGTCGGGGCCGATCGACCGCACGTACGACAGCCTGCCGCTGCTCGGCACCTTGCCCGGCGCGCCGCATGTTTGCTATGGCATCGGCTGGAGCGGCAACGGCGTCAACCCGAGCCGTGTCGGCGGCCGGATTCTTGCGAGTCTGGCGCTCGACAAACGCGACCGCTGGGCGCAGAACGGCCTGGTCAATCGCGGCGCACGGCGATTCCCGCCCGAGCCATTGCGTTTTCTCGGCGGCGCCATCGTCCGCGCCGCGATGGCGCGCAAGGACCGGAAAGAAATTGCCGGCGGGGCGGTGTCCTTGCTCGACCGGGCGCTGGCGCGTCTGGCGCCTTCCGGGCTGGAAGACAAGACCTGATCGCAGATATCTGCGGTCACACCAAGCTTAGGGTCAGATCCTGTTCTGTGCATTCCGTGTCATTGCTCCCGCCGACGTTCCCTGACGGGGCGGGTAAATTACCGACGTCCGGTGCTCAGATGATACTGGTTACGCCCGCTCTGCTTGGCAATGTACATCGCGGCATCGGCGGACTTGATGAGCGCTGCTTCATCGTCGCCATGCTGGGGGTACATACCGATACCGATGCTGGCGGTCACCACGCGTTCGTGACCTTCGAGGTTGAACGGAGTGCCGAACGTTTCGATGACTTTGCGCCCGACCAGCGAAGCGTCCTCCGTTCCGCGCAGGCCCGCCAGCACGAAGGCAAATTCGTCACCGCTCAAGCGTCCGATGGTATCGCTGGCCCGTACCGCGCTCGCCAGCCGCATGGCGACCTGCTTGAGCAACAGATCGCCTGCGGCGTGTCCGAGCGAGTCGTTAATTTCCTTGAGCTTGTCGATGTCGAGGAACATGACGGCCAGGTTTTCCCTGCGCCGGCGCGCCAGGGCTAGCGCTTGCGTCAGACGGTCGTGGAACATGGCGCGGTTCGGTAAATTGGTCAGACTGTCAAAATTGGCCAGGTAAAGCAGTTTCTCCTCGGCTTCCTTGCGCGCGGAAATGTCCTCGATTACGCGGATGAAATATAACGGATTGCGGTTTGGGTCCCGCACCAGAGACACCGCCCGATTAGCCCAAAATACGCTGGCGTCTTTGCGGATATAGCGTTTCTCGAATGTAAAGTAGTCGATCTCTCCCGCCAGCAGCTGTTTTTCCAGGGGCTGATCCGCATCGGAATCCTCGGGGTGGTGAATGCGCCGCACCGATCCTTGCTGCAATTCTTCGGCGCTGTAGCCCACCATCTCGCAGAATTTTCGGTTCACTGTCAGGATGCGCCGATCGAGCGAGCTGTGCATGATGCCTATCGAGGCATGATCGAAAGTGGCACGGAAGCGCGCTTCGGAATCCAGCAGCGCGTTCTCCGCCGCCTTGCGCGCTGTGATGTCATGGATCTGCGAAATAAATTGCAACGGCTTGCCATCAGGATCGCGCACCAGCGACACGTTGAGCAAGGCCCAGACCTCGCATCCATCCTTGCGGAAGTAGCGCTTCTCCATCTGGTATTCCCTGAGGTCGCCGCGCAGAATGCGTTGCACCTGTTCCAGATCGGCTTCCAGGTCGTTCGGATGCGTGATGTTCTGGAATGTCATCGCCTTCAGTTCCGCATCCGTGTAACCGAGCAGGCTGCACAAAGCCTTGTTGACCTGGAGCCACTTTCCATCGAGCGAAACGATGGCCATGCCGATCGCCGCGAAGTCGAAAGTATTGCGGAAGCGCGCTTCACTTTCACGCTGGGCCCACGCCGCGTCGCGCACATCGGCCAGCGCGGTGTTCAGTTCCTCGTTGCTGCGTCGCAGCCGTTGCCGCATCTCGGTCAGGTTGCCGCCAATAAATGCGAAAAACGGAAGCACGAGCGCAAACGCGATCCATTGCAGGGCCAGCAGGTTGAAGTCGGCCGTCGTTGGCTTGAACCGGATCAGCAGGTAAATGACCAGCGCCAGGCCGGCGAGGAACTGCATGGTGACGAACAGGTACTGGCGTATGTTGAAGCGGAAGGCGCCAAACAGGAATACCACGAGGCACATCATCAGCGCGAAGTTACGCTCGCGGTCGAAATGGTAGAACACGTACAGCAGGATCGCGCTGGCGCAAAACATCTGCAACCAGGTCAAGCTCGGATCGTTCGCGCGCAGGTTCAGCCCGGAGCGCAGGGCCAGGAACAGCAGGATGTTGACCACTGCCATTGCGGCTATGCCATGCACGGCGGCAGTTGCGACGATCAAGCCGTTTTTGCTGGACAAAAACAACAGCAGCGCCATGGCGCAATAAACCGGCAGGGCGAGCAGGAATCGTCTCAAACGCGCGTCCTGCTTGCGTTGCAGTTCCATCGATGCGGCGTCGTTCATCGAATTGACCCGTCTAAGGATACGGCGATTGGCACGTCGCATCCCTTTAACTCCTTAATGCGTGCTTTTTGCTACCGAAAAGACGCGTCTAAGCGCTTGAACCGGGCCTATATTACGGGCTTGTATCTGCGGATCAAAGCGTTGCGGTGGTCCGACCCGTATCGATCAACAGCGAGCGCGTAAGCTGGTCGCCGAGGACAAAGCGCAGGACGGTCCTGAGTTGTTACGCTTTCGCCAAAGCGCCTTGCATCGATTCGAGCAGGTCTTGACCTCGTCCCATGACCTGCTCCATTTCTTGCGCCAGGCGAACACCCGCCCGCATGCCAGGCACACCTTGTGCGGGAGGTTGCCTTTACGGTAACGCGGCGGCGAGCCCGGATCCGCGTTCACCAGGGCACCGGTTCGGCACGCTGATCGACGAATCCACCGGAATGCGCTGGCACGAGCCGGTCGATGACCCCGAGCAGGCGGTGGGCTGCGAACTGCGGCGACCGGGCATCGAGTCCGCTCTTGGCGAACGGCTCGGACAAGCGCGTGTGTACGGTACCCGGATGCAAGGCCACGCAGATCGCCTCGGGCTTGCGACGCTTAAGCTCCACTGCGGCGGTGCGCACGAACTGGTTCAGCGCCGCTTTGGACGCGCGATAGCTGTACCAACCGCCGAGGCGATTGTCGCCAATGCTGCCGATCCTTGCCGAAATGGTGGCAAAGACCGCTTTGCCTTTGTCGGGCAACAGGGGCAGGAAATGCTTCATCAGCAGGGCCGGTCCGATGGCATTGACGGCAAATGCCTGGGTCATCTGCGCAGGGTCGAGTTGCCGCCAGCTTTTCTCTGGTTGCACGGTCGCGCTGTGCAGCAAGCCGGTGGCGTCAACGATCAGGCGGACAATGCCCATGCCGCCTACATGCTGTGCACAGGCAGCAATACTGGCTTCGTCGGTGAGTTCGAGTGCGGGATCGCTGCGCCGGCCCAGGCCGATGGCAGTGGCAAACGACGCGTCGCGCGCCAGCTCGTGCATCAGCGCGCCGCCGATCCCGCCGGACGCGCCGATCACAATGGCGAGGGCACCTTGGCTAAAGGATTCCATGGACGCCGCTAGCTCAAGACCCACAGGAATGCCGCGAGCTGTGCGAAATTGATTACCACGCTCAACGCGTGCAGCGTCCTGAAGGTCTTCTTCTCCCAATGGTCTCGAGCGCGGTTGATGAACGGTGTAAGACCCCACAAGCAGATGAAGAAAAGCAAAGCGCAGATCGCGCTGACCAGGCTCGTGCGTGCATCACTCGCGAGCCAGGCAGCCAGTATCGAGATCAGGCCGAGCACCGCATAGTATTTGGGGAAAAACGCGCGGATGTAGGTGCTCGCCCATTGCTGCGGCAGGACCTTGAACACCGTTGGCGCGATTGCGATCGTGAAAAACAGCATGATCCCGGTCATCGCCGCAATGAGCAGCAAGCTGACCGGAATCGATGTCACGCGCGCTTTACCCAGGCACTGCACCAGCCCTTCGCGTTCACAAGCTTGCCGCCCACGGGCGCGCACGCGCCCCATGGAGCCTTGCCGCCCTTCAAGAACTGGCAGTTCGCGCAGTTGTGCCCTGCGGCGTAAGTCGGGAATTTCTTGGCGTCTACCTTCGTCGCGTCATGCTTGTAGCCGAGCGACACGGCGATCGCCTCGCTTTCCTGCAGTCGCGCGGGCTCGGCCGCGGACAGTTGGCGCCCTGTGCCGATCACGAGTGCGGCGGCCGGCAATGTGGTCAGGATGAATTGTCTGCGTGTAGTCACGGTGTGTCCTTTCGTCGTTGTGTGAATTTAGCTTTCCGGAATGAAATCGGGCGCTGAGTCGACCAGCCGTGCAGTGCCGGTCAAGTCGATCTTGACGTTCTCCATGCGCGCTCCACACATGAAGGGGGTTTGATTGCGCACTTCGAATTCGGCGTCGCGCGGCAGGCCGCCCATGTAATCGCCGACTGCCTTGCCTTCGGGGAATTTAACGATGGCCTCTCCGGTAATCGTGACCGGCACTTTGTAGATAACCAAGTGACCTCCTGTGAACACGTATTGAACTGCTTTAAGCATTTAAACTACCCCGAGTCGGGTGCTATTGTCTATACTATGAACCGTTATAAGGCTTCACGTTGCGTGACAATAGCGGGTCATTCTTTTGAATACAATAGTCGGCAGCGAGCACAAAGGCGTGACATGAAAACAAAGGACATGAAAACAAAGAGCGCGGAACAAACCGCGAATGTGGGCACTTACCGGAGCGGAATCGCGGCGCGGCTTGCCGGCATTCCGGTCGAGACGCTGCGCGTCTGGGAACGTCGTTACGGCGTCGTGGGCCCGCGTCTGAGTCCGCGCGGCCAACGGCTTTATTCCGCGACGCAAATCCAGCGCCTCGCGCTGATCAAGGAACTGGTGGATGCCGGGCATCCGATTGGCGTCGTCGCGTCGCTGACAACCGACGCGCTGAACGCGGCGCGCGCCATGGCAAGAACGCTCGGCGCAGCGCCGGCCGCTGATACCCGCCAGGAAGTGAGCATTGCTCTGGTTGGTCCAATGATATCGGCCCGCCAGTTCGACGTGGCGCAAGCGGACTCCATGTCGAGAATCGTCGCGCGCTGCCCGGGCATCACGGAAGCGGCAGCCATTCTGCGCAATGTGAAAGCCGACGTCGCGGTGATCGAGCTTGCGATTCTGGATGACTCATCCAGCGCCACCATCGACGCCATCAAGGAAGCCTGCAGCGCGAAAATAGTAGTTGTGCTGTATCGTTTTGCGCCGAGCGCCCAGATCCGGCGCCTGCGTGCGGCCGGTCACGAGGTCGTACACGCGCCCGCGGATGCCGCCGCCATCGAGTCACTGTGCCAGGCCCTTGTGCGACACCCACAATTGCCGACCATGTCAACGGCACCGGCCGTGCTCAGCGCAGACCCGCCTGCGCGCCGCTTCGACGATCAGACACTGGCCAAACTCGCCGAGGCATCGACCACGGTCTATTGCGAATGCCCTCGCCACCTGGCCGAGTTGGTCCTCAGCCTGGGCAGCTTCGAGCGTTACAGCGCCGACTGCGCAAACCGCGGTCCCGAAGATGCCGCCCTGCATCGCGACCTCAATCGGACCGCCGCGCAAGCACGCGCACTGCTGGAAGACGCCTTGCTTCGGGTTGCCATCGCCGAGGGCCTGGCCGTGCCGCGAGCCATGGCGTCGCCGCCATGGCTCGCGCACGGCGCCGCTGCCCGCGCTGGTTCTCGGCGGGGCAGGGCTGCTGCCGTTCGTGGCGCTGGCTTTGTTGGCCGCGTTTGATTCCGGCGCGCACCGCACGTTCTTGCTGACCGCGCTCACTGAGTACGCCGCGATCATCTTGGCCTTCGTGGGTGCTCTGCAGTGGGGCTATGCCGTGCGCCGCGATGCGCGCGGCATTCAAGCCTGGTTGCAATATGGCTGGAGCGTGATGCCGGCGCTGATCGCCTGGCTGTCCCTGCAATTGCCGACCAGGGCCGGGCTGATGATGCAGGCTGCGGCACTTTGCGCC
>CAYODB010000207.1:0-6815 GCA_964402495.1 uncultured Bordetella sp.
CTCGCCATCACGCCGCTGCCGGTATAGGGAATGCCAAGCAACTCGAGCGCGCCTTGCACCGTGCCGTCTTCTCCAAAGCGGCCATGAAGGGCAATGAAGGCGCGCTGGAAACCTTCGCGCTTCAGATCGGAAAGCGTTCGATCCGCTGGATCGAATGCGTGTGCATCCACTCCGCGCTCGCGCAGGGCGCCGAGCACCGCATTGCCGCTCAAAAGAGATATCTCCCGCTCCGCTGAGCGGCCGCCCAGTAGCACAGCAACTTTTCCAAAGTTATTCATCGTTGGTTGCCTTCACTGGCTTCGTCGCATGGGCGGCCGACACACGCCTCCACGGTCGCATCCCCATGAATGGGGCCCCTGCTCCGCGCTCCGGCGTGCCCGTTGAGGAGAACTTCAACTTTTCCCAAGGGCCACCCACTCATGCCTTTTCCTCGCCCACGATTCGCACTTCCTGCTCCAGCTTGACCCCGGTCTTCTGTTTCACCGTGTCTCGCACCAGGCCGATCAGCTCTTCGATGTCGCGCGCGGTCGCGTCACCGGCATTGACGATGAAATTTGCATGCTTCATCGAGACTTCTGCGCCGCCAATACGCCTGCCCTTCAGGTCGCAGGACTCGATCAGCCGCGCTGCAAAATTCCCCGGAGGATTGCGGAACACCGAACCGGCATTCGGTTCGGCCAGCGGCTGGGTGGCGATGCGCCTTGCCAGCAGGTCCTTGATGGTCTTACGCGCGCCTTCGCCGTCCCCCTTGCGGAAGCGGAACCATGCGGCGACGAAGAACTCATCGGCAGCGGACAGCGGAAGGACGTGGCGATAGCCGATTGCGAACTCGCGCGGCTCGCGGATCTGCAGTCGGCCGGCACGATCAATGGTGCGTACCCTGGTGACCACGTCCCAGGTTTCCGCGCCATAGCAGCCGGCATTCATGGCAAGCGCGCCGCCGACGGTTCCCGGGATGCCGGACAGAAATTCCCCACCTTCCAAGTGATGAATCGCCGCAATGCGGGAAACCTTCGGATTGGCGACGCCGGCCTCGGCATAAATCTCGGCCATGCCGGCGTGTTCTTCCAGATGGAAACGCTTCAACGCGTTGTGGGTAAAGATCACGGTTCCTCGCAAACCGCCATCCCTTACCAGAAGGTTGCTGCCCAGACCGACGAACATGACAGACTCCTCCGCCGGCAGCGTGCCCAGGAAATCGCCCAGGTCGTTGAGATCGGCCGGAAGATAAGCCCGATCAACGCTACCGCCTGCGCGCCAACTGACGTGGCGGCGCATCGATTCCGCGTGCATCAGCTTGCCCCGCAGTCCGCCTTGTCGGATGTTTTCCAGTTCTGCCATATTCATGTGCGTTGACTCAAACCTGTGCCAGCTTTCCGGGCACGCCGCCGATCGAACCGGCCCCCATCGTGATTACGACATCGCCAGATTTCGCGACGGATGTGATCGCCGCCGCCAGTTCCCCGATCTGTTCCACGAAAATGGGCTCCACCTTCCCGGCGACGCGCACCGCACGGGCCAGCGCACGCCCATCCGCGGCGACAATCGGAGCTTCGCCGGCCGCATAGACTTCCGTCAGCAGCAATGCATCGACCGAGGACAGCACTTTCACGAAGTCCTCGAAACAATCCCGGGTACGCGTATAGCGGTGCGGCTGGAAAGCCAGCACCAGGCGGCGGCCCGGAAACGCGCCCCGGGCTGCAGCGATGGTCGCCGCCATTTCGACCGGGTGATGCCCGTAGTCGTCCACCAGGGTGAAACTTCCATCGGACGACGGCACTTCGCCAAAGCGCTGGAAGCGGCGGCCCACGCCGCGGAATTCCGCCAGTGCCTTCACGATTGCGGCATCGGCAGCGCCGATTTCCATGCCCACCGCCACGGCCGCGAGAGCGTTCTGTACGTTGTGAACACCCGGCAGATTGAGCGTGACCTTCAGGTCCGGCGCTGCCTGGGCGTGCCCGTTGTAGCCGATCCTTCGCGTCACCCGGAACCGCATGCGGCCCGCCGCAGCCTCGACATCCACGGCGCGGATCTGCGCGCCTTCCATCAACCCATACGTCGTCACCGGCTTGGTGACGATGGGCATCAGGCTCCTCACATTGGCATCGTCGAGACATAGCACTGCCATGCCGTAGAACGGGAGGTGCTCGATGAACTCATGGAAGGACTGGCGCAGCCGGCCGAAATCGTGGCCGTAGGTCTCCATATGGTCGGCGTCTATGTTGGTGACCACGGCCAGCACGGGTTGCAGATAGAGGAAGGACGCGTCGGACTCGTCGGCCTCGACTACGATGAATTCGCCCTGGCCCAGCTTGGCGTGGGAGCCGGCGGCTTCTAGCCGCCCGCCGATGACGAATGTCGGATCCATTCCCGCTTCCGCGAGAACGCTGGCGATCAGACTGGTCGTCGTGGTCTTGCCATGCGTTCCGGCAACCGCGATGCCCTGCTTCAGGCGCATCAGTTCGGCCAGCATGATGGCGCGCGGCACCACGGGAATGCGCTTCGCGCGCGCCGCCGACACTTCCGGATTCCCCTGCTTGACCGCAGTGGACACGACCACCGCATTGGCGCCGCTTACGTTGGCCTCGTCGTGTCCGATATGCACTTTTGCACCCAGCGCCTTCAGGCGCAGGGTCGCCGGGCTCTCCGCGATATCCGAGCCACTGACTTCGAAGCCGAGGTTCACCATGACTTCGGCAATGCCGCTCATTCCGGCGCCCCCGATCCCTACAAAATGCACGTGTTTGACCTTGTGCTTCATGCCGCGGCCGCCATGCAGTGTTCGGCGACGATGCGGGTGGCATCCGGCTTGCCCAGCGAGCGGGCTCTCTTTGCCATGTCCAGCAAGCTTTCGCGCGTGAACTCCAGCAACAGATCGGCCAGCTTTCGCGGGCTGAGTTCGCTTTGCGGAATCAGAACGGCGGCCGCCTGGTCGGAGAGGAAGCGTGCATTCGTGGTCTGGTGATCATCGACCGCGTGCGGGAAAGGCACCAGCACGCTGGCCACGCCCGCAGCCGAGAGCTCTGCAACGGTAAGCGCTCCAGAGCGGCAGATGACCAGGTCGGCATTGGAATAGGCTGAAGCCATGTCGCGGATGAAAGCCAGCGTCGTCGCCGCGATACCGCTGGCGCGATAGTTCTGCTCCAACGTCGCGATGTGCTTTTCACCGGCCTGGTGTGTGACTGCCGGGCGGCGTTCTTCCGGCATCAGCGCGAGGGCCTTCGGTACCATTTCGTTCAGTACTTGCGCACCCAGGCTGCCGCCGATCACGAGGACGCGCAGATTGCCACTGCGTGTGCGGAAGCGATCTTCGGGGGCGGACAATGCCGCGATCTCCTTGCGCACGGGATTGCCAGTCCATTCGGATTTCTTCAATGCACCGGGAAAGCCCGCGAGGATGCGGTCTGCCACCATCGACAATGCCTTGTTGGCGAGGCCGGCAATGGAATTCTGTTCGTGCAGGACAAGCGGCCTGCGCAGAAAAGCTGCCATGATCCCGCCGGGGAAGGCGATGTAGCCGCCCATGCCGAGCACGATATCGGGTCGCACTCGGAAAATCGCTTGCGCGCTCTGCCAGAACGCGATCAGCAGGTTCACGGGTAGAAGGGTCATTCGCAGCAGGCCTTTGCCGCGCAATCCGGAGAAACGGATCCACTCGACCGCATAACCATGCTGCGGCACCAGCGTTGCCTCCATGCCGGATCGTGCACCAAGCCAGACCACCTTCCAGCCTTGATCGCGCAAATAATCGGCAACGGCAAGGGCGGGAAAGATGTGACCTCCGGTGCCGCCAGCCATGACCAGAATTGTTCTCATGGCGTCACCACTCCTGTTACGGCGACGGTCACATCTTCAGTGAAGACTAATGCGTGCTGCGCTCGCGTTACGTCGGAACTTAAAGTATGGCCACCCGTTCCTCCCGCCTTGATGAGAATGCTGCGGGCACTCATAACGAATAGCCCTTCATCATCTGGCGGTTCTCGTAGTCGACCCGCAGCAGCATTGCCAGGGCGCAACAGTTGGCGAGAATGCCGCTCCCGCCGAAAGACAGTAGCGGCAGCGTCAGGCCCTTGGTCGGCAGCAGGCCCATATTCACGCCCATGTTGATGATGGTCTGCGCGCCGAACCACAGGCCGACACCCTGCGCCACAAGCGCGGAGAAGCAGCGCTCAAGCCTCACGGCCTGGTTGCCGATTACGAACGCGCGCCAGATCAAGCAGGCGAACAGTGCAATAACCGTGAGCACTCCGACGAACCCCAGTTCCTCGGCGATGACTGCGAGAAGAAAATCGGTATGGGCTTCGGGAAGGTAGAAAAGCTTCTCCACACTGCCGCCCAGGCCGACGCCGAACCACTCTCCGCGCCCGAAAGCAATCAAGGCGTGCGAGAGCTGATAACCCTTGCCAAAGGGATCCGCCCAGGGATCCATGAAACCAGTCACTCTCTGCAACCGGTAGGGCGATGACCAGATAAGCAGCACGAACCCGATCAGAAGGAGCACGATCAGAGTCGCGAACAGCTTCCAGTTCATGCCGCCCAGGAACAGGACGCCCATGGCGATGACCGTGATCACCGCAAATGCGCCAAAGTCCGGCTCGAGCAGCAGCAGGCCGCCCGTCAGCAGCATGACCACCAGCATGGGCATGAAGCCTTTGCGGAAGCTGTGCATCAGCGCGGCCTTGCGAACCGTGTAGTCCGCCGCGAAAAGAACGGCCAGCAGTTTCATCATCTCCGAGGGCTGCAGGTTGAGCATGCCCAGCGACAGCCAGCGGCGGCTGCCGTTGACTTCCTTGCCGATGCCTGGAATGAGCACGACAGCGAGCAGCAGTACACCCAGCATGAACAGGTAAGGTGCCGCCTGTTCCCACAGGCGCATCGGAAACTGAAAGCAGATGAAGCCGGCCATTGCGCCGATGAAGACGAACACCGCGTGACGGATGAGGAAAAACGCGGGCTGATTGCCGGTGTATTTTCCCGCTTCCGCAATTGCGATCGAGGAGGAGTACACCATGACCAGACCGAGGCCAAGCAGGAGGACCGCGACGCTTGCAACACCGTAGTCGAACTCAGCCATCGGCGCCGGGCGATCCGCAACAACACCATATGCGCCGTTCACTTTTCGGCCTCCAGCGACCTGACCGCATCCGTGAACACCTGGGCGCGATGCTCATAATTGCGGAACATGTCAAAACTGGCGCATGCCGGGGACAACAGCACGGCGTCGCCCGGCTGGGCCAGCTGCATTCCGGTGCGAACCGCGTCCGGCATGTCGTTCGCGCGTGCAAGCACGACACCGGTCTGCTCAAGTACGGCGGCGATGTTCTCACGGTCCCTTCCAATCAGGACCACGGCCCGAGCTTTCTGTGCCACCGGGCTCCTGAGCGGCGAGAAATCCTGGCCCTTGCCATCACCACCTGCAATCAGCACGACTTTCTGCGCCATGCCTTTGAGCGCCGCGACAGTTGCTCCGACGTTGGTGCCTTTCGAGTCGTCGTAGAACGACACGCCGTTGATCTCGGCGATTTTCTGGACCCGGTGCGGCAATCCCTTGAACTCGTATAAGGCGCTCAGCAGCGGTTCATAGTGCAGATTGAGGGCGCGGCACAATGCCAGCGCGGCCAGTGCGTTTACCGCGTTGTGCAGGCCGGCGACCTGCAGAGCCGAAACCGGCATGAGGTTGGCGCGGCCTTGCGCCAGCCACAGCTCTCCTTCGACATCACGCAGGCCGAAGTCTTTCTCGTGCCAGGGCTCGCTCGTTCCGAAGGTGAACGCTTTACGTCCTTCCTTCTGCATTTCGATGACCTTCGGGTCCTCGCGGTTCAGGACCTGCACGCCGTCGCCGATGAAAACCCGCTCCTTGGCCTTCGCGTAGTCGGGCATTCCGGTGTAGCGGTCCAGGTGGTCCTCGCTCAGATTCAGCACAGCCGCCGCTTCCGCATTGAGGCTGGAGGTTGTCTCAAGCTGAAAGCTCGACAGCTCGAGCACGAAAATATCCGGACGCCGCCTCTTGCCGATCTCCACCTCGTGCAGCGCCTCCAGTATCGGCAGGCCGATGTTGCCCGCGACGAGCGTGCGGATCTTCGCCTGCTTGCACATGACTCCGACCATTTCCGTGACGGTGCTCTTGCCGTTGGAGCCGGTGATAGCGATCACCCGCGCCTTGGGAAACTCGCTCCGTACGCGGGCGAAGAGTTCGATGTCGCCGACCACTTCCGCGCCGCGCGCCATCGATGCCTGCACGTTGGGCTCGGCAAGCGGCACTCCGGGACTGATGGCGATCTGGTCAATTCCCGCGAAACTCGTTGCGCGAAACGGGCCGGTGTGCAGTTCGACGCCAGGCAACTCGCTGCGAAGCTGATTGGCAAACGGCGGCTCTTCGCGACTGTCGGCCACGCGAACACGGGCGCCGCGGCTGGCCAGCCAGCGCGCCATGGAAAATCCGCTTGCACCCAGTCCGAGCACCAGCACCCTCCTATTCTTCAACCCGGGCGGCACGCGCCTCCTTCATTGCGGCTTCGATGCGCGACAGCCGCACCGCGCCGACATCCTCGAGTTCGTCCGGATGCAGTCCGTGCAGCACAAGCTGCTTCGGTTCGGCGACTCCGGCACGCACCCGCATTTCCTTCATGAATAGCTCAAAATGCAATCGACTCGTCATGGCTTCACCTCAGTTTCAACGTGGACAGTCCAACCAGTACAAGCATCATCGTGATGATCCAGAAACGCACTACGACCTGGTTCTCTTTCCAGCCCTTCAATTCATAGTGATGGTGCAGCGGCGCCATCCGGAAAATCCGTTTTCCGGTGAGCTTGAA
>CAYODB010000208.1:0-6803 GCA_964402495.1 uncultured Bordetella sp.
TCTGCGGGCTGTGCGGGTCGTCGAGCGTCTCGCACCTGGCGTGGTGCTTGCGGTGGATGGCGACCCATGCCTTGGTCACAATGCCGGTCGTCAACCAGAGCCAGAATCGGAGGAAATGAGACGGGATACCGTGAAGGCGGAGCGCTCCGTGCGCCTGGGCGCGGTGCAGGAAGATAGTGACCGCTGCGATCGTGATGTGCGTGGCGGCCAGCGTGAAGGCGACGATCTCCCAGCCAGAGAACCCGGAAAAGCCGTGGGCCAGCCAGTCGATCGGGTCATCAAACAGATTCGAGAAAAGATTCGAGAACAGATCCTTTACGCTCATTGCCATGCTTTCAGACACCAACCGCACGTGATTCCGCACTCAGCCGAAAAAAACGAAATAGATGATCCCGAACCCGTTCCAAAGGAACCACGTCCACCCGAACCCACCATTGCCGTACATCTTGAACTCATTGCGCGAACTCTATCGCCGTTACATCCTCGATCGCCGTCACATCGATTTCCAATGAAGCGATCATGGCGCATGCCTCGAATGCGTTTCTGTGCGTTGACGCACGTACCCCGCTTCCGTGCTGCGGCGTGTCATTGCGAAGATCGACTTGGCGGGAGCGCTCACTTCACGAATTGACCTGATCGAAGCGGCCACCGCCCTGTCGGTGCAAGACCAGCGCTTGTTGGTCGAGCATTTCCAGACCGAAGACGCTGCAGCGTCGTTCTAGCGCTGGTGCCACGTACGCCAGCGAACAGACGACTTCGATTGCAATCATCACAGTCGTGTTCGATATTGTCGACTCTCAGCCGGAATCGACGCGTGTCCCGCTCGCTTGGATGTGCAGCCATCGACTCTTGGAGAAAAGCCACTGCGACGATGTGCTTCTGGCACCTGCGGTGGCCCTATCAGAGACAGTTGAGCGCCCCCGATCCGGGCGCTGCACTTGCTGATGGGTCAACGCCGCCGTACGCGCGCGTGCGCTAGCGAACAGACTAAGGGCGAGCGGGCGGGCTCCAATGGCTTCGTCTGATCTGCCATCCTGGCGACTCTCGATGCCTCGAATGTCGATCTGCACCGAAGTGGCGCTACCGCGGCAATGGCGAAGTCAGTAAACAAAGATCTACGCTCGGAGGTTCACATGAATGGCTCAAATATCCTGAAGGGAATGGCTGCCGGCTTTGCGGCGACCATCGTCCTGTCCGCCTTGATGGTCATGAAATCAATGATGGGACTCATGCCGGAGCTCGACCTCATCGCAATGCTTTCCAAAATGATGGGCGCCTCGACGCCGGCAATGGGCTGGCTTGCCCATTTCATGCTCGGCACGATCGTCTGGGGCGGCTTGTTCGCTTGGCTCAATCCTCATCTGCCCGGCAAGAGCCATTGGCTGAAAGGCGTGACCTTGGGTATGGGCGCCTGGGTTCTGATGATGATCGTCGTCATGCCAATGGCCGGCGCAGGCCTCTTTGGAACGAATCTCGCAATCATGGCGCCGATCATGACGCTGATACTGCACGTCATCTACGGAGCCGTGCTCGGCGGCGTGTACGGCGCTGAACGGCCTGCAACGGTGCGTCAGATGCAAGCTGCGCATCGCTAGATCGCTCCTGATGCGGAATCGTTCTACAGCACCGGCGACCGCATGAAGGTCTGGGGCAAGCGAGGGTCCTTTCTGGGGCGGCCTGTGGGGCAGGCTCTCCGAAAGCTTCCTGGTCACCACGAATGGCCCGGCCGATGAGACGGCGCGCGCCCGGGCCATCCTGTCAACGCCGGGCGCTTCCCGCGTCGATCTGCCCGACAGCGCGGACCACCCGGCAGTCACCAGCCTCGCAGCGGCTTTGGGCTCAGTGTATTGCTCATGAAGCACCAGGTGCTGCTGTCCACGATCTTTTTTTCATGCTTGTCTTTGGGCCCGGCGCATATGCGGTGTCGCAACTGATTGTGTGACCCCGATAGTGTATGCCGGCTTTTGCAGAGTCAGTCGCGGCTCAATCGATTCCTAACGCACAGCTTGAGGACCTAGAAAGATGACAGACAACAACCAAGCGCATGGTCAATCTACCGTTTTTGCAAGAATCCTGGGCGCAGCGATTTTCTTAATGGGTATTGTGCTGACAATCGGTGGCGCCTATCTATTGGCCCTCGGAGGATCCCCTTTTTACGTTGTCGGTGGCACGGGGTTCGCCATCGCCGGTTTCTATTTGTTTCGCGGCAAAATGCTGGGCGCGATCGTTTACGCAGCCGTGTTTGTCGGCACCCTCTTTTGGTCCTTTGTTGAAGCAGACGGATCGGCCTGGGCACTGGTTCCCCGCCTGTTTGGCCCCGCCATACTGATGGCCGCCGTCGCGCTTGTCGTACCTACGCTTGAGGGTTCGATGTTTCGCTGGAGGGCAGCATTTGGCGCCGTTGCTGGATTGCTTCTGGCGGGCATCGCTACCGGGTTGTGGTACGGAGGCGCGGCGCGCCAGGAAAGCGTGCTTACAAACCTGCCCCCAGCCGGTGCCGTAGATGCTGATCCATCGCCACTCAAGAGCGGCGCAGATTGGCCGGCTTACGGGGGAAGCTATGCCGCCCGACGTGCCTCGCCTTTAACCCAGATCACACCGGACAATGTCGATCAACTCGAGCGGACGTGGGTGTTCCACACCGGCGACATGCCGGAGGGCAACCCAGCCGACAGCAAATACGGGGCCGAAACGACACCGCTGAAAGTCGGCGATAGTCTCTATCTATGTACCGCGACTAACACCATTATCTCGCTGGATCCGGGCAGCGGGAAAGAGCAATGGCGGTACGACCCGAAAGTGACAAAGGACTATATTCCATACACTGCCGCTTGCCGCGGCGTCGCGTATTATCAAGTGGTAAATCAGGCCAGTCAGACCGGGAATCAATCGGTCGCCTGTGCGACACGGATCATCGAAGGCACGTTAGACGGTCGCCTCGTCGCGGTCGATGCAAGAACGGGACGCCCGTGTGCGGACTTTGGCCGCAATGGTGAGGTGGACATCACCGTCGGCATGGGAAAGGTAGACCCTAGCATGGTGTCGATGACCTCGGCCCCGACAATCATTCAGGGTGTGATTGTGACCGGCCATCAAGTCAAAGATGGCGTCAGCACCGATGCTCCCTCGGGTGTTTTGCAAGGGTTTGATGCCGTGACCGGCGAACATCTGTGGGCCTGGGACATGAATCGGCCCGATCTCGACGGTCGGTCAAAAGACGGAGAATTTTCGCGCGGTACGCCCAACATGTGGACGACCGCCTCGGGCGATGAAGCACTCGGTCTCGTGTACATGCCGATGGGGAATTCGGCGGGTGATTATCTCAGTTCTGACCGCTCTGAAGCCGAGGATAGGTATTCCGCGGCCTTGATTGCGCTCGACGTGAACACCGGCAAGCCGGCCTGGCACTTTCGCACCGTCAACAGCGACGTCTGGGACTACGACCTTGGCTCACAGGCCACCCTGGTCGACTTTCCTGCGATCGATGGCGCAAGCACAATCCCGGCGCTCATTTTGTCGAGCAAACAAGGCGATATTTATGTGCTGGACCGCCGCACGGGCGAGCCCATTACGGAGGTTGTCGAACGGTCTGTTCCCGGCGGCGGGGTGGAGCCTGAGGAGCGCACGCCGACACAACCTTTTTCCGCTTACCATACGCTGGCCAAACCACCGCTTACCGAGCGCGGTATGTGGGGTATGTCGCCGATCGATCAAATGATTTGCCGCATCCAGTTTCGACAGGCCGCGTATGACGGTATGTACACACCGCCGACGAGCGACCGGCACTGGATACAGTACCCGGGTTACAACGGCGGTTCCGACTGGGGCGGTATCGCTGTGGACACGGCGCGCGGTATTGTCGTCGCCAATTACAACGACATGCCCAACTACAACCGGCTGGTTCCGCGCGAAGTCGCTGACAAAAAACTTGCGAAGCGAAAAGCCGGATCGCACGCTTCTCTCGCACCGCAAGCGGGCGCACCGTACGCCATCGACGTCAACGCCGGCTGGCGCATGCCGGTCACCGGTCTTTTGTGCAAGGAGCCGCCCTACGGCGGCATCCGCGCCTTCGACCTCAAGAGCGGCAAGACCTTGTGGGACCGCCCCTTTGGCACCGCAAGACGCAATGGACCGTTTGGCATTCCCTCGATGCTACCGTTTGAAATTGGAACGCCCAATAACGGCGGGCCTATCGTGACCGCCAGCGGCCTCGTTTTTATCGGTGCGTCCACCGATAATCTATTCAAGGCGATTGATCTCAGGACCGGCGCGACGATTTGGAACGATACGTTGCCGGCGGGCGGGCAGGCCACCCCAATGACCTATGAGCATGATGGTCGTCAATTCGTGGTGATCATGGCGGGTGGTCATCATTTCATGCAAACACCGATTGGCGATGCGCTGGTTGCCTATGCGCTGCCGGAGGAGTGACGTTAAATGAATGGGTCGATGACCATAGGCACGCGTCTGGTTGCGGGGATTCTATCGCTTGTCGCATGTAATGGATCAGCCGGGCAGGACGCGGAGGTGTTAGCGGAGCCGCGCACGATTTCAATCCAGTCCGAGTTTCCACCGTTGCAGTTCACTGGCGCTCCGCAGGGTGGCGCTCATCCCGTCGGAGGCCCGGCGATGCAATTTGTGAGCACGGCGAATCGTTTGCTGTCGGGCCAAAACCTGTCGATGCAGTTCCATGTCTCGGGAGAGATCCACCCTGCGGATGAAGGGACCGTAAGTCCACCTGTCGTGGCGCCTGGGGGAAAATTTAAAACCCTCTATGAGGCCACCGCCGCAGGATCTTCAGGCGGCGGCCTTGACGCGGCAATCAGCATCGCGATTAATAACGGCCATCCCTTTGGAGAACTCTTGGTTGCCGGCCTTCCCTTCGGAATGACCCCAGATGAATTTCTCGCGTACCTCTATGCTGGCGGCGGATTGGCGCTTGAGCAAGAACTGTATGACGAGAAATTTGCCAGCCGTATCGTCGTTCTGCCCATCGCCGTCACGGCGGCTCAGGCCGCCGGCTGGTTTCCCAGGCCCCTGCCGGATCCAGTTGCCACGTCGAACCTGAGCGACGAGCAGGCCATGGTATTACTGTGCCGACGACCCTGGATCATTCGATGGCCCCAACCGGCGGCTGCGATTTGGCAGGCTGCCTGCAAAGCCGTGGGCGTTGAGTCTCAGTTCATCGGTGAGAAAACCCGCTGCGAGGACCCGACAAGCCAGTGCCCAGGACCACAGAACTCACGGGCAATTGATATCACGACGCTAACCTTCGGGGGTTTCGTGCCCGGTGGACTACCCCATTCGCTGATGCTAACCGGCAACATTGATGCGTATGAACTTAACCTGCCATTGACCGATGTCTTTATGATGAAAATGGCGCTTGGTCTCACAACGCAGGGAAACAACACGGCCAACCTAACGCCCATCGTGTCCAAAGGTCCATACCTGTATGCCGGTGCCTGGCACCAACCATTGTCATATATTGAGGTCATCATTAACCGCGCTTTTTGGGATTCCCTGGGAGAGGCGGAGCGGGCGATCATTGATGCGGCGGCAAAGGCAGCAACGCTTTCAAACTTTGCAGCCAGCATCAATGCGCAACGGGAAGGACTCAACGTTCTGGAGCAAAACGGCGCGATAGTGCTGCGATGGCCGGATGGCCTGCTTCGCGTACTGCGTCGCAACGCCGACCCAGTGTTGCAACTGAAGGCTGCCGAATTAGCGAATAGTGGCGACGATTCGTATCGTCGAGTCCTGGACCACCAGCGCCAGTACATTAGCGCCATGGAAAAATTCAATGACTTTGGCGATTTGAATCAGGGGCGAGCGGATATCCCAACGTCACCATGACTCGAGTCCGCGACCTTCGTTACCCTAAACATTGCCGGATTCGCCTGACGATCACATATTAGCCTGTCCAGCAGACGCACCAGCTTCTGCGCGGCGCCATGCACCGCCTGCTCCAGCGTCGTGGCGTTGTCCGTCACCGCCACCGGCTGTCTGCCTTCGAGACGGGCCTCCAGCATTTCATCTGAGCGACGAAAACGGCGGCAAGAGCGGGCAGCAAGACCAGCGCTGCGCGAGAAACTTGTGGCCAGATCCAGCAGGCTGACCTTTCGGCGCGATCCGAGGTTCATTGAAGTGATGGGCACGGCTCACCGACGGCGATCAGTGCACGGTCGCCAGCATGGTGGACACGTTGATTCGAGACAATTGCGGCAAAAATAGCATCAGGCGCCAAGAGCGACAGGGCTGCTTCTAGAGGGCAAGAGAAAACCGCACATACGAAAACGGTAACCGTCGACCATCCTGACCTTCCAGGCCGATTATGAGCATCCAATCCCTCAGCAAACCGCGCCCGTCAGTCTTTGTTGCTGACAGGAGAGCCACGGTTCCCAACCTCGACACTTTTCTAAAAGGGGCAGGTCAACGGCCCTGAGCTCTTTAAGGAAACCATTCGTCCGCGGCAGGGTCCATTTAGCTGAACCCATGGCCCTGCCCCCCGCCCACCAGTCCGCCCTCTCACCGCACGGTGCCGAGGCGGCCGGCATCCTCGATCTCACCGGGGTGCTGGTCGTCGGTGGCGCCGTGGTTTTCCTCGTGGTCCTTGTGCTGGTGGCACTCGCATTGCGCGCGCCGCGCCCGCGCCTCGCACGCCACTGGCTCGTTGTGGCCGGCGGCGTGGTGTTCCCCGCGGTGACGCTGGCGGCCCTGCTCGCCTACTCGTTCGCGAAGGACACGCGCCTGCCGCTCGTGGGCCGCCCCGACCTCGCAATCGAACTCGTCGGGCACCAGTGGTG
>CAYODB010000209.1:0-6762 GCA_964402495.1 uncultured Bordetella sp.
TGGAGGCTGTAATTGGGAGCGGTTTCTTGAGGCGCATTGTGATGGTCACGCCTTGTCACGCGCGTTCGTGTTGAGTCGCTTTGACGCACGACATGTCACCATGTTCTTTTGATCCCAGGCCTCCAGCTCGCCAATTGGATAGAGGACGGCCTTGCCGATCTTGATGTAGGTCGGCCCAACCCTCATTGCGCGCCAGTTTCGCAGAGTCCCCACCGAGATTCCGCCGCGATAGCGTTCCGAGACTTCTTCGACGGTCAGATATTTCGTCTCGTCCATTGATATCTCCATGCATCTCGTCGCTGGCAACTAATGCCGGGCCACACGTCGAAGGCTTCGCCACACGTAGCGTTGAGCAGGCTTCGGCACGCTGCCGAACGGGCGCTCATGCTGTCGCACGCTTATTGATGGGCGCTGGTCTCAGAGAAAGGAAGAATTGAAAGGTCGGAGTAGTGGCGTGGGATATCGTCGGATAGAAATCGGATGCTTTGAAAGTTCATTTCGATGGCGCGCCGTCGCACCCTGGCCTGACAAAGTCTAAATGGCGGAGCAACGACGAAGTCCGGCTCAGACCCATCCTCGCTGCTGTGAGAGTAGAATATCCGGAACTCGGATCTTCTCTCTTCGCTGCTGTTCGAAATCGACGTTTGACAAGAAACTCGGAGGGCACGCAGCAGCGCGACATGACGTCCGACATCTCCGCACGCCAATATTTCGGTGCTCAAGGGAAAGTTCGGGCCGAACTAGCCTTGTGGGATTGCGAAGACGCAGGCGTCTCCATCGGATACTGGACCGAAACGACATGCCGGGCCGCGCCATGCTCGACGGGAAGGGGAATGGCACCATAAGGCCGGTCGCAAAACGGTCACCCAGAAACGGCGAAGATGGCAGTTGTTCGCTGCCCCAAGGTAAAATCTTTCATAAAACAGAACGATATATTACCATATATCTATTTTATAATAGTGTCGGTCTCCTCTAGATATCGAAGGGTGCTCATCATACTGGCAAAAAGAGACGATTAGTGCACCCACCGACTGTAGCAGAAGCGCAGCAAAGAGTGTTCACGCAGGGCTGGTCGAATGAACCTGCAACATGCCTTGACTTGGACGCGTTGGAATCGTTGACACCTGCTAGCTGCGCCCCACGTGGGCAGACGGTCGGGGTGCGTGTCGGCGCCGTCATGGTCGGCGGCGGCGCGCCGATTGTCGTGCAATCGATGACCAATACAGATACGGCCGATGTAGCCGCGACCGTCGTACAAATCGGTGCGCTTGCGCACGCGGGCTCGGAAATCGTCCGCATCACAGTCGATCGCGACGAGGCCGCCGCCGTTGTACCGAAAATCCGCGCACGACTGGACCGACTTGGCGTCATGGTGCCCCTTGCAGGCGATTTCCACTACAACGGCCACCAGCTCCTCAGTGAGCATTCGGGTCTGGCCGAGGTCCTTGAGGAATACCGCATCAACCCAGGCAATGTCGGTTTCAAGGATAAGAAGGATCGCCAATTCGGAATCATCATCGAGATGGCGATGCGACACGGCAAGGCTGTGCGCATCGGCGGCAATTGGGGTTCGCTCGACCGGGAACTCTTGACGAGCCTGATGGAGGAGAACGCCAGATCGAAGCGTCCGCTCGACGCCCGCGCGGTTACGCGCGAAGCGATGGTGCGGTCCGTTCTCTTTACGGCGGCCCGCGCGGAAGAAATGGGGCTCGCGCGTGACCGCATCATGCTTTCGGCCAAGGTCTCGGGCGTTCAGGATCTAATTGCCATCTACCGCGAGCTGGCGCGCCGCTCGGATTATGCCTTGCACCTCGGCCTCACCGAAGCCGGTATGGGTTCCAAGGGTATCGTTGCCTCCTCTGCGGCAATCGGCATCCTGCTTCAGGACGGCATCGGGGACACGATCCGCTTCTCACTGACTCCCGAACCCGGCGGCGACCGCACGCTTGAGGTCAAGGCCGCGCAAGAGTTGCTTCAGACGATGGGGTTTCGCAGCTTTGCACCGCTCGTTGCCGCCTGTCCCGGCTGCGGCCGGACAACTTCGACCGTATTCCAGGAACTCGCCCGAGACATTCAAACTTGGATTGCGGCCTCGATGCCTGTGTGGCGGAAGACATCTCCAGGGGTCGAAAGCCTGAACGTGGCCATCATGGGCTGCATCGTCAACGGGCCGGGCGAATCCAAACATGCCGATATCGGAATATCGCTGCCCGGCATCGGGGAACAGCCCGCGGCGCCCGTGTTCATTGACGGACGACGGGCGGTAACGCTGCGCGGACCGATGATTGCCGAGGACTTCAAAACATTGGTCCAGGACTATATTCGGAAACGCTACGGCATCAGCCAAAGTAGGGGCGCGGATGATCCGCGCGGCGAAGGGGCAGACCATCTCGGCCTCACAAACTCCAGCGGGGGAAGTCTGTGATGGATCGAGATCAAGGATCAGCCACTCGATCGGTACTCGCCGCCGGCTCCGCCACCGAAAAGGCAGGGCTGCCGAGCCGGCACACCACAATTGGTCCCGAGCGCGCACCGCATCGCTCGTTTCTCTATGCGATGGGCCTGTCGGCGCGCGAGATCGCCCAGCCTTTTGTCGGCGTGGTGACGACATGGAACGAGGCCGCCCCCTGTAACATCACGCTTTCGCGCCAGGCTCAGGCGGTGAAGAGGGGCGTGGCGGCGGCCGGCGGCACGCCGCGCGAGTTCACGACGATCACGGTGACCGACGGAATCGCCATGGGCCATGCCGGCATGAAGGCCTCTCTGGTCAGCCGCGAGGTCATCGCCGACTCGGTCGAGCTTTCAGTGCGCGGTCATTGCTACGACGCGCTCGTCGGGGTCGCCGGCTGCGACAAGACCCTGCCGGGGCTGATGATGGCGATGTTGCGCCTCAACGTCCCCTCCGTATTCCTCTACGGGGGCTCGATCCTGCCGGGGCGATTCCGCGGCAAAGACGTTACGGTGCTCGACGTGTTCGAGGCGGTGGGGGCGCACGCGGCCGGTACGATGAGCGATGCGGACCTCGCCGAGCTAGAGATGGTTGCATGCCCGTCGGCGGGCTCCTGCGGCGGGCAATATACCGCCAACAGCATGGCCTATGTGTCGGAGGCAATCGGGCTCGCGCTGCCAGGTTCGGCCAGCACGCCGGCGCCCTATGAGTCCCGTGACCGGTTTGCGGATGCTGCCGGTCGCGCTGTGATGGCGTTGCTCGAACTCGGCCTGCGGCCGCGCGACATCGTCACACGACAGGCGCTCGAGAATGCGGCGGCGGTTGTCGCGGCGACCGGCGGGTCGACCAACGCCGCGCTGCATCTACCCGCTATGGCGCACGAGGCCGGTATCGCCTTCGACATCTTCGATGTCGCGGCGGTGTTCCGGCGCACGCCGCTGATCGCCGATCTGAAACCCGGTGGACGCTTCCTGGCCAAGGACGTGCATGACATCGGCGGCGTGCCGGTGGTGCTGAAAGCGTTGCTCGACGGCGGCTTCCTGCATGGCGACTGCCTGACGGTGACTGGCCGCACCCTCGCCGAGAACCTGCAAGACGTAAGCCTGCCCGACGGGCAGGAGGTCGTTCGGCCGACGACGCAGCCGCTGTCGCCAACGGGTGGCCTCGTCGGCCTTTCGGGGAATCTCGCGCCTGAAGGGGCAATCGTGAAGGTGGCAGGCCTGCACACGCTTACATTCAGCGGTCCAGCGCGGGTGTTCGACCGGGAGGAGGATGCGTTCGCGGCGGTGATGCAGCGCCGCTACCAAGCGGGCGATGTGCTCGTTATCCGCTACGAGGGGCCGCGCGGGGGACCTGGCATGCGCGAGATGCTGTCCACCACCTCAGCGATCTACGGCCAGGGCATGGGCGAGAAGGTGGCGCTGATCACCGATGGCCGATTTTCGGGTGCGACCCGCGGCCTGTGCGTCGGTCACGTCGGACCGGAAGCTGCCGTCGGCGGCCCGATCGCGCTGATCGAGGATGGCGACGTGATCGAGATCGACGCTTTGCATGGCACGTTGTCTCTCCGGCTCGCCCCCGACGTGCTCACAGCACGCCGCGAGCGCTGGCAGCCGCGCCGGCATGACTTCCAGTCGGGCGCGCTGTGGCGGTACGCGCAGACGGTCGGACCAGCCGGCAAAGGCGCCGTCACCCATCCGGGTGCGGCGGCGGAAACCCATGTCTATGGCGACATATGAGCATCAGCGCGTCTCTGCTTCAGGTAAAACTATGGCCGCCGTATTCATCACATCGACTGGCACCGGTATCGGCAAGACGTTCCTGACGGCCGGACTCGTTCGTTATTTCCGAGACCATGCCCGAAGCGTGGAAGCCTACAAGCCCGTGATCAGCGGTTTCGATCCTTCGGCGCCCGGTGCAAGCGATACGGGGGTTATTCTCTCCGCGCTCGGTTGCGGGGTGACTGAAGAGGAAATCGATCGCATTTCCCCGTGGCGCTTTGCGGCACCGCTCTCTCCCAACATGGCCGCTAGTAAGGAAGGACGGGAAATCGATTTCCAAGCACTCGTGACCTACTCGCGCGAGTGTACGGCCGCCGCCGACATCGCACTGATCGAAGGCGTAGGCGGGATCATGGTGCCGTTAGACGATCGGCACACGGTCCTTGATTGGATGTTGGAACTTCGCCTGCCGACCATTCTCGTCGTCGGCAGCTATCTCGGCACCATAAGCCACACCTTGAGCGCGCTGGACGTTCTCGGGCGTAGAGAGCTCGAAGTGCGGGCGATCGTGGTCGACGAGACCGCAGATAGCTCGGTGGCGTTCGAAGATACCGTCGCCACCATCAAGCAGTTTGCGAAAAATACCGATGTCGTTGCTTTGCCACGCATGGAAGACGCGTCGCAGAACCACCCGGCATTTGCACATATTGGACAAAGACTATGACTGATCACCACCGACATTCCGAACAGGCCCAACGGCGGGCGCCCCGAGTCTCACGGGTATCGATGATGCCATGTGGGAGAGGCGCTCTGCATTCAGGGCGCGAAGTTGACGATGACGATCGTGTTCTCCCATATAATGACGAAAGGGCATCTGATGCCAATCGCTGATCAACCCGCGATCAAGGTTCCCGCAATCGATGGCGTGGCCCGATTGGTCTTACGGAAACCTGATGACTGGCATGTTCATCTTCGCGATGGAGAGATGCTCACAGCTGTTGTCAACCACACTGCGCGTCAGTTTGCGCGCGCGATCGTGATGCCGAACCTTGATCCGCCGGTGACGGCAATGGCCGCAGCAGAGGCTTATCAAGAGCGCATCCTGGCGGCGCTTGCGCCAGGTCTCGCCTTCACGCCCCTCATGACGGTCTATCTTACCAACACCATCGATCCGGCAGAGATTGAGCGCGGTTTCACATCAGGCGTGTTTACGGCGGCCAAGCTCTACCCGGCGCATGCGACCACCAACTCCGCCCACGGGGTGACCGACGTCCGCCGAATCTACCATGTCTTCGACCTGATGCAGCGCCTCGGAATGCCGTTGCTGCTGCATGGTGAAGTGACGGATCGGGACGTCGATATTTTTGATCGAGAAGCGGTGTTCATCGAGCGCGTCCTTACGAAAATAATTGCCGATTTCCCGGCGCTCAAGGTCGTCTTGGAGCACATCACCACCGAAGATTCAGTGCGCTTTGTCGAGGCTGCTGGGCCGAACCTCGGCGCCACCATCACGCCCCATCACCTGGTGATCAATCGTAACGCCATGTTCGAGGGCGGCATCCGCCCGCATCTTTATTGTCTGCCGGTCGCCAAGCGCGAGCGGCATCGCCTGGCACTGCGCCACGCCGCGACCTCGGGAAATCCGAAGTTCTTTCTCGGCACGGACTCGGCGCCGCATGCGATCGGCGCAAAGGAATCCGCTTGCGGATGCGCCGGAATCTTCAACGCGCCTGTGGCGCTCGAAACCTATGCCGCAGTGTTCGAAGAGGAAGCGGCCCTCGACAAGCTCCAAGCCTTCGCTGCCGAACATGGTCCGAGCTTCTACGGCCTCCCGCTCAATGAAGGCCGCATCGTGATCGAACGGACGGCGTGGCGCGTACCTCAGTGCATCGCCGCCGCGGATACCCGCATCGTGCCGTTCCAGGCCGGTGCCGAACTCGCGTGGAGATACCAGGGATCGATTGATGAGGCCTAACGAGCAGAGCAGAGCATGAGTGATGCGCGGCACCCGTATGCCGGACGGCGCGCCGTCCTCGCCACCATGCATCGCAAGGAAGAAGCAATCGCTCCCGCGATGCTTTCCACACTGGGCCTCATTATTGCGCCGAGCGCCGGGCTCGACACCGACCAGCTCGGAACCTTCTCGGGTGAAATCCGGCGTAATGGAACGATGCTCGAGGTGGCTGTGCGCAAAGCCCGTCTCGGCATGATCGCTGCGGGTGAGCCCCTCGGGCTGGCGAGCGAAGGCTCGTTTGGTCCGCATCCCGCCATTCCGTTCTTTCACGCGGGCATGGAGCTTCTGGTCTTCGTCGACGAAGAGAGGGGAATTGTTGTCCACGAAAGCTTCCTCGCACAGTCTACAAATCTCGAACATCTGGCGGTCTTGCCCAGTGACGCGCTTGAACCCTTCCTGAGGCGGATCGGTTTTCCTGCCCATGGCTTGATCGTGCGGCCGAATGAGGGTGAGCCGACTACCGCGCTCACCAAGGGCATTGTAGAACTCGACAGTCTGATTCGGGCGATTGCAGAGGCGGCTTCCGTGTCACCCGATGGCCGGGCGCGCTTGGAAACGGATATGCGCGCGCATCTCAA
>CAYODB010000210.1:0-6228 GCA_964402495.1 uncultured Bordetella sp.
GGCATCGCGGCGGAGAACTATCCGTTCTGCACCATTGAGCCGAACGTCGGCATCGTCGAAGTGCCCGATCCACGCCTGGCGCAGTTGTCTGCGATCGCGAAGCCGCAGAAAGTCATTCCGGCCATCGTCGAGTTCGTCGACATCGCCGGGCTGGTGGCCGGAGCCTCGAAAGGCGAAGGCCTGGGCAACAAGTTCCTGGCCAACATCCGCGAGACCGACGCCATCGTGCACGTGGTGCGCTGTTTCACCGACGACAACATCGTGAAGGGCACCGGCAAGATCGATCCGATTTCGGACATCGAGGTCATCGACACCGAACTCGCGCTCGCCGACCTCGGTACCGTCGACAAGGCGATGGCGCGATACCGCAAGCCGGCGCAGTCCGGCGACAAGGAAGCCAGGCTGCTGGTTGCGATCCTCGACAAAGTCCATGCCCAGCTCAACGAGGCCAAGCCGGTACGCGCGCTGGATCTCTCGAAGGAAGAAGTTGCTCTCTTGCAGCCGCTTTGCCTGATCACCGCAAAGCCGGCGCTGTACGCCGCCAATGTCTCGGAAAAGGGATTCGGCGACGACAATCCTCTGCTGCAAAAGGTGAAGGCCCACGCGGCGAAGGAAGGCGCTCCCGTCGTCGCATTCTGCGCGCGGCTCGAAGCCGAGATCGCGGACCTGTCGGACGAGGACAAGCAGGTTTTCCTCGCCGACATCGGCCTCGAAGAGCCGGGCCTGAACCGGCTGATCCGTGCTGGCTACGATCGGCTTGGACTGCAAACCTATTTCACCGCCGGCGAAAAGGAAGTCCGCGCCTGGACCATCCACAAGGGCGATACCGCGCCGCAGGCCGCCGGCGTCATCCACACCGATTTCGAGAAGGGCTTCATCCGCGCCGAGGTCATTGCCTTCAACGACTACATCGTCCTCAAAGGCGAACAGGGTTCGAAGGAAGCGGGAAAGATGCGCCTAGAAGGTAAGGAGTACGTCGTCAACGACGGCGACGTGATCCATTTCAGGTTTAACGTTTAGTCAGAGTTCATTCTCTCAATTACATCCCAACATTTCTTGATTCGACGACGGGTCACGAAGATCCGTTGCCATGTTATTGAAAAGTGGGCTTAAAAAGCCGCTTAGGTGTTCACAGATCTCGGCCTCTCTGTTCGTCTCTTGCATATCCCATGTTGGCATATTACTGTGCGCGTTATGCATCAGACTTCTATTCCCGATCTCATTGCGCGGCTCATTACCGAGAACGGCGGCAACGCCCAACAGGCCGCTACGTGCATTGGAACTTCTATCGCCAGTCTGTCCCGCTGGCGTTCTGGGAAGGCCCGGCCGAGGAAGCAACAAGAAGAGCGCCTGCGCGCACTCGTGGACAGTCCTCCTGATCTCGTCGCAATGGCGGAGCGACCGAATGTAGACGTTCGGCTACTACGCTTGGAAGAAGCAATCTCTGGAACTATTCATGCCCTGCGAGAAGAGTTTCACCGCACTGCGTCGGTGTCATCGCGCCAAGAGGTTCTTGATCTCGTCGCGGCGCTCTTCTTCGTCCACGTTATATCAATAGACACTGGTGGAAGAGGCATCGGAGACAGTCTGCACACTAATGGTGAGACGGCTGTAAGCGCTCTCAACAGGTTCATGACCAATACGCTCACGGAACATCTTCCTGTCCGCAATGGCGAAGGGAGGGGTAGGGGACTTCTTGGGCTAGACCGTTTTTTCGCCCCACTTTCAGAAAGCGATGAACGCTTCGCCGATGAACTCCTACGGATTTTCGAGCGTGATGCGAGCGCCTTTCGCGAACTGCATGAAGCAGGACGCGACGATCTAATCAACGAAGTATTCTCGCGTTTCATGTCCACGTCCTTCGTCGATGAGAAGGAAATGGGACAATACCTAACGCCTCCAGAAATCACTCGATTTATGGTCGAGATCGGGTTCAATGCTTTAACACCAGAGGCGCGCGAGCGTCTGCTCAATCCCGGCGCAGACAGCGACGCAGGAATAGTTCTCGATCCGTCATGTGGTGTTGGCTCTTTTCTTGCCGAGACAATTCGTTTCTGTCATGGCGTTGTTCGCCAACGGCACAATCCACGCGCAACGTTATGTTGGCTCTCGCGATTTGTCGAGAGGCACGTTGTTGGTATTGATAAGTCGGAACGAATGCTCCGGCTTGCCATGATTAACCTAGGTCTGTTTGGTGCGAAAGCCGCAAATCTTCGGCTCGCAAATGCACTTGCGAGTAGTGGCTCAGAAGGGGAAATTTGCGCTGGGTTGAATGGCCGGGTAGAGCTGATCCTGACTAATCCACCATTTGGGGCAACATACAGCGGAAACGATTTGAACGGATTCGCTATGGGACGTAAGCGCTCAAGAGCGGAATCCGAAGTCCTCTTCCTAGAAAGGTATGTTGATTGGCTAGCGCCGGGCGGCATTGTCGCAAGTGTGGTGCCGGACAGCATCCTGGTAAATCGAAACGCCTTTGCTGAACTCCGAGCCTGGCTGCATGAGCGGTGCAGCATCGAAGCCGTAATATCGCTTCCACCCGTGACGTTCGGAGCGGCGGGGACTAGTACAAAAACGTCCGTGCTTGTGTTGCAGAAGCACGGAGGAGGTATCCAGGCTCACCGCCCGACTTACTTTAGAGAGGTACGCGAAGTCGGGTTTGACGTGGTGACCCGCAGTGGGCAGCGGCGACGCGTGCGTACCGCTCGCAATGATCTCCCGGCTATACTCGCGGACTACAAAGGGAAGAGTTCGTCCAATGTCCAACACCGGCGAGCTATTACTGCAAATGCCGATCGATGGGATGCGGCTTTTCACATAGGTCTTCCGAAAAACATCGCGGCCGTACTTGACCATCCTGAAACAGCCTTGTTGAAGGTTTCTGAAGTAGCGGCACTTATAGATGATCGGCTTGACCCAAGACGACAAGATGCAAGAGAGTTCGACTACGTTGAAATCTCGGATGTGGACACTCGGACGGGGCTAGTGGGGCACAAGCGAATTCTGGCGGCTGACGCTCCTAGCCGCGCACGCAAAGTAATTCGCGTGGGTGACGTGCTGGTGTCCACAGTTCGGCCGGAACGGGGCGCGGTTGGCTTAACACCGCTTCGCCTTGACGGTGCGGTATGTTCAACCGGATTTGCCGTCCTTCGCTGCTCCGGCATACATCCGCTCGCGCTCGTGTGGCTGCTCAAGACAGAACTTGTTCGGCGGCAGATGATCCGCAATAATATCGGCATCGCCTATCCGGCGATTGCTGATGCTTCATGCCTAGATCTAGTATTGCCGGTGACCCAGAACGACATAGCTGCACTCTCGGTCGCCGCTCAAGCGCTTGCAACGACACAAGAGAAATTTGAGGCCTCACAGCGTGTTTTTCTGACCGACATTCGCCGTCTCGACTCTACGGCGATTGGGACCGATGAAACGCTAGCGGAGATTCCAAACCTCATCGACGGTTGCGAACCATGTGCCGTCTCCGATTCTGCATGAGGGGTTCTGGCTGACGTGTTCCGGAAATTTTCGCGCTCGCGGTAGGCCGTGGGGGTGAATATCGCGAGGAACAGAGCGCGCGAAGGCGAACTCTTCAATATTGCCGGTGCGCAGAAAAAGGCTCACTGCAAAGATGTCCTGGGTTAGAAATTTGCAACTGCTTGTCGGGTAGTAATTGGCCTTCTGTTGCTCGGTCCAAGTTGTAGGATCACCTCGCGGAGGGGTGGTGGTGCTGTGGATGAGCCGTGCAAACTCGGTATTGGTGCCCCATAGTGATTTCACCTCGAGCCGCTTCTTCACCCCGTCGCGCTCAATGAGAAAGTCGAAATTCATGTACGCCCCAAGATGGGACGCCATATCTTCCGGCATCCGTACAACGTCGTAGCCGCGCAATTTCAGATTCTCGACGAGATAGTATTCACTAAGGCCGCTGAGCGCTTTTGCGGCAACCCCGTATTGGTCAATTTCGAGGAAATCACCTTCAGTGAGGTCAACAACGGCGGCTTGCAGGTCAACCCCTCGGCCGCCAAACCCGAGATAAATCTCACCGTATGCAATCCCGCTCCTCGCATCTACATCAGTAATCCGACCCTTAGCAATCTCGCGCCAACTAGGTTCTCCGCCGCCGTAGCTCGCGGGCACAAATTTGCCAGTGCGGCCACGGACAAGCACACCGCTGGTTTGTGGGTTCACTTGCACGGTGAAGCTCGCACGCGCATGAGTTTGGCCTTCGACGACAAAGATTCTCCTGTCAAGTGTGTGAATTGGCACGAGTAAGGGGCAGAGAACGGCAACGAGCGCCTCGGGAGCCGCCTGATAACGGCGGGTCAGCAGTCTCATCGCTTCATCGGGAGTTAGTCTGTCAGACATGTTTCTTTGAGAGCCGATCTTCGAGTTCAGCAATGAAGTCCTGCAGTGGGATGCCTAACTGACTGCAGATCATTTTTAGCTCGATGACATCGACGCGACGTTCGCCACGTTCAATCTTACTGATAGCTGGCTGCTCGAAAAGAAGACGCTGGGCTAACTGGGCCTGCGTAATTCCGGCCCGGTGCCTGGCCTCGATCAGCAATTCCAGAAAGACGGCGTAATCCCTAGTGTGGAGACTCTTGCGCATCATGCAGATGGAAGAGTAAATGCTAAATTGGAATAGTCCAAAATCGAATACGTACCATCCAGACCGAGCATCGGCGCGAGTCTCAGCATGGCATTGCGATTTAGTGTCTGACGCTTACCAGCGTCACGCCCGAAAGCACCAGCGCAGCACCGGCGATCTGGATCAGCGTGATGGGTTCGTTCAGAAACCAGTAGCCCAGGAAGATCGTCGCCACCGGGCCCACCGATCCGACCATTGCCGAATGGTTGGCGCCGTTCAGCCTGATGCCTTCGGACATCAGCCAGGCAGGGATCACGGTCGACAGGATCGCCATGGTCAGCGTCAGCCCGTACACCTGGGTCGGCAATCGCAAATCTCCGGCGTCGTGAGTCAGGAAAAACTGCAGCACGGACACAGCGCAGGCGACCAGCATCGCATAGGCCGTGAAGCGCATCGCACCGATCTTGCCGACCGTTTCGCCAGCCCCGATCAGATAGAAGGAATAGACCACGCCGCTGGCGAACACCAGCGCGCCACCGAGCGCGACCTCGTGCGCGTGGTTGCCGAAGTTCATGTTCTCCGTGAAGACCAGTGCGATGCCGCCATACGAAAGCACGAGGGCGATGATGTGATGCGCTCTTATCGGCTTTTTCAGCCACCACGCCGACAGCAGCACGACGATGGTCGGATACAGGAACAGAATGAGGCGCTCCAGCCCGGCGGTGATGTACTTCAGGCCAAGGAAATCCAGGTAGCTCGCCAGGTAGTAGCCGGTGAAGCCCAGCACCAGAACCGAAATCCACTGATTGCGCGTGAGGCGATGAACCGTGGCGCCCCGCGTCGACCACAGCGCCATCAGCACGAAAAACGGCGCAGAGAACAGCATGCGCAGCGTGAGCAGGGTGGTGGCGTCTACGGGATAGGCGTAGGCCAGTTTGATCAACACTGCCTTGGCGGAGAAACAGCTTGCCGCGATCAGAACGCAGGCCGTTCCGGCGGACGAAGCACGTGCCGCGGCGGCCGGAGGAGTGGCCGTCATCGGCGAAAGGACCGCCTAGCGCCGGCGGCTGCCGCCGAGGATGGAGCCGAGCACGCCACGCAGGATCTCGCGTCCGACCCCCGAACCGATGGCGCGCGCCGCGCTCTTGACCATGGCTTCACCGGCGGATTGCCGGCGCGAACCGCCACCGCCCAAAACGCTTCCCAGCACGTCGCCGAATATGGAGCCGGTGCCGGATGAAGGCGGTGCCGGAGTGCCCGGCTTTTGTGCGGGGGATGTTTGTGCGGACGTCGTGGCCGCCTGTTCGCGGCGCGCCTTGAGCACTTCGTACGCTGATTCCCGGTCAGCCAATGCTTCATAGACGCCTGCTACCAGTGAATTCTTGATTACCACGGCGCGTTCCGCGGGTGTGGCCGGGCCGATGCGGCTGTGGGGCGGCAGCACGAAGGCGCGCTCAACAATGGACGGCCGGCCCTTCTCGTCCAGCATTGAAACCAACGCTTCGCCCACGCCAAGCTCGGTGATCGCTTTCTCGACGTCTAACTCAGGATTGGCACGCAATGTGGTTGCGGCGGTCTTGACGGCCTTCTGGTCGCGCGGGGTGAACGCGCGCAGGGCATGTTGCACCCGATTGCCGAGC
>CAYODB010000210.1:6238-6686 GCA_964402495.1 uncultured Bordetella sp.
CCCTTGGAGCGGATCAGGCGCACGACCTGTTCTATTTTTTCGAGCAGGGCCGGAGGCGCATCGTTAAACAGCAGATGTGCCTCGTCGAAAAAGAACACCAGCTTCGGCTTGTCCAGGTCGCCCACTTCGGGCAGTTCCTCGAACAGCTCGGACAGCAGCCACAGTAGCAGCGTGGCGTAAGCCTTGGGAGCACTCAGCAGCTTGTCGGCGGCGAGGATGTTGATCACGCCGCGGCCCTTGTCGTCGGTCTGCATCAGGTCGGCGATGTTCAGTGCCGGCTCGCCGAAAAACAGGTCGCCGCCCTGTTCGTCGATCGCCAGCAGGCCGCGCTGGATCGCGCCGATGCTTGCCGTGGAGATGTTCCCGTACTCGGTGGTGAACTGGCGGGCGTTGTCGCCGACATGCTTGACCATGGCCCGCAGGTCCTTGAAGTCGAGCAGCAGGAGCC
>CAYODB010000211.1:0-573 GCA_964402495.1 uncultured Bordetella sp.
GGTACTCGACGATGCGCTCCTTGACCTTGTCTAGGCCGTAGTGGTCCGCGTCGAGGATTTCCTGGGCCTTGGTCAGGTCGTTGCTGATCTTGCTCTTCTTTTTCCAGGGCAGGCCAACCAGCGTCTCGATGTAGTTGCGCACCACGGTCGCTTCTGCCGACATGGGGGACATCAGGCGCAGTTTCTTGAGCTCCGCCTCGGCCTTGGTGCGGGCCTCCTTGGGCATGTGCGCCGCCTTTATGCGTTTCTCCATCTCGTCCAGGTCGGCGCCCTCTTCCATGTCGCCCAATTCCTTCTGGATCGCCTTGACCTGTTCGTTCAGGTAATACTCGCGCTGGCTTTTTTCCATCTGGCGCTTGACCCGACCGCGGATGCGCCGCTCGACCTGGAGGATGTCGAGTTCGGCCTCCATCAGCGACAACAGGTGCTCAAGGCGTTTCTTCACCTCGAACATTTCCAGCACGGCCTGCTTCTGCTCCAGCTTCAGCGGCAGATGGGCTGCCACGGTATCCGCCAGGCGGCCCGGCTCATCGATTCCCGACAACGACGTCAGGATCTCCGGGGGGATTTTCT
>CAYODB010000211.1:583-6660 GCA_964402495.1 uncultured Bordetella sp.
GTTTCACGTACTGGTCGAACTGCGTGAGCATCGCCCGGCGCATGGCTTCGACCTCGGTGGACTCCACCGTATCGGCCGCAACCGGCACGGCCTCGGCGGCATAGTGCGTTTTCTCGTCACTGACCGACAGCACCCGCGCCCGTTGCACGCCTTCGACCAGAACTTTTACGGTGCCGTCCGGCAATTTCAGCATCTGCAGGATGTTGGCGATACTGCCGATGTCGTAGAGGTCCTCGGGGGAGGGTTCGTCCTTCGCCGCCGATTTCTGCGCCACCAGAAGGATGCTTTTGCCGGATTCCATCGCGGTTTCCAGCGCCTTGATGGACTTGGGCCGGCCGACGAACAGCGGTATCACCATGTGCGGGAACACCACCACGTCCCGCAATGGCAGAAGCGGGTAAGCAACAGCGTTTTCGACCGGATCAGCGGGATAAGTCATTAATTGGCACCTAGCGAGACGAGATTGCTTCCAAGTTTGGGGAGTCACCCGCACATTTCAACGCAGCGGGCCATTCCCTTACAATTTCCGCGACAGGCGGCCGCAACCGGACCTCCCCGCCACCGGAAATCCAGCAGCAGCCCAAGCCGGCCCTGCCCTGTCACGCGGACCCGGCAACTTTCGCCTGGTCCGAGTAGAGCAGTATGGGCTGGGCGTTGCCGGTGATCATGCCCTCGTCTACGACCACTTTCTCAACGTTGTTTAACGAAGGCAGGTCGTACATGATGTCCAGCAAAACGTGTTCCAGGATCGACCGCAGGCCGCGTGCCCCGGTCCGCCGCGCAAGTGCCTTGGCCGAAACCGCCTTGAGCGCGTCGGAACGGACCTCCAGTTCGACGCCTTCCATGCTGAACATACGCTGATACTGCTTCAACAGCGCATTTTTCGGTTCCGTCAGTATTTGGATCAGCGCAGCCTCGTCAAGTTCATCCAGCGTGGCGACGACCGGCAGGCGGCCGACGAATTCCGGTATCAGGCCGTACTTTATGAGGTCTTCCGGCTCCACTTCACGCAGTACCAGGCCGATGTCCCTGCGGTTGTCCTTGCTTTTGACTTCCGCGCCGAAACCGATGCCGCCCTTGTCCGAACGCGAACGGATGAGCTTGTCGAGGCCATCGAAGGCGCCTCCGCAGATGAACAGGATGTTGGTGGTGTCGACCTGGACGAATTCCTGGTTAGGATGCTTGCGGCCTCCCTGGGGCGGCACCGAAGCTATGGTCCCCTCGATCAGCTTCAGGAGCGCCTGCTGCACGCCCTCCCCGGATACGTCACGGGTGATCGACGGGTTGTCGGACTTGCGTGAAATTTTGTCGATTTCATCGATATAGACGATGCCGCGCTGCGCTTTTTCGACGTCGTAGTCGCACTTCTGCAGCAGCTTCTGGATGATGTTCTCGACGTCCTCGCCGACGTAGCCGGCTTCGGTCAGGGTCGTTGCATCCGCCATCACGAACGGCACGTTGAGCAGGCGTGCGAGCGTCTGGGCGAGCAGCGTCTTGCCCGATCCGGTCGGGCCTATCAGCAGGATGTTGCTCTTTGCCAGTTCGACGTCGTCTTTCTTCTGCACGGCCTTCAACCGCTTGTAATGGTTGTAGACCGCCACGGAAAGGATTTTCTTGGCGATGTCCTGGCCGATCACATACTGGTCGAGGATCTCGCGGATTTCGTGCGGAACCGGCAGATCGGACTTGACGCCCTTGCCCGGCGTTTCGGCATGGCTTTCTTCGCGGATGATGTCGTTGCACAGTTCGATGCACTCATCGCATATGAACACCGAGGGGCCAGCGATCAGCTTGCGAACCTCGTGCTGGCTCTTGCCGCAGAAGGAGCAGTAAAGAAGCTTTTCGCCGCCAGGTTTTTCAGACATAACGTCCTTTCGTATTAGCTACCAACGCAGCGCACCCGGCCGCCGCTGACACCGACTTCGCAGGCCCGTGCTGCCGTCAGCCGGCCGCACTCGTCTCTGCCCGGCTCAACAGCACACGATCCACTAGGCCGTACTTTACCGACTCTTCGGCACTGAGAAAATTGTCGCGATCCGTGTCGCGCTCGATGGTTTCCACCTTCTGCTTCGTATGCTTTGCCATCAGCTCGTTCAGCTTCTGGCGCAGATAGAGGATCTCCCGGGCATGGATTTCGATGTCCGAAGCCTGGCCCTGAAAACCACCCATCGGCTGGTGGATCATCACGCGCGAATTCGGCAGCGCGAAACGCTTGCCGTCACTGCCGGCCGCGAGCAGAAAAGCCCCCATGCTGGCGGCCTGGCCGACGCACAGCGTGCTGACATCCGGCTTGATGAACTGCATGGTGTCGTAAATGGCCAGACCCGCGGAAACCGATCCGCCGGGCGAATTGATGTAGAAGGAAATATCCTTCTCGGGATTCTCCGATTCCAGGAACAGCAACTGCGCCACGACAAGATTGGCGCTCATCTCGTTGACCGGTCCGACCAGGAACACCACCCGCTCCTTGAGCAGGCGTGAATAAATGTCGTAGGCCCTCTCGCCGCGGCCGCTTTGCTCAATGACCATGGGGATGAGGCCAAGGCCCTGCGGTTCGTAATACCGATCCTGCATCATGATCATTGCGCGTTCCCCATCAGGTCATCAAAGGGTGTCGGCTTGTCGTCCACCTTGGCCTTCGCCAGCACCCATTGCACAACGTTGTCTTCCAGAACCACGGATTCGATCTCCCGCAGGCGCTCGGGCTGCTGGTAGTACCAGCGCATCACCTCCTCCGGCTTCTCGTAGCTTTGCGCATGTTCGCTCACAACCGCCTTGATCTGTTCGGGTTTTGCCTCCAGCTTGTGCAGGGTGGTGAGCTCCGCGAGGATCAGGCCCAGGCTAACGCGGCGCTTCGCTTCCGGCTCGAACGCCTCCTTCGGCATCGGAATCTGGTCGGCTTTCATGCCGCGGGACTCCAGATCCTGACGCATCTTATGCATCAGGCGCTCGACCTCCATGTCGACCAGCGCCTTGGGCAGTTCCACCGTGGTCGAATCGAGCAGCGACTTCATCACCTGATCCTTGAGCCGGGCCGTGGCGCGACGCTTTACCTCGCGATCGAGGTTGGCCCTGATTTCCCTTCGCATCTTGCCGACTTCACCGTCACTAACACCCAGGCTCCTGGCGAAGGCCTCATCGACCTCAGGGACATGAGGTTCCCGCACTTCCTTCAGGATCACTTCAAACCGTGCGTTCTTTCCAGCCACTTCCTTGCCATGATAGTCGTCCGGGAAGCGCATATCGAAAGTCTTGCTTTCGCCCGCTTGCAATCCGACCACGTTTTTCTCGAAATCCGCCAGCAACTGGCCGCCACCGAGCTGGACGTACTGATCTTCGGCAGTGCCGCCCTCGAAGGCGGTGCCGTCGATGCTGCCTCGGTAATCGATTCGCGCCTGGTCGCCGTTCGCCGCGGGCCGCTTCGTTTCATGGAAGTGGGTACGCTGCTTGCGCAGGATTTCGATGGTCTTGTCGACCTCGGCATCGCCGATTTCGACCACGGGGCGGTCGATCCTGGCGTTTTCCACCGATCCCACCACGATTTCCGGGTAGATTTCGAAGGTCGCGGTGTACTCGAACTTGGCGCCATCTTCCGTGGGTTTCACCTCGATCCGCGGATAGCCCGCGACACGAAGCTGCTTCTCCCTGACGGCTTCGCCGAAGCTCCGCTGCACGGCGTCGCCGAGGACCTCCTGGCGGACTTGTCCACCGAACTGCTGTTCCACGATCTTGAGCGGCACCTTGCCGGGCCGGAAGCCATGCAGCTTCACGGTGCGCGCCAGTCGCTTCAGGCGGGATTCGATTTCCGTATTGACCTGATCGAGCGGCAGGCTCACGGAGAGACGGCGCTCGAGGGTTCCGAGATTTTCCAGGTTTGCTTGCATCTAGTTCTTTTCCAGTTTTGTCGTGGCGGGACGCCCAGAACGCTGTTATTCAGGCGCTCTGGTGCGAAAGGAGAGACTCGAACTCTCACGCCTTTCGGCGCCAGAACCTAAATCTGGTGCGTCTACCAATTCCGCCACTTTCGCGCTGGACGCATTCTAATATAATCCCCCCCGCCGCCGCCACCCGACTGGCCCGTCGTCCACCTGCCCCTGCACCGGCTAACTCCCTGTCACAAAACGTCAAAAGCGATGGCGGTCGATCACTATGAGAACTTTCCCGTGGCTTCGGTTCTGCTGCCCCGGGAACTACGCCGTCCGATCGAATTGATCTACGCATTTGCGCGCCAGGCGGATGACTTCGCCGATGAGGGTGACTTGCCGGCCAGCGAGAGGCTTGCGCGGCTGAAGGAATTCAGCGATGAACTCGACCGTATCGAGCATGGCGCCACACCCGAACGGGCGCTTTTCGCGAACCTGGCGCCTGTCATCAAATTGCACGACCTGCCGATCGGACTGTTTCGTGACCTGCTTTCGGCCTTCTCCCAGGACGTGGTGAAGGCAAGATATACGGACTTCGGCGAGGTGATGGACTATTGCCGGCGCTCCGCCAACCCGGTCGGCAGGCTGCTCCTGCACCTGTACCGGGCGACCGGACCGCGCAACCTCGCCTGCGCGGACGACATCTGTTCTAGCCTGCAACTGATCAATTTCTGGCAGGACGTGGACATCGACTTCCGCAACAATCGCATCTATCTGCCGCAGGACGAGATGGCAGAATACGGCGTTTCCGAGTCCCAAATCGCAAACCGGGAAGCCAATGAAGCGTGGCGGGCACTGATGCTGTTCCAGATCGAAAGGACGCGGGCGATGATGCAGGCGGGCGCTCCGCTGGGCCACCGTCTGCCGGGACGCATTGGACTGGAGTTGCGCATGATCGTCGCGGGCGGCTCCAGAATCCTGCAAAAGCTGAGTAACTGCGAGGGCGATGTTTTCCGCAGCAGGCCGGTACTCGGCCCCGTGGACTGGATTTGGATGTTCTGCCGCTCGCTCGCCCGCCGATGACACCCGATCAGTATTGCCAGGAAAGAGCCGCCAAAAGCGGATCGAGCTTCTACTACAGCTTCCTGTTCCTGCCGGCGCAGCGCCGGCGGGCGATCATCGCCCTCTACGCCTTCTGCCGTGAGGTTGACGACGTCGTCGACGAATGCAGCGACGCCGACGTGGCCCGCACCAAGTTGGCGTGGTGGCGCAAGGAAATCGCCGGCGTATTCGAGGGCACCGGGGCCGCCCAGCATCCCGTAGCCCAGGCGCTGATCCCGGTCGTCAGACGGTTCGATCTGCCGCGCCGTCATTTCGAGGAAATCATCGACGGGATGGAAATGGACCTGAGCTACAACCGTTATCCCGATTTCCCGACTCTGCAATCCTACTGCTATCGCGTAGCGGGCGCCGTCGGCCTGATGGCCGCCGCGATCTTCGGCTACCGCGATCCGTCCACCCTGACTTACGCGGAAAATCTCGGCACGGCATTCCAGCTCACCAACATCATCCGCGACGTGGGCGAGGATGCGCGCCGCAATCGCGTCTATCTGCCGCTGGATGAACTGTCGCGATTCGGTCTCTCCGCAGCCGACGTGGCGCAGTTGCGGGAGACCGACGCCTTCCGCAAGCTGATCGAGTTCCAGATCGACCGCGCCCAGGATTTCTACAATCGCGCCTTTGCCGCCCTGCCCGCAACCGACCGCAAATCACAACGCCCCGGCCTGGTCATGGCCGCCATCTATCGGACGTTGCTCCAGGAAATCCGGGCGGACGGCAATCGAGTTCTCAATCAGAGGACATCGCTTACCCCGTTGCGCAAGCTCTGGATCGCATGGCGGACGTGGCTCACTGCGTAAGCCGGTGACTGGTGACAGGTGGCGAGTGACGAGACAACTACAAAAGCGCCGATCGTGACGCGATCGGGCGTGTCAGCGGTCACCCGTCCCACTTCACCCGTCAGCTCGCACCCGCGCGTTGCCATCGTTGGCGGCGGCTACGCCGGCATGGCAGCCGCCGTGGAACTGGCGAATCACGGCGCAGCGGTGACGATGTTCGAAGCGGGCAAAATTCTGGGCGGCCGTGCACGGCGCGTCGAGGTCGACGGTATCGCGCTGGACAACGGCCTGCACATCCTGATCGGCGCCTACTCGG
>CAYODB010000212.1:0-6611 GCA_964402495.1 uncultured Bordetella sp.
CGCCCGAAATCGCTTTCACGCCACCGAAGGCGAGCGAGATGTCCTCCACCCCGAGGATCGTTTCGCCAGGATTGCGGGCATTCATGGTTTCGGGTCTCGAGACATTTTTCTCAGCACGCAGCACCCGGCACGCAGCACTGTTTCATTCATGCCGCCTTCGCCGCAGGCGTTGCCAGCGGCAGGTTGCTGATGCGTACATCGGCCCTGACGCTGCCCTTGCGGCCGTCCTCGAACTTCACTTCGGTCTCGATGACGCATTGCTGCTTGCCGTCGTACAGCGCGTCGACCAGGATCCCGTACTTCTCGGCGATGAACCCACGTCGTACCTTGCGGGTGCGGGTTAGTTCATCGTCGTCGGCATCCAGTTCCTTGTGCAGCACCAGGAAGCGCCGGATCTGCGAACCCGCGAGGCTGGCTTCGGCCGCCAGGTCGGCATTTACCCTCTCGACGCAGTCCTGCATCAGCGCGTATACCTCCGGCCGGCTGGCGAGGTCCACGTAACCTGCATAGGCGAGTCCCCGGCGTTCTGCCCAGTTGCCGACCGCGGCCATGTCGATGTTCAGGAACGCGCAGACCATGTCGCGCCTGTCGCCGAAGCATACAGCCTCCTTGATATAGGGGAAAAACTTGAGCTTGTTCTCGAGGAACTGCGGCGCGAACAGCGCGCCGTCATTGAGTCTGCCGACGTCCTTGGCACGGTCGATGATCTTGAGGTGCCCATCGCCGTCGAAGAAGCCGGCGTCGCCGGTCATGAAATAGCCATCGGGAGAGATCGATTCCGCGCTGGCATCGGGCCGCTTGTAGTATTCCTTGAGCATGCTGGGCGTCTTCACCCAGATCTCGCCGCTTTCGACGATGCGCACTTCGACGCCCGTCAGCGGCTTGCCGACGGTGTCGAGCTTGGCCTCGCCATCGGGTTGCTTGCACACGTAAGCAGCCGTCTCGGTCTGGCCATAAAGCTGCTTGAGGTTGATCCCGATCGAGCGGTAGAAGCGGTACAGGTCGGGACCGATGGCCGCGCCCCCGGTATAGGCGACGCGGATGCGGCTCATGCCGAGTATGTTTCGCAGCGGACCGTAGACGGCGAGATTTCCGATTGAATAGGCAATGCGATCAGTCAGGGACACCGGCTTGCCGTCCATGATCTCGGCGCCGCAGCGCCGGGCAACCTCCATGAAATACTGGAACAGCCAGCGCTTGATGCGGCTGGCGTCTTCCATGCGGATCATCACCTGGGTCAGCAGGTTCTCGAAAACCCGGGGCGGCGCGAAGTAATAAGTCGGACCGATCTCGCGCAGGTCGGTCATCACCGTTTCCGAAGATTCGGGGCAGTTGACGGTAAAGCCTGCCACCAGCGCCTGGCCGTAGGAAAACAGATGATCTCCCACCCAGGCCATCGGCAGGTAGGACAGGACCTCGTCGCGATCGGTGAAGTGGTCCAGCGCGATGTCGCCGCGCGCCGCCGCAGTCAGCGCGGCATGCGTCAGGCACACCCCTTTGGGTTTGCTGGTCGTGCCGGACGTATAGAGAATGACACAGGTGTCATCGGCCTTGCCCGCGTTGACCTCTTTCATGAAAAAGGCAGGATTGTCTCGGTCGAATTCCGCGCCCTGGTCCCGCAGTGCGTCATAGGAAATCAGTTCCGACCGCGAATAATTGCGCAACCCGCGCGGATCGTCATAGATGATGTGCTTGAGGCGCGGGTTTTGGGGAAGCAGTTCGAGCAGCTTGTCGACCTGCTCCTGGTCCTCGACGATCGCGAATTCGATTTCCGCGTTGTCCAGGACATAGAGCATTTCCTGGGCGGCCGAGTCCTGATAGACCGGCACGGGCACGCCGCCCAGGCTTTGCGCAGCGGCGAAAGCCCAGTAAAGCCGGGGCCGGTTGTCGCCGATCACGGCCAAGTTCATTCCCCGGCGGAAACCCAATGCGGCGAGGCCGCAGGCCAGCCGGCGCACTTCGTCCGCCGATTGCTTCCAGGTCCAGCTCTGCCAGATGCCGAGATCCTTCTCGCGCATGGCGGTCCGCTCGCCACGCGTTTCGGCGTGGCTCAACAGCAGCAGGGGGAAGGTGTCAGCCGTCCCGCCACCGATGGTGCCCGATTGCGTCAAGAGTTCTCCTCGTCAGGTAAATACGGCGACGACGGAACACCAGAGAGCCGTGCCGATTTTTTCGGAGCTTACTATGAGAATGCGCCGGGGAAGTAGCCCTGAATGAAATGGCCGGCTTGGCGGGACTTGTATTGAGACAACCCCGTCGATTTCGCAAAGGGCGAACTCTACCGGATGGGGCGGGGAGGAACCCTGGCCAGCACCGCGAGCGCAGCCATCGAAATGACAAGAAACGACCCGTAGGACCAGTGATCGATGGCCGGCCCGCCCCCGGACAGGGCGTGCGCGACGAAAACACCGCCGAAAAGCGCGAGGCAGGCGATTAGCATGGTCCACCAGGCCCAGCGCTCACCCCGGCGGAGCGGGCCGAGCGCAATCGCGAAGCATGCCGACGAAGCCGCGAAGTACTTGAACGCCTCCCACACCACGTGAAAGTTCTGGTGCGCGGTGCTGTCGGGCTGGCCGAAGTGAATCGCCGCGGCGAAGGGTGCGCCGAGCATGCCGAGGCCGTGGACGATCACGAGGGCGGTGATGCAGAGGTTGCGGAGACGGGGACCAGCCAAAGTCGAGCCGCCCTTGTTGATATTGATCGTGCTCATGCTGATGAGAGGGCCGGAACGGGCAGGAAAATCAACGGTATCACGCGATGCGGGAAGACTCAAGGAAGCCGTCATCGGCTCAGAAGCCGGACAGGACGACCATGGAAATTACCAGGAACGATCCGTAGGACCAGTGATCGATTGCCGGCCCGCCGTGGGACAGTGCGTGCGCCACGAATACCCCGCCGAACAATGACAGACTGGCGACGAGCATGGTCCACCAAGCCCAGCGCTCGCCGCGGCGCAGCGGTCCCAACGCAATGGCGAGGCAGGCCGAGGACGCAGCGAAGCAGGCGGCACGGGGTCTGCGGCGGTCAACTGTCCCTGGCGCAGTAGATCTCCAGGCAATTTTCCTCTGGATCGGAGACCTGGAAGGTGTTGAATTCCTCGCCCTTCGTGATCGTGGCGCTGAACTTGTGCGCCCACTCGGCGAGCTTGGCATTGCTTGGTACCTGGAAGCCCAGGTGCAGTTCGGGCGCTCGCTTGACCGGTTCACCTGGCTTGAAGACGAGCAGCACGCCGGGACCGCGCGCCTTGTTGCCTTCAGCCCGCAGGCCGAACGTCTCGACGTACCAGCGCACGAGACCGTCCGGATCGCGCGCGGGAATGTTGACATGATTGAGCTGGAAATCGGACATCGCTTCCTCTCCTGAATACATTCAAACAGCAGTTTTCTGCAATATAACTAACAACCCTAAACCGGTCGCCACCTTGGGCGGGATACCTATCGCGAACGCGCACGCTGTGCAAATACCTCATCCAGTTGTGCAGGCGTTGTAACCCGCGCAGTGTCTCGCCGGATCGCGAGGTCGTTGAAGTCCAGCCGAACGTAGCTTTCCCTGCCGCCGGCGCGGGGTCTTCAATCTGAGCGATCAGGTCGTCAACAGCGGCCATGTCGATTCTTTTTTCAGTGTTGTTCTTGAACCGGCATGATCATGCAGCAGGATCGAGCGTTCGTCGTCACTTGAACCGGCGAGCAACTTCGTTGCCGGCCTGGTTTCTTATTAGTCTTTGAGGTTCTGCGCCTTGATTGGGAAGAGGTTGATCTCTTTCTTGCTGATCTTCAGCTAATAAGACATATATTCCCCAACTAGGGCAAATTGTGGGAAAGATATAACCCATTAAATCGAAGGTATGATTTGTGGGCCCTAGTATTAGATAAAGAGCTATATCTTACTCAATTCTCATGAATTTGTGTAAGATATAGCCCATTATGCCTAGAGTAACCCCACATCTCCTTCCAAAACTATCCCGTTTACTAGGACAGCTTGGGATGAACCTGAGACAGGCGAGGCTGAGGCGTCACTACAGCGCCGAAACCGTCGCAGAGCGAGCGGGAATTTCTCGCAAGACACTCTCGCGCGTCGAGCAAGGAGATCCAGCCGTTGCATTGGGTATTTACGCAAGAGTTCTTCAGGCATTGGGCCTGGTCGAGGATCTCGCGGCGTTGGCGCACGATGATGTACTTGGACGCCGTCTCCAGGATTTGCAACTTCCCACAAGGAAGCGATCTCCCCGCAGAGACCGATCAGATGAAGAACCCAAACCAGAAAGCTGACGTTGTAGAGGTTGTCATTGACCTCGAACGATTGGGCGGACTTCAGCGGATGGGTTGGCTTCACCGGCAAGTTGGGGGCGGAGGCGATGTATTTTCCTTCGAGTACGACAAGGACTGGTTAAAGCACCCGGAAGTTTTTCAGTTCGATCCAGATCTGCAATTGGTCGAAGGCAGGCTCTACGCACCTGCCGATCGTGAAAATTTCGGGATTTTTCTGGACTCCTCTCCCGATCGCTGGGGCCGGCTCCTGATGCAAAGACGCGCGGCCCAACGAGCAGCCAAGGCGGGAAATCCCCCACCAACCCTTTCCGCCTGGGACTATTTAATCGACGTGCACGATCTGACGAGAATGGGAGCTTTGCGCTTCCGACGAGACGAGAAGGCGCCTTTTCTTGACGACAAAGAAGAGCAGGCCGCTCCTCCCATTGCACGGGTACAGACACTTCAAGCGGTCAGCCTGAAGCTAGAAGGGGAGCACGCCGAAGAACATCCTGACTACGAAAAATGGCTGGCCCAACTTGTCGCGCCAGGATCGGCGCTCGGAGGTGCGCGTCCAAAGGCTGCGGTAATTGATGAAGGTGGAAACCTTTGCATTGCCAAGTTTCCAAGCCGTCGTGACATCCAAGACGTTGGGGCATGGGAGTACGTTGCACACCGACTCGCCTTAAGGGCGGGAATCGACGTTGCGCCGACACAGTTGCTTCGCTTAGGCGAAGAGGGTCATACATTTCTTAGCCGACGATTCGATCGGACCGACTCAGGCGGTCGGAAGGCTTTTGTATCCGCAATGACCCTTCTGCAACGCAAAGACGGGGAAGAGGGGGCAAGTTACCTTGAACTCGTTGAACTCTTACAGACTCGTGGAGCACGTGCCCAAGTCGATTGCGCCCAACTTTATCGACGCGTCGCTTTCAACATATGTGTATCAAACACAGACGACCACCTGCGCAACCACGGTTTCTTCGTGGAACCACAAGGTCTAGCGCTTTCGCCTGCATATGACATGAATCCGAACCCGCAAGGGAAGGATCATTCCATAGCTATTGATGAGGTGAATACCTCCAGCAACCTCGATGTTCTCCGTAAAGCTACGGGTGCCTATGGTCTGAGCACAAAGGAAGGGGCCGCTATCATCGACGAGGTTCTTGCGGCCACCTCTTCGTGGCTTGAGGAAGCGGAAGGCATCGGCATTTCTCGCGGGGAACGAGATAAGATGAAGCCGGCCTTTAAGTAAACGTTTCGCAGGTGTTGTCGATGATCTAATTCGAGACTACATACTCCGGCGATACTGCCCGCCGACTTCGAACAGGGCGTCGGTGACCTGGCCCAGCGAGCAGACGCGCACCGCGTTGACCAGCTCGGCAAACACGTTGCCGTTGTCGATGACCGTCTGCTTCAGCCTGGCGATGGCGGCCGGCGTTTCGGCGGCATGGCGGCTCTGGAATTCTCGCAGCCGCCTGATCTGGCTTTGCTTCTCTTCCTCGGTCGAGCGCTGCAGAGGGATGCTGCCGCCGGCTTCCTCCGCGTCCGGATTGCGGAAGGTGTTCACGCCGATGATCGGGTAGGAGCCGTCGTGTTTCTTGTGCTCGTAGTACAGGGATTCCTCCTGGATCTTGCCGCGCTGGTAGCCGGTTTCCATCGCGCCCAGTACGCCGCCGCGCTCCGAGATGCGCTCGAACTCCTGCAGCACGGCTTCTTCGACCAGGTTCGTCATTTCATCGATGATGAACGAACCCTGATTGGGATTCTCGTTCTTTGCCAGGCCCCATTCGCGGTTGATGATCAGCTGGATCGCCAGCGCCCGGCGCACCGATTCCGCGGTCGGCGTCGTGATCGCCTCGTCGTAAGCATTGGTGTGCAGGGAATTGCAGTTGTCGTAGATGGCGATCAGCGCCTGCAGCGTGGTGCGAATGTCGTTGAACGCGATTTCCTGGGCGTGCAGCGAGCGGCCCGAGGTCTGCACGTGGTACTTCAGTTTCTGGCTGCGTTCGCTGGCGCCGTATTTGTTCCTCATCGTGGTGGCCCAGATGCGGCGCGCCACCCTGCCCAGCACGGTGTATTCGGGATCCATACCGTTGGAGAAAAAGAACGACAGGTTCGGCGCAAAGTCGTCGATGCTCATGCCGCGCGCCAGATAGGCTTCGACGAAGGTGAAGCCGTTCGAAAGGGTGAACGCGAGCTGCGAGATCGGATTCGCCCCGGCCTCGGCGATGTGATAGCCGGAGATCGACACCGAGTAGAAATTACGGACCTTGTTTTTGACGAAATATTCCTGGATGTCGCCCATCACCTTGAGCGAGAACTCGGTCGAGAAAATGCAGGTGTTCTGGCCCTGGTCCTCCT
>CAYODB010000213.1:0-6589 GCA_964402495.1 uncultured Bordetella sp.
ACATAGTCGGCACCGGCTTCCACCGCATCGCGGGCACGCTGCAAGTCGTTGTAACAGGAAACCCCGATCCACTTGCCCGGCCCGAGGATCTGCCGCGCAACGCAAACCGGGCCGTCGTCCCTGCCCAGATGAACGCCCTCCGCTCCGGCCTCCCTCGCCATGTCAGCGCTGTCGTTCACAATCAGGCTTGCGCCGCCGCGACGGCAGATCGATGCAAGACGCTCCATATGCCAGAGCCGCAATGGCTGCGACGCTGTTTTGTTGCGGTATTGCACGATGCTCGCGCCGCCGCGAACGGCTGCCTCGACCTTGCGCAACAGCAGCTCGGCATCCGCCAGTTCGGGCGTCACCGCGTAGAGGCCGTTAACTTTCGCCGCCATCGCCCGGCTCTTCCTCCCGCGCCCAGAACAGACGGTCAGGAATCTGCTGGCCCATCCCGGTCCTGTAGGCATGCTTGAGGGTTTGCCAGGTGTACTCCTGCGCATCCCGCACCGCCTGGGGAATGTTGAGTCCGTTCGCGATCGTCGCTGCAATCGCAGAAGCCAGCGTGCACCCGGACCCGTGATAGGTACCGGACAGGCGCTGCCAAGTATCGGTACGGACCACGCCCTGCTGGCCGTAAAGCGTGTTGATGACCTGTGGGGTGTTCTCGTGCGCGCCGGTGACCAGCACGTACTCGCAGCCAAAACCCAGCATGCGCCGGGCGCACTCGTCCAGCTGCGGATCATCGCTGTCATCGGATTCGTCCTGGGCCAGGCGCCGCGCTTCCAGGCTGTTTGGCGTGATCAGCGTGGTCTGCGGGATCAGCAGCTCGCGCATCGCCGAGATCACGTCCTCCGATGCAAGCTCGTCGCCGCGGCCGGAGGCCAGCACCGGGTCAAGCACCAGAGGAATATCGGGATAGTCCGAAACGACTTCGGCGATGGCCGCAATGGCTTCGACACTGCCCAGCAGGCCTATCTTGAAAACAGCGACCGGCATGTCCTCGAGCACGCAGCGCGCCTGGTCGGCCACCCATTCCGCGTCAATCGGAAGCACGTCCTCCACGCCCATGGTGTCCTGAATGGTTATCGCGGTCACCACCGAAAGCGCGTGGCAACCCATGCTGGAAAGCGTGAGGATGTCGGCCTGAACTCCGGCGCCGCCGCTGGGGTCGGTCGCCGCGAATACCAGGACTATGGGCGGTGAATCTGACACGACTATTGGGCGCGGCAACGTTTCGACTTAAAATCGGATTTTAACTGAAACATCTGTCCATCCCTATAATCCATGGCTGCAAGCGACAACGAAGAATTCAAGACGTACATGTGCCTGATCTGCGGTTTTATCTACGACGAGACTGCGGGCCTGCCCGAAGAAGGCATTTCTGCCGGCACCCGCTGGGAGAACGTGCCCGTCAATTGGGTCTGCCCCGAATGCGGTGCGCGCAAGGAAGACTTCGAACTGGTCGAAATCTAGGAAGGCGCAACATTCAGAAAGGATCCGTGATGCGGATACTGCACACGATGATAAGGGTGGGAGACCTGCGGCGTTCCATTGACTTCTACACCGGGGTGCTGGGCATGAAGGTGCTGCGGCAGAAGGAGTATTCCGACGGCCGTTTCACGCTCGCTTTCGTCGGCTATGGTGATGAAGAGAAGGAGGCGGTCCTCGAACTGACCCACAACTGGGACACCGCAAAGTACGAACTCGGCACAGGTTACGGCCATGTCGCGCTGGAAGTCGAGGACGCCTACAAGGCCTGCGACGAAGTGAAGAAACGCGGAGGGAAAGTCACCCGCGAAGCCGGCCCGATGAAGCATGGCACCACCGTGATCGCGTTCGTCGAAGATCCCGACGGCTACAAGATCGAATTCATCCAGCGCAAGCACTGAAGCGCATCAGTCGCCACGGTCGGCAAGGTGGTTCGCGATCCCGACAAAGGCCGCGACACCCAGCGTCTCGCCGCGGACGCCCGGATCGATTCCCAAAGCAACCAGTTCCTGCGCGCTGACCAGTGGCGCCAGGGCGTTGCGCAGCGTCTTGCGACGCTGCCCGAATGCAGCCGTCACCACTTCCGCGAGACGGCGCTCGTCCCGGGCCGTGACCGGCGGCGACGGATAAGGTGTCATCCGGACGATGGAAGACCAGACCTTGGGCGGCGGATTAAACGCCGTAGGCGCAACATCGAACAACGGCTCGATCTGCCAGCGGTACTGCAACATGACCGAGAGGCGGCCGTACTCCGCAGTATCGGGCTGCGCCCCCATTCTTTGCACCACCTCACGCTGCAGCATGAAGTGGCAATCCCGGATCGCCGCAACGAACGTGCTCAGATGAAACAGGATGGGCGTCGAGATGTTATAGGGCAGGTTGCCGACGACGCGCAGGTCGGGGCCCAGTGCGCCGAAATCCGTTTCCAGCGCATCGCCTTCATGAACAGACAGAATCTCCGGAGAGAAGCGGGAGCGCAGGCTGCGCACGATATCCCGGTCGATTTCGACCACGTCCAGCCGGTCGACAGCCTGCAGCAGCGGGGTGGTCAACGCCCCCAAACCGGGACCGATCTCGACCATGCGTTCGCCGCGGCGTGGACGAATCGCATCGACAATGCGTTCGACGACCGCGCGGTCCTCGAGAAAATTCTGGCCAAAGCGCTTGCGCGGTCTATGCACGGCGATCAGACGATCGGCACTTCAGTGGAGATTCACCTGCATTGGCGGTTTATGCTGGGACGAGAACGCTTTCGGAGTGCGTACACGAAGCCGGAGAATGCCGGGTGACGTTCGAAGATCCGCCGGCACGGGACGGGCAAGTGTACTTGGATCCCGGGTCAGCGATCTTCGAGGCGCAGTTCCACATAGGCGCGATCGCGCTGCTGCCGCACCCATTCCTGGTAAGCCTCGTCAGACTTGCGGGCGCGGATCGCTTGGCGGGCGATAACGCGCTGCCGCTCCTTCGACATGTCCTCGCTGCGCCGCTCGATGACCTGGATCAGATGCCAGCCGAAAGGAGACTGCACCGGATCGCTGGTCTGGCCCGGTTCCAGGGCGTTCATCGCGCGTTCAAACTCCGGCACCGCGTCGCCGGGCGAAAGCCAGCCAAGATCGCCGCCGCGTGACGCGCTCGGGTCTTCCGATTGCAGCCGTGCCAGCTCCGCGAAATCGGTGCCGTTGTCGACGCGCTCCTTAAGGCTGGCAAGACGGTGTTTCGCGTCCGTTTCGGATACCACTTCGTTCAGGCGTATCAGGATGTGGCGGGCATGGGTCTGCTGGACAATGACCGGCGTCTCGTTGCCGCGCTTGTCCAGAAGCTTGAGAATGTGGAAGCCATTGGCGCTGCGCAGGACCGTGCTGACGTCGCCGACTTTCATGCTCTTCGCCGCCTCGACGAATATCTGCGGCAGCCGGGATGTCTGGCGCCAGCCGAGCGGCCCGCCTTCGAGTGCATTCTGTGCGTCGGACACGCCAGCCGAAACCTGGCGGAAATCGGCGCCGCCGCGAATCTGCACCAACGCTTTTTCCGCAACGGCCCTCTTGGCCTGGATCTGTTCCGGACTGGCCTGCTCGGGGACGAGCACCAGGATATGGGCCAGGCTGTATTCGTCATCCTTTGAGCCCGGGGCCTGCTGGTTCTTCAGGTAGTTGTCCACCTCGGCGTCAGTAATCAGGATCTTGCTTTCGACCTCACGCTCCTTGAGGCGCGAAATCACGATTTCGTTGCGCAGCTCCTCGCGAAACCGGGTGAAATTGACCCCTTCATTCTCCAGCTGTTTGCGAAAGGCCTCCGGCGACATCTTGTTCTCCTGCGCAATGCGCTCGATCGCGCGCTGCAACTGGGTATCGTCCACCCGCAGGCCCGTGTCCCTGGCCATCTGCACCAGAACCTTCGACGTCACCATGCGCTCCAGGAGCTGACGTTCCAGGACTTCCTGGGCCGGCAGCGGCGTGCCCTGACGCTTGAGCTGCTGGGTCGCGAGTTTGATCTGTTCGTCCAGATCGAGCCGGGTGACGACATCGTTGTTGACCACGGCGACCACACGATCGAGCAGCGCGGCATCGCCCCGGCGGCGGTCGTCGGGCGCGGCCTGCACCGTTGCTGCGGCCAGAAGGAAAACAAAAAAGGAAAATCGAATGCTGGACATGGTCTGATTGTCGAACATGATGCAATTGGCACCGGCGACGGCGCAATTATTCCGGTCGTCAGTAAGAAGGGAAGGGGTTGGTTTCCACCGGCTGGGGCTCGTTGGTCTTGGTGTATCCGGTGATGTTCTGGCGCAGGACTTCGAGCGGATTCGACCCGATCCGGGACACCCCGTTCAGTTCGAGCTGAAAGAACATGGAATTCACGTATTCCTGGGTCGCGCTGGCGAAACGATGCAGCACGAAACGGGCGGCCCAGCAGCCCGCATTGTACTCGACCCCCGCGAGGCCCTCCAGCAGGCGCTTGTTCTGCAGCGTGTAGTTCCAGCGCGCCAGGCCGTTCCAGCGCCCCCCCAGCGGCCATTGCGCAGAGATGTCGACCTGTTCAAGCGTGTCCCGGGTGAAGCGATAACCGAGATTGAGCAGTTTTCCGATCTCGGGCTGGTAGCGCAAAGCGGCGTTGCTGCGTTCCACGCGGCTTGTGTTGGCGCTGTATTGCATGCCCAGGTCGGCGAGCCAGCGGCTGGTGATTCTTCCGCTCATCGCCAGCAACAGGTCCGAGCGGTCGAAGCTTCGCGGCGAGTCGTCCAGGGAGACCTGCTGTTCTTTGAAGAAGTAGCGCTGCCCGACGGTGAACCGCAGCTGCTCGTTGCCATCCTGCGGATCGATGTACCGGCTGGTCACCGCCGCCGTAAGCTGGTCGGCATCGTTGATGCGGTCGCCGCCGGTGAACTGGTTCTCGGTGAATATCTGGGCAAGGTTGAAGTCCGCCAGTGCGGTATCGAAGTTGGGCAGCTGGTCCTGCTTGCGGAACGGGATGTTGACGTAGTAAAGGCGCGGCTCGAGCGTCTGGATGAAATCCCGGCCGCGGAAATTCGCCCGGCGTTCGAAGGTCACGGCACTGTCGAGGCTGTAGATCGGCAGTTCACGGGTCTCGTCGGGAACATTGGCCCCCTCGAACGCGTAGCGCGTATAGTGATAGCCGACCTTCGGCGTCACGTAGAAAAAAGAAGTTTGCAAGGGAAGGGACAGCGACGGGTACAGGATCTGGCGCTGGGCATTGAGCAGCGTTGGGTGGTTGAAATCCACGTACTCGCCATACATCCCCAGATCGGCGATGTAGCTGGTCTGCCGGTTCGCGCTCAGCAACAGTTGCGGAACGCGCGCGTAAGGAGGGACCACCGGCGCCAGGGGATCCTGCAGGGTCTGGAATTCCTGCATCCGCGCGCTCGCGCTCCACCAGTCGCCACCATAGAAAAGATTCCCGTCCCGAGGCAGGTTGGTCTGCGACGTGGCCGCGATCCTGTCGCTGAGGTCGGTGAAATACGTATCGTCCGAAACGCCCTGGATGTCGAAAGCACCGGAGAATCCGTATCCGAAAACCTGTCGATGCTGCCATGAGTAGCCATAGCGGCTTTCGTCCTTCAACCGGTCGTCCGGCAGATATTCGCCGCGGGCTTCGCCGCTGAGATTGGGCTCCAGGTAGCGCACCTCGGAATTGAGCAGCGTGCCGCGGCGGGCCAGAAAGCGCGGTGCGACGGTGGCGTCGCGATTGGGGGCGATGTTCCAGTAGAAGGGCTGCGTGAACTCGAAACCGCTCTGGCCCGTGCTGCCGACCGTTGGTGCCAGCAGGCCGGTCTTGCGCCTGCCGCTCAGGGCAAAATCCAGGTAGGGCGAATAGAGCATCGGCACACCCTTGAAAACCACGGTGGCGTTGCGAGCCACCCCGATGTCGCGCCGACGGTCGAGTTCGAGGCGATCCACTTTTATGAACCAGTCATCGTCCCCCACTTCGCAATTGGTATAGGTCGCCTTCTCCACCTTGTAGCGGTCCCGGCTTTCGATAATAAGCTTGCCGGCGCTGCCGCGAGCGCGGTATCGCGGAAAACTGTAGGTCGGCTTGTCCACGTAACCGCTCTCGCGTTGGAGGTTATAGGACAGTTTGTCGCCGGTGAGAACGTCGCCATGGTGCTCGAAGCGCATGTTGCCGGTCGCGGTCAGTTCCTGTTCGGGAAATGCGTAGTAGAGGTAGTCCGAAAAGATCGCCTCGCCGCGCCGACGCATATGGACGTTGCCCTCCGCTTCAAGTTCGCGCTCCAGGTGTCCCTGCACGCGATCTGCTTCGAAAAACAGCGGGGCGGGCTCATCGCCGCCGTCCTCGTAGGGAATCAGCGAAGGCTGGGACCTTAGTTTCAGGCCGATGTCTTCGGCCGTTGCGGGAGAAGCAAGCAAGCAGATCAACAGTGGGAGCGCGAGGGTGATGCGGATTCGATGCATGCGGGCTGTTAATCAAGGTGAGGTGCTAAAATCGCACAAATAATCTCTCAAGGCAACGAAGCCGCTTGGATCGCCACGCACTCCTGCAAGAATGGCTTGCCCGGCAATTGGCAGGACGGGCATTCACCCTGGCTCCGGCATCCGCGGATGCCAGTTTCCGCCGCTATTTTCGCGTGACCCTGGCGGACGCC
>CAYODB010000214.1:0-6566 GCA_964402495.1 uncultured Bordetella sp.
ACCGAGAACTGCCTCATAATCGAGCCATGATGCAAGCCGCCAGAACCCAGATGCCCGCCGCCGTCGCCAACATCCTCGTGGTTGATGATGACCAGCGCCTGCGCGATCTTCTCAACCGCTATCTGGCGGAACAGGGATTCGGCGTCCAGTCCGTACCCAATGGCAGCGCGATGGAAAAGGTCATGAGCAAGGAAAGCGTGGACATGATCATCCTCGACCTGATGCTGCCAGGCGAGGATGGCATGAGCATCTGCAGGCGCCTGCGCGCATCCGGCAAGCGCACTCCGATCATCATGCTCACGGCGAGGGGTGATGAAGCGGACCGCATCGCCGGACTCGACGTGGGGGCGGACGATTACCTGCCAAAGCCCTTCAACCCGCGCGAACTGGTTGCGCGCATCAATGCCGTATTGCGCCGGCAATCCCCGGCCACATCGCTGCCCGGTGCGCCGGACGACAGCAAGGCCCCGGTAAAATTCGGCGCCTTCGAAATCAACCTCGCCACGCGCACGCTGACCAAGGCCGGAAAGCAGCTCGGCTTGACCACCGGCGAGTTCGCCATGCTCAAGGCGCTGGTCACGCATCCGCGCACGCCCCTGTCACGCGACCGTCTAATGGAATTGGCACGCGGCCGCGAGTACGGCGTGTTCGACCGCAGCATCGACGTCCAGGTGTCCCGGTTGCGGCGCCTGCTCGAAGAAGATCCCGCCAAGCCGCGCTACATCCAGACCGTCTGGGGCGTGGGCTACGTTTTCGTTCCCGACGAAACGAGATAGCCGCACGCGAGGCAGCAATGCGCTGGATACCGCAGTCCCTGCTGTCGCGTTCGGTGCTGCTGATTTCTGCGCTGCTGGTGCTGAGCCAGCTGATCTGGCTGGGCCTCTACCGCACCTACAACGTGCGCACGCAGTCTGAATACCTCGCGACCCAGATAGCCAGCATCATCAGTACGGTCAGCGTTGCGCTGGAATCTATGCCCGACTCGGCGCGGCGGCGCTTCAGCGAGAAGCTTCCGGCGCACCATAACAACATCCGCGTGCTGCCCGGCACGGCCTGGGTCGATCAGGAAGTACCCCTGCCCGAAACCCCCTTGCTGCGGGCGATCAGCGAACACCTGGCGCGCGATTTCTCCGGCGATGCCCAAGCGCTGGTCATGCTGGAAGACGCCACCCATGCGCTGTGGATCAAGATCAAGGTCGGCAACCAGGCCTACTGGGTGGTATTTCCTCCGGGGTCGCGAGGATCCGCATCAGTCTGGGCCTGGACCGGCTGGAGTTTTTTCGGCCTCGCGCTGGCCATCGCGGGTGGCTACCTGCTGATGCTGCGGGTCAACCGCCCGCTGCGCGCGCTGGCCCATGCCGCCGAGCAGATCGGCGCCGGGCGCATGCCTTCCCCGCTGCCGGAAAACGGTCCGGTGGAAATCCGCGCTCTGTCGCACGCCTTCAATCGCATGACGTCGAACCTGAAGCAGCTCGATACCGACCGTGCGGTACTCCTCGCCGGTATTTCGCATGACCTGCGCACGCCCCTGTCGCGCCTGAGGCTCGGCGTCGAAATGCTCGACGATACTTCCGACCAGTCCCTCCAGGAAGGCATGATCCAGGATATCGAGGACATGGATGCGATCATCAACCAGTTCCTCGACTTCGCGCGCGAGAGCACCAATGAACCGTCGAGCAGCGGCGAAGACCTCAACCAGATCGTGGCCAGCGTTTGCGAGCGCTTCTCGCGCACCGGACGGCCGATCAAGACGAATCTGGGCGATCTGCCACCGCTTACGCTGAAGCCGACGGCGACACAGCGCATGGTGACCAACCTCGTGGATAACGCCCTCCGACATGGCGGCGGGGAAGTCGAGGTGCGCACCGAACTCGACGGCGACTACGCCATCGTGCGCGTGCTGGATCGCGGGCCGGGCATACCGGAAGCGGAAGTGTCGCGGGTGATGCAACCGTTCACGCGCCTGGAAGCATCGCGCGCGGGCGGCAAGGGATCGGGACTCGGACTGGCGATCGTCGAGCGCGCCGCGAAATTGCACGGCGGCAACGTCAGGCTGCTGAAGCGCGACGGCGGTGGCCTGGAGGTACGCGTCGAGCTGCCCGCGGAAGTTCAAAAGGCGGCCTGAGCACGTTCAATCGAGGTGCCGGAACGCCCTCTACGCCGCGGACTTACTTCGGAGGGAGCGGTGGATTCGGGTAACAGCCCCACGGTTGTTCAAGTACACGACGCTCCCACGACGTCAGAGTCTGGTCCATATCCTCACAGGCTATCGCAGGCCAAAAACCCCTCAGCTCCCCGTTTACCCAGGATTCACGCTGCATGTTCTCCCGGTTGTCAAAAATTCCCTCAACTTTTTTCACATGCTCACCTTGGATCTTCCAGATTTAAAGTGCAATTGTCCCAGACTATAGGCATCGTCGCCCAGCCTCAATGAGGACGTGGCGCTTTTCGCAGCGCGCTGAGATTTTTCCAATGTGGCGTGAAAGATCAAAGCGCGGCGCAGCCCGCTAACGCAGGTGCCAGCGGGCGACGGTCTCGTGGCGGGCGCCTTTCGGCAACAGTTCCGACCGCACCAGTACGAGTTCCTCGACCTGCCATTCGATCGGCGCCAGCGGTTCGGGCATCGCGGCATATTTCGGTATCGACTTCGCCGGCGAAGGCGAGTGTCAGATGGATGCTTTCATCCCGGGTACGGCGTCCGTACAGGACACGATGCATGCGCCGAGCGGCAAGAGCCAGCGAGGCACGCACCTCGTCATCGGGCCAAAGCGCGAAAAAGGCCCGCTGCCTGCCCGAGACTACGGTTTCGCGCCGCTCCATTCGAGCAGTGCGATCGCCTCCGCGGCGATGCCCTCTCCACGGCCGGTAAAGCCCAGTTTCTCGGTGGTCTTGGCCTTGACGTTGACGTTGCCCACGGCGATGCCGAGGTCGGCGGCGATGTTCGCCACCATCGCCGGAATGTGCGGCGCCATCCTGGGCGCCTGGGCGATGATGGTGGAATCGATGTTCACGACCTTGAATTTCCCGGCTTCGAGAAGCTGGCCAACCTTGCGCAGCAGGGCCCGGCTGTCGGCGCCTTTTAAAGATGGATCGGTATCGGGGAAGTGCCGCCCGATATCCCCGAGTGCCGCCGCTCCAAGCAGCGCATCGCAGATCGCATGCAGCAGGACATCCGCATCCGAATGCCCGGCCAGGCCCTTCTCATAGGGAATGGTCACGCCGCCGATGATCAGCGGACGGCCGGCAACCAGCGCGTGCACATCGAAACCTTGTCCGATTCTCATCACCTCACCCCCGTCGCGCGGACACGTTACTGACAAAGTCAGCCGTCCGCGGGTAGCGCGACCATGCATCGCTTCCCGCCCCGGATGGCTCCGCCAACGCCGAATCCGCGCTCCCTCTCCCCGCAAGCGCGGAGAGGGAGCGTCGCTTTGCTAAATTCACAAGTAGTTGTCTCGTCTGTGCGTCATTGGAAAAAACAATTACGCATGACTTGATCTGCTGTTTAGAATCAACTCAGCCATGCGCAAATCTTCCTCGTATGTCACTTTCAGGTTCGTCACGCCGGATTTCACCAGAAGCGGATGCAGGCCGAGGCGCTCGACCGCGCTGGCCTCGTCGGTTACGCCGTCCAGCGTGCCGGTGCCCAGCGCTTTCATCAGGAGGCCGTAGCGGAACATCTGCGGCGTCTGCGCGCGCCAGAGTCCTTCTCGTGGTTCCGTGCGTACGATGCAGTCCCTGTCATCCGCCCGTTTCAGGGTGTCGGCCAGCGGTTCGGCCAACAGGCCGCCCGCTTCGTTGTCCGCGACCTCGTCGATCAGCCGGTTTATCGATTGAGCGTTCAGGCAGGGTCGGGCCGCGTCGTGAACCAGCACCTGATCGTCCGTGGAAACCCGCCCGGCCATCTCCCGCAATCCATTCAACACCGAGCGAGCCCTGGTTTCTCCGCCACAGCGCAACACCTCGAGCTTCGGCGAGAACTCATCCCGGTTCAATTTCGCGAACCAGGCATCCCCCGGACTCAGCACCAGGAATATCCGCTCGATTCGGGGATGCGCGTGGAACGGACGCAGCGCATGCCACAACATCGGCTTGCCGTTGATGGGGTGGTATTGCTTCGGCGTGGCATTGCCGATCCGGGAGCCGGTTCCGGCAGCAGGAATAAGGGCGAAGTATTTTGGCATCGGGATGCCCGCATTATCGGGTTCCCGCCCGGCCGGGGCAACCACCCTGCGGACCGGCTGGGGTCCATCGCGATACTCTATAATCGCGCCTTCTGTTCAGGCCGCATCAATGCTTTTGCCATCCCTGTCCCGGGCTCCCGGGACGCGCACCACCCTTCCCCCGCTGCACGGATCCGCAGACGCGCTGGCGCTGGCCGAACTCGCCCGCGAATCGCGGCCGCTGTTCATTATCACCGAATCCGCGCAGGACGCGGAACGGCTGCGCGGCGAAATCGCATTCTTCGACCCGGCGCTGAAGGTCATGCTGCTGCCGGACTGGGAAACCCTGCCTTATGACAGTTTTTCGCCGCACCAGGACCTGGTATCCGAACGTCTCGCAACCCTGTACCAGATCAGCCATGACGCTTTCGACGTGGCGGTGGTTCCGATCACCACGGCCCTCTACCGCATGCCGCCGACCAGTTACGTGGCCGGCCACACTTTCTTCCTCAAGCAGGGGGAAAAGCTGTCCGGCGAAGCCCTGCGCCGCCAGTTGACGCTCGCCGGCTACAGCCATGTCACGCAAGTGGTATCCCCCGGCGAATACAGCTTCCGCGGCGGGGTCATCGACCTGTTCCCGATGGGCAGCGCCCTGCCCTATCGCATCGACCTGTTCGACGACGTAATCGACAGCATCCGCGCCTTCGACGTCGACAGCCAGCGCAGCATCTACAAGGTCAACGACGTGCGCCTGCTGCCGGCGCGGGAGTTCCCGACCGACGACGACGGCCGCACCACCTTCCGCCGCCGGTTCCGCGAGAAATTCGAAGGCGATCCTTCCAAGAGCCGCATGTACAAGGACGTCAGCCAGGGTTTCACGCCGGCCGGCATCGAGTATTACCTGCCGCTGTTTTTCGAGGAGACCGCAACGCTCCCGGATTACCTGCCGCCCGGCACGCTGGTTTGCCTGCATCTCGGCGTGGTCGGGGGAATCCAGCGCTTCTGGCAGGACACGCAATCGCGGTACAACCTGCTGCGCGGCGACCCTGACCGTCCGCTGCTGCCGCCGCCCGAGCTGTTCCTGCGCGAGGACGAATTCTTCGCCGGCATCAAGCCATTCGCGCGCGTCGAGATCCCCGCCTTGACCGGAGCCATCGATGCCCCCGAATCACCCTCCGAGCCGCCCCCCGCCGTCGCGGTGGATCGGCGCGCCGACAATCCTCTGACCGCTCTGACCAATTTTTGCAAGGCTTACCCGGGCAGGGTGTTGCTGATCGCGGAAAGCCTGGGGCGCAGGGAAACCCTGTTGGGCCTGCTCAACGAATACCAGCTTCATCCGCGGACGGTGGAAGACTGGCCGGCGTTCCGCAGCCTGGAGGATCGCCTGACACTGGGGGTAGGGCCGCTGCACGACGGTTTTGTCGACAAGACCGACCGCATTGCGGTGATCACCGAGAACGAACTCTATCCCTCGCAGGTGCGCACGACCCGCGCCACCCGCGAGCGGCGCGCCTTCGCGGAGAACATGCTGCGCGACCTGTCGGAGGTCAGGGTCGGCGATCCGGTGGTGCATGCCCAGCACGGCATCGGCCGCTACATCGGCCTGGTGAACATGGATCTCGGCGAAGGCATGACCGAATTCCTGCACCTCGAGTACGACGGCGGCGACAAACTGTACGTGCCGGTTTCTCAGCTGGCCATGATCAGCCGCTACAGCGGCGCAGCCCCGGAATCGGCGCCGTTGCACAAGCTCGGCAGCGGTCAGTGGGAAAAAGCCCGCCGCCGCGCCGCCGCCCAGGTCCGCGACACCGCGGCGGAACTGCTAAACCTCTACGCCCTGAGGGCGGCCCGCGAGGGGTACGCCTTCTCGTTCAAGCCCCACGACTACGAGGCCTTTCGCGAAGGCTTTCCGTTCGAGGAAACCCCCGACCAGGAAGCCGCCATCAAGGCCGTCATCAAGGACCTTACGTCCGGCAAGCCGATGGACCGGCTGGTCTGCGGCGACGTCGGCTTCGGCAAGACTGAAGTCGCCCTGCGTGCGGCATTCGTCGCCGTCGCCGACGGCAAGCAGGTCACCGTGCTGGTGCCGACGACACTGCTTGCCGAGCAGCATTTCCAGACCTTCTCCGACCGCTTCGCCGACTGGCCAGTGAGAATCGCGGAAATGTCGCGCTTTCGTTCCGGCAAGGAAACCACCGCCGCCATCGCCGGCCTGGCGGACGGGACCCTGGACATCGTCATCGGCACGCACAAACTGCTGTCGAAAGACGTGAAGTTCAAAAATCTCGGCCTGGTGATCATCGACGAGGAGCACCGCTTCGGCGTGCGCCAGAAAGAACAACTCAAGGCGCTTCGCGCCGAAGTCGACGTGCTGACCCTGACGGCAACGCTGATTCCCCGCAC
>CAYODB010000215.1:0-5160 GCA_964402495.1 uncultured Bordetella sp.
GTTTTCGTAAGCCGGCCTACCGTCACGCTTGACGGCGTGGGCACCCAGACGCAGGACGTCACGCCCAGCGTTGAACTGCAGCAGATCGTCTGCAGCGACGACACCAGCGTCCTCGGCGGCAGCAACAACTGTGACTGCGGCTCGGGGCTCAAACGTGTCAAGCAGCGCACCCGGAACTTGTCGCAGACCGTGGACAAGACGGACGCCATCCAGACCAGCACCAGCACCAGTACCACGTCAACAAGCTTCCAGAACATCACGGCATGTAACGCGCTGGTGCAAACGCAAACAACCAGCCTGTTCACCTCGGCGACAGAGACGCTGGTGTGCCAGGGCAACAATACCGTCAATTTCACTTTGGGCGGCAGCCAGTCGTGCGCATGCAGCGGCAGCAGAAGAATGCAGATTCGCCAGACCCGGGCGCTTGGTACGCGCACTCGAATCACCATTGACGGCGTATTGACTTCCGATAGCGCGTCGGGCGGAACGACCACCTACACCTACAGCACAGGTGGAGCGTTCTCTGGAACCAAGCCCTCGGGGGGTAGTTGCACCACTGCGGGCCTTAGCGGCACGGCACTCAGTGTGATTGGAGGAACAACGACGACGACCTCGACTGGCGCGACCATCACCAACGCCAGCATTACCGTAAGTCCGAACCCGACCACGACGGCCGGCGCCACGACGACGAGTACGACCGCCAATGGCGGCAGCTCGAATACCCTGGCCGACGTAGCGATGTATTACTACAAGAGGGACCTGCGTACCGGCGCGCCCACGTCGAAGTCTACGAACAACGTGCCGACCACCGACAAGGACGTCGCCGACCACCAGCACATGGTGACGTTCACCTTGGGCCTTGGCCTGCAGGGATTGATGGACTACAAGAGCGACTACGAGTCCAGCGCGACCGGCGATTACGCCAAGATCAAGAACGCGGATACAAGCTGCCAGTGGAGCCCGACCACCGGTGCCACCTGCAACTGGCCGACGCCCTCCTCAAGCTCCCCCACCACCCTGGACGACCTGTGGCACGCCGCAGTCAACGGGCGCGGAGTGTTTTACAGCGCCGCCGACCCCAACTCGCTTGCCGACGGCCTCTCCGGCGCGCTTTCCGCGCTGAAGATCCAGACGGCAGCCGCATCGGCGTCCGCCACCAGCAGCCCGAACATCACTGAAACCGACAACTTCATCTACAGCTCGACATTCCGCACGGTGCGCTGGGACGGTGAAATTACGGCGCAGCGCATCGACACGGCCACCGGCGACGTTCTGCCCACGGTGGTGTGGTCGGCCCAGGCAGCGCTCGATGCCAAGGTCGCGACCGCTGAAGCACTGGCTACACCAGGCGACGGCCGCACGATTTATACATTCGACAGCGCCGGCGCGAACAAACTCAAGGCGTTCCAGTGGGCCGGCCTGACGATCGCCGAAAAAGCCTACTTCGAGAACAAGTGCACGTCGCTCTCGCAATGCGCGCTACTCACCGCAGCGCAGAAGATCGTCGCCAATGACGGCGACAACATGGTCAAGTACCTGCGTGGCCGGACGGAGTTCGAAGCAACGGTATTCCGCGACCGGGAACACGTGTTGGGCGATCCGGTCAACGCCACGCCTGCCTTCGTCCAGGCGCCGCGCAACAACTTTAATGATGCGGTCACGCCCAGCTATGCCGCCTTCAAGACGTCGAACGCCGGTCGCCAGGGCGTGCTGTACATCGCCGCCAACGACGGCATGATCCATGCCTTCAATGGCGACACCGGCGACGAACTGTGGACTTACGTGCCCCGCATCGTCTTCCCGAAGATGGCTTCGCTTGCCACCGACAACTGGGATGTCCGCCACGAATACCTGGTCGACGGCTCGCCCCAGATCATGGACGTGTACGACAGCGGTGCCGGAGCGTGGAAGACCCTGCTCATCGCCGGCCTCGGCAAGGGCGGGCGCGGATACTACGCACTCGACGTCACCAACCCCGCCACCCCCAAGGGCATGTGGGAGGTCTGCTCCGATTCGGCCCTGTGCGCAATCCAGGACGGCGACATGGGCTTCAGCTTCGGCTTTCCGGTGATCACCAAGCGCGTCACCGACGGCAAATGGATCGTTCTGCTGACCTCCGGGATGAACAACGTCTCGCCGGGAACGGGGCGCGGATATCTCTACATCCTCGACGCACTGACCGGTGCCATCCTGCAAAAGGTGGACACCGTCGCGGGCGACACGACCACGCCGTCCGGGCTTTCCAAGGTCAGCGCGTTTGCCAACAACTTCAACATCGACAACACAGCAACCTACGTCTATGGCGGCGACCTGCTGGGCAACCTGTGGCGCTTCGACATGAGCGTCAGTCCGCCCACTTTAATCAAGCTGGCCGAGTTGAAGGATTCGACGGGCAAACCGCAGTCCATCACGACACGGCCGGAACTTGCGGTCGTCGACGGCTACCGCGTGCTTTACGTCGGCACCGGGCGCTACCTCGGCGAGGATGATCTGTCCGACCCCGCCACCCTGTCGCCGGCGCTGGGTTGGGCTTACCAGCAGTCCTTCTACGCGATCAAGGACCGTGGCGCAGTTCTGGGCAACATCCGCACCTCGACACCGGGACTGCAGCCGCAGACCATCACCATCCTCAGTTCGACGGCGCGCAGTACCAGCAACACCACCGTGGACTGGTCGAGCAAGGACGGCTGGTACGTCGACTTCAATCCGTCCAACGATTCGCCCGGCGAACGCGTGAACCTGGATCCCCTGCTGGCCCTGGGCACGTTGGTAGTGGTTACCAACGTCCCCAATAACAACGCCTGCACGGTGGGTGGGGACAGTTGGATCTACCAGCTCGACTACCGAAACGGCACTTACATCGCCTCCGCGGCCAGCAACCAGGCCGGCCAGAAGTTCACCGGCCAGACACTGGTTGGCGTGGTGGTGGTCAGGCTGCCGAGTGGCGTACTCAAGGCCATCGCAACGGGCGCAACCGGTACCAAGACACCGGTGGGCGTGAACATCGGCGGCAGCGGCGGCAGCGGCCGTCGTGTGTCCTGGCGCGAACTGTTCGAGTAAGGAGGAACGGCGATGCTAAGGAAGCGGACGCTCATGCTGCTGGCTGTCGCCGGATATGCGGCAAGCCAGGCGGGGACTGTGTCAGCCCAGCAGTCCCCATCCACCAGGCCGGCATCGCCTCAATCGCAACAGGCCAAGGAGTATTTCGACATGTACGAACCGGTGCAGCGCCTGCGGCTGCGCCGTGAGACCTGCGCAAAGAGGGAGCAGTCCATCGGCGCGTACTGCGTCAAACCATGCAAGTCTGGCTACGTCTCGATGACAGGCACCAAGCCTCCGCGGTGCCGCAGCCTGACACCCCTGCCTGCAGGGCAGTTTCCAGGTCCGGTAAGGAAGGAAATGGATTCCCAACCGCGGCTGCCGAAGCCCGTCGCCAAATCGGAGAACCCGAAAAACGAGTGGTAAGACTGCAAAGCCGATCGGATGAATCGCTGTTCCCATGAAAAAGGCCCGCATCCGCGGGCCTTTTTTTACGCTGGCCGCCGCTTTCGCTAAGCCAATGCCTTGGGAAGCGGGAACGTGACCCGCTCGGAAATGCCGTCGAGTTCCGATACCGATTCGGCGCCCAAAGCGCGCAACCGCTCAATGACGGCCGCAACCAGGACCTCGGGCGCCGAGGCGCCCGCAGTTACGCCGATGACCTTCCTCCCGGCTACCCACTGGGGATCAAGGTCGGCAACATTGTCCAGCATGTAGGACGGCACGCCGAGGTTTGCGGCGACTTCGCGCAAGCGGTTGGAATTCGAGCTGTTCGGCGAACCCACGACGATGACCACGTCGCATCGCTTCGCCAAGGATTTCACCGCGTCCTGGCGATTCTGCGTGGCGTAACAGATGTCGTCCTTCTTCGGGCCGACGATGTCCGGGAAGCGGCGCCTCAGTGACTCGGTTATAGACCGGGCATCGTCCACCGACAATGTGGTCTGGGTGACGAAAGCGAGATTGTGGGGATTCTCGACTTTCAGCCCGGCCACATCCTCGACCGATTCCACGAGGTACATGCGGCCCGCAGCCTGGCCCATGGTGCCCTCGACCTCGGGATGACCGGCGTGACCGATCATGATGATCTCGCGCCGGCCTTCATGCATCTTGGCGACCTCAACGTGCACTTTGGTCACCAGCGGGCAGGTTGCGTCGAAAACGTTGAGTCCGCGGGCTTCGGCCTCCCGGCGCACGGCCTGGGAGACGCCGTGCGCGCTGAAAACCAGGGTCGCCCCCTCGGGGACTTCCGCCAGGTCCTCAACGAAAACCGCACCCTTGGTGCGGAGGTCGTTCACCACGTACTTGTTGTGCACGACTTCGTGGCGCACATAGATCGGCGCGCCATGAATCTTGAGCGCGCGCTCGACGATCTCGATGGCGCGGTCGACACCGGCGCAGAAACCTCGGGGATTGGCTAACAGGACTTGCATGGCTAAGGGCGGAATGGGATACGCCCGATTATACGCGGCGCTCAGAAACCGGCGCCGGAGAAGCGTTCTTCCTTCCAGGGGTCGGCTTCATTGTGATAGCCGCGGACTTCCCAGAAGCCCGGCCGGTCTTCCTCGTGGAACTCGATGCCAGTCAGCCATTTCGCGCTCTTCCAGGCGTAACGTTTGGGCACCACCAGGCGCACCGGACCGCCATGCTCCGCCGGCAGCGGCTTGCCGAAAACGCTGTGCGCCAGGATCACGTCCTCGTCCAGCAATGCCTCGATCGGAAGGTTGGTGGTGTACTCATCGGCACTGTGCAGGGTCACGAACTTCGCATTGTCGCCGGGCCGCACCAGCATGAACAGGTCGCGCGCCAGCACGCCCTTCCAGTCCATGTCGAGCTGCGACCAGCGGGTTACGCAATGGAAGTCGGTGGTGATGCCCGCCTGCGGCAGTTCGTTGAAGGACTTCCAGTTGAACTCGCGCTCTTCCTCGACCAGGCCGTAGACTCGCAGCGCCCAACTGGACGCAGTGACTTCAGGCTCGAGGCCCAGGTCCAGTACCGGGAAATCGTGAACCTGCTTCTGCCCTGGAGGAATGCGTGGGTTGTCACCGGCCTTCGACGGCTTCGCGCCCCGCTTCGCCAGCGCGATTTTCGCTTCGATCATTTTCATCCAGTTCGGCATTT
>CAYODB010000215.1:5260-6562 GCA_964402495.1 uncultured Bordetella sp.
CGGCGGAAACTATCCCAGATCAGCAGCCCGGCGCCGATCGAGATGCAGCTGTCGGCCAGGTTGAATGCCGGCCAGGGATTGAACAGCGCCGGGCCGCCGGGCCAGCGGAACAGCAGGAAGTCGACCACCGCACCATGGAGAATCCGGTCTATCAGGTTTCCGACAGCCCCGCCAAGCACCATCGTCAGCGCAAAGCAGAGAAACCGCTCGGACTTGTGGCGCACCATCATGTAGATGATGAGTGCCGAAGCGGCCAGCGCGATCAGGATGAAGAAGTACCGCTGCCAGCCGGATTCCGTTGCGAGGAAGCTGAACGCCGCGCCCGGATTGTAGGTCAGCACCAGGCTTAAGAACGGCGGCAGTACTTCGACCTGGTGGCCGAACTCGATGCTCCGCAGGATCGCCAGCTTGGAAACCTGATCGAGCACGACGATCAGCGCGCTCAGGCCGAGCCAGCCGCCGATGCCTTGCAGCAAGCCGGCGCTACGCATGAATGCGCCGTTCGCCTTCGCCATAGAGGTTCGCCGTGCATCGCCCGCAGATTTCCGGATGCGCGGGATCTGCCCCGACATCCGCGCGATAATGCCAGCAGCGCTCGCACTTGGTATTCGCGCTGGGATTCACCCGGATTTCTCCGCCGCCGCGTGCCAGTTTCGCCTGCGAGGTGATGAGCACGAAACGCAGGTCATCGTCGAGCGATGCGAGCAGTTCAAAGCGATCCGAATCGGCAATGATCTCGACTTCCGCCTGCAGCGATGAGCCGATTTTTCCGGAGGCACGCACCGCTTCCAGTTCCTTCTGCACTTCCGAGCGCACAGCGCGTAGCTGTTCCCAGCGGGCAAGCAGATCGGACCCGGCCTCCGGGAACCGGTACCAGGAGTGGAGCAGTACGCTGTCCTGCGGCTTGCGCGTGAACAGTGGCCAGGCCTCGTCGGCTGTGAACGACAGGACCGGCGCCATCAGCCGCAGAAGGCTGTGGGAGATGTGGTAAAGCGCGTTCTGGGCGGCGCGGCGCGCCTTCGAATCTTTGCCCGCCGTGTAAAGGCGGTCCTTGAGGATATCGAGGTAGAAGCCGCCGAGGTCCTCGGAGCAAAAAGCCTGCAGCTTCTGCACCACGAAATGGAAATCGTAGGCCTCGTAGTCCTTGATGACCTGCTGCTGCATGCGTGCAGCAAGTTGCAGCGCATAGCGGTCGATCTCCAGCCATTCAGAAACCGGCATCGCGTGGCTCGACGGATCGTAGTCGTCGAGGTTGGCAAGCAGGAAACGCAGCGTATTGCGGATGCGGCGATAAGCCTCGAC
>CAYODB010000216.1:0-6520 GCA_964402495.1 uncultured Bordetella sp.
TCGGCTGGCAATGTCACGGCGAGCGCGTGGCCGCATGCATCGATGAGCGGACGGGCCGTCTCCAGGGCGTGATTGACGACCGTCTCGAGCTGGATGCGCTGCGTGCGCAACTCCAGCTTGTCGCGGGTTATTCGGGAGATGTCCAGCAAATCGTCGATCATGCGGGTCATGGAGTGCACCTGGCGTCCAAGAACGTCGATGGCCCTGCGTTCATCCGGTTGCGCCAGTCCGCGATTGCGCAGGTACTGAACGGCATTTTGCATGGGCGCCAGCGGATTGCGCAGTTCGTGGGCAAGCACGGCCAGAAAATCATCCTTGCGGCGGTCGGCTTGCTGGACGGCCTCCGCAGAGAGTTTCATCTGGCAAGCCGCCGCGGCGAACTTCGCGAGGTTCCTGAGCACGCGCGCATCTTCGGACTCGAACTTGCGCTGATCATCGTTCGCCATCACCCAGATGGTACCGATCAGCTCTCCGTCGATGGAGAACGGGCACAACAGCGTTTCGACGATCGGCGGGCTTACGTCTTTCAGGTAAGCGAAGTGACGCCCGGGATGTGAAAACAGCATCAGCGCGTTGCGGTCGATGACAGTCCCGCAAGGGCTGAAATGGCGCGGCATGGTGCCCAGGCGGCGGGAGGCATGGCGCCCGGCAATGGCATGCGAGCGAAAAATCTGCTGGCCGTTCTCCTCCTCAGCAATGCTGATGCCGGCGGAGTCGGCCTTGCACAACTCGAGCGTCCTCTCAACGAGTTGCTGGAGGATGCCTTCCGGCGAACCGGCTATCTCCTGCGCCAGCGCCACCAGGGCCCGGTTCTCGGCTTCGTGATCGGGGGGCCGTGATGTGCGCCAGGCAAGCTCGATAGTGCTGATGACCGACTCCAGATCCGCGCCCTGACGGACGGGATGCACTACGCTCTGCATCTTGATTTACTCCCGCGGTTGCCACACAGAACTTGATGAACTCGCCAATTTTTTACTGCGGCCAGACGGCTACGGCAGGGATCAAACCCGCTACCGGCCTGACGCTTTCCTGAGGCCTGTTGGAGCCGCTCGCGCGGCGTATCCCGAACAGGCGTTTTCATTACCGCCAGCATCTTCGCCAGCATCCCCGCCAGCGTCCCCGCCAGCGTCCCCGCCAGATTCCCACAGGGCGACTCCGTTGTAACAGGCGGGAATTTCGTCGTATGTACGGTAACGCACATGCAGCACCGCTCACGCGGGGTAGATTGGCTCACTGGCGGTTGCGTAACACTTGAGACGTGACGCCCTGCCGGTATTCAGCCTCAAGGGGAGTGACTGTGATGTCCGGGTACTTACGCGGCTTGCCTGCTCTTCCTGCCATTTTTGGCACCACGAATCCTCGCGGGTTCACCTTGTGCGGGCAAATCTTGTGCGGGCAAATCCGGACCCGCCGGGGCCGGTCTTTCCTTCCGGAGCGACAGAAAATCCGACGTTCAATGCACATGCACATTGATGGGGGGGACAGGCTATGCGAACTGACCACAGAAAATCCCGCCGTTCGTTGAAGGCGGTCGCATTGAAGGGGGCCGCAGGGGTAGCGCTCATGATGTTCTGCGCCGCCGGCATTGCCGCCTTGATATCCGTTCCAGGCGGCGGACCGGTCACCACCGTTGCTCCGGCCAGATTGCTCCCGGTAGCTGCCCGGGGCGGCGGCACGGACGCAAGGGCGGGAGCCGGACAGTCCGTTGAGGCGCGCGGCATGGACCGGGTCGCGGATCACTCCAGTTCCCAAGCGACCCAGGCCGGCGGCAGCACAGGTACCGAAGACACCGAGATTGCGGTCCTCCTCGACTGGCATCTGGGTGCCAACAACGTGTACGGCGCCATCCATCTCGAGGATCTGCCGCAATCGCGATAGCGACGCCTCACTGTCGCGATCGATTTCCATTCTCCCGCTCTGTGATCGCCTCCCGTTTCGATCACGCCTTGGACCGGGCCTCGAAAACCGCCTGAGGCCGTTGTTTCCCTACCTGGCGGCGCCAGCGTAACCGGCAGCAGCGGGCCCTGGCGCCAGCATCCAGCCAGAGTTCAGCTTCCTACTCCGTAATTTCATGATGTGATCGCCGTCGGCGTCCGTCGCCGTCCGGCGATCGTTCCCTTTTCGAATTAGCCGGCCGCCGAACTTTCCGGCGGACAGGGTAGTAGCGCGGGCGCGCGTAACTTCGAGCGCGCCGGGCAGGTCCTATCGGATCATCCCAGGTTCAATCGCGAGGCGCTCAATATCAATGTGTACGGGCTCGCCTACCACCCGGATCGCGAGATGGTGCATGAAATGGGCCTGGACAACGAATTCAATCCCGGGCTGGGGCTGCACTACGAGCTGCGCAAAACCCCGCGCGGTGTCACCTTTGTGGAGGTGGGAGCGTACGAGGACTCGGGCAGTAGCGTAGCGGCGTTTATCGGGCTGGGCTACCAGTTCAAGATGGGTGAGCATTGGCGTATCGGCGCCGCCGTCGCCCTCATGAACAGCAAGACTTACAACCAGGGCACGAGCTTTGTCGGCATGGTTCCGGTGATTACCTACGACACCGGACGCGTCAAACTGAACGCGGTCCATTTTCCGAAATTCGGGAACTACAACAGAGTCGCGGCCTACGGCTCCTATCTCGGCATTCCGTTCGGGCGAAAGCCAGGTTAAGGGGCGCGCCGGCCTAAGGGAGCGGCGGCGGCGGGCGATCCTGCGTGAATTTCTAGAATGGTTTGATCGTCGTCCCGGTTGCCGATGGAACGGAGGCGCCCGGCGCACTCGAAGGAAGAATGTTCGCCAGGGTTCGGACAACGCCAAGCAGGCTGAGCAGCGTCGCCAAGGGCCTGCTCGGCGGGGCGTCTGGCGGGGTCTTGATGTCCGGCATGGCGGCCCGGGGCCTCGTGAAAATTCCGGCGGCGAAACCCAGGCTTCCCGCCAGCAGAAACATGGCCGGAGACGTCAACTGTGTTCGCAGTTCCTGCCCGATCGTGGAAACGCGGGCTGCGACCCGCCGCCGATGTAGCATGACCTCCGTTTCCGCCTGCACGACCAGAACCGCAAGCGGTGCAGGCCGAAGTCGCTGTTTCATGGGTTCAGGCATCACGGCCTGTCCGAAGCATGGAGCTTCATCGCCGGCCGAAGACTGCGCAGGGTCGCGGAAAAATGCAGATGCCGGCTTTGCCGCCGGATCACCTGATAGAGAACTACCGCGAGCACCAGATTGGCGGCGACCGCAAGCAGCATCGCGATGCCCGCATTGACGCCGAACCCTATCAGTCCCAGCACTGCGGCACCCAGGAGTCCGAGCCAGGCGCTGACCACCAGTATCGCAATCCCTACTCCGGCGATGACCATGGTGACCAGGCCTCTGCCGGCCTGTCTGGTTTCGCGCGCCGCCAGCGTCAACCCGTCGTGCACCAGCCCGCGCAGTTCGTACCACAGCGACCTGGCCTGATCGATCAACCCGGAATCCTCCGGGCTGCCGCCGCCGACCGCAGAAGGCTGGTCCTCGAGGCCCACACCGTCGACGGATGCCATGTCCCTGGCCGACCTAGCGGGAACTCAGCAGACGGCTCAGGAGAAAGCCGGCGGCAATCGCGATACCCAGTGACGCCACCGGATTCTCGCGCACGTAACCGCGGCACTGCTCCATCGCCTGCGCCTGCATATTTTTCAGTTGCTCTCCCTTCACGCCCAGGGTATCCGCCGCCTGCGCAGCCACGCCGGCGAGTTTGTCCACGGTCTGGTGGGCGCCGGACGCGATCCTGTCGACCATCGGGCGTGCCGCGTCCGAAACCTTGTCGATGGCGTTATGCACACCAGCACGCGCCTCTGTGCCAGTTGGAATCGGACTGTGGCTGCCGTCGGTGTTGCCTGGCCTGAGATTCCCGGTTGTTTCCATTTCTGTCTCCTTAGATCTAACAGGCTGACGAATATCGGCCGTTCCCGTTGATCGGAATAGCGTTGATCGGAATAGCGTTGCCCTGAACAGCGGACTGCAAGGCGCCCTAGTTCATGATGAGATAAATGATCACCAGTATCACCACCGGCACGCCGAGCACCCATCCCAGTAAATACTTGCCCATTTCATTTCTCCTTCATTCGCGACTGCAGCGATTCGCCCGGCGCGCCCTACTGAACGCGGATGTCGTTCTCGACGGACGTCACACCTTTTACGCCACGTGCAAGATCGGCGGCCTTGTAGGACTCCTGCCAGGTCTCGGCCGTTCCGGTCAGCGTGACGACGCCTTTCATGGTATTGACCTTGATATTGCGGGCTTTGGTTTCGTCCTCGGCCACCAGTTCCGACTTCACTTTGGTCGTGATCCAGGAGTCATCGACGTACACCCCGGTTTTTTCGCCTTGACCCGTGCTGGTTTTTTCGCCTTGACCCGTGCTCGCGCAACCGGCGATGCCCAACATCAAGGCAGCTATGAACAGCAAACTTCCTTTGGATGCATTCTTCATCGTTTACTCCTGAATCTGATTAAATCGCCATTGACTCCCGGACCGTGGGCCCGGGCATCGTTTCGTTGAAGGCCAACGGTCACGGCGTTGAAGGTATACGCCGGGGCACGTAACTTCTGTGGGTTGGCACACATAAGCCGGCCCTCGGGCGAATTCGAACGCAACCGCAGCCGGCAGGCGCCCGCACAACGCGTGTCGGTTCAAGGAAATCCCCGGCAGCCACGCAGGACTGCCGCCGCGTGGAAAGCGTTACCGGGTTTACCAGGGAGCTTGGTCAACCGGAAAGCGCTTTGCGCTCCGGGCGACGTGCCGCTTACGACTTCGGCGGAGGAATGAGGCGCTGCACCACGTCGCGCAGCTCTTCCACTTCGTGAGGTTTGGCAATCAGTTCGCGCACCCCCGCCGCGGCCGCCTCGGTGCGCAATTCATCGGTGATATAGCCCGAGACCACGATCACCGGCAATCCCGGCCTGGCATCGCGAATCGTCCGCGCGATTTCCAGCCCGGACATGCCGGGCATGTTGAAATCAGTCACCACCAGGTCGAAGTGCGCGCCGGCGAGCAGCACGGCGAGCGCCTCGCGTTGCTCCAGATAAGCGCTGACCCGGTAGCCCCAGCGCTCCAGCATCCGTTTCAACATGAACACCTGCGCTTCGTCGTCGTCGATGTAGAGGATCTGCTGCCCGCGCCCTTCGCTGGCCAGGCCCGCCTTCTCGGTCGTGCCCAGGGCAGCCGCAGCCTCACTCGCGCGCGGAAAATACAGCTCGAACCGGCTGCCCTTTCCGGGTTCGCTGTGCGCGACAATCGCCCCGTCGTGCGACTGCATGATCCCGTGCGCCACCGACAGGCCCAGCCCCGTGCCCTTGCCTGGCGGTTTGGTGGTGAAGAACGGTTCGAAAATCCGCAGCCGGGTTGCTTCGTCCATGCCGTGTCCCGTGTCGCTGACCACGACGCGCGCGTAGCTGCCCGGACGCAGGTTGAAATCCAGTTGCGCGGAGGCCTCGTCCAGCGTGATGCCCTCCGCCCGTATGTCGATGCTGCCGGACCGGCCTTCCATCGCGTGCGCGGCGTTGGTGCCCAGATTCAGCAGCACCTGCTGCACCTGTGTCGGATCGGCCAGGATGGACGGCGTATTGGCGGCGCTGCGGCACTCGATGCGCACCCCGGCGGGCAGCGCAGCGCGCAACAGACCCGCGGATTCCTCCATGATCGAAGTCAGCGATGTCACGCGGAGCGAGGTTGGCTGGCGGCGGCTGAAGGAAAGGATCTGCTGCACCAGATCCTTGGCGCGGTTCGCGGCTTTCTGAATCTCTCCCAGGCTTATCAGCGCCTGCCAATTCGCGCTGGCATCCTGGCGGGCGAGTTGGGCATTGCCCAGAATCGTCCCGAGGATATTATTGAAATCATGGGCGATGCCTCCCGCCAGGGTTCCAATCGCTTCCATTTTCTGCGATTCCCGCAACTGCGCCTCGAGCGAGGCGTGCGCCCGCTCGGAGCTTTTGCGCCCGGTGATGTCCTGAAACGCGCCTTCTATCCCGGTGATGTTGCCGGCGCCATCCCGTATCGCCTGGCCGATGGCACGGACATGGAGGCGGCGGCCCCTGGCGGTCAGAATTTCCAGTTCGCAATCGAAAGGCGTGCCCTCACGGGCGCAGGTTTTCAGTGCGCCGGAGATGATTTCATACGATCGAGGCGGATAAAGGGAAAGGGCTTCGGCCAAAGGCGGGGCGGTCCCGTTGGGAAAATCCAGCATCGCGCATATCTCATCCGACCACATCAGGTCGTTGTGCGGCAATCCGAGGGCCCAGCCGCCAACCTGCGCCATCTTGCCGGCGGTCTGCAACAGAATCTGGCTGCGACGCAATTCTTCCTGGATCGCCTTGCGTTCGGTGATGTCGCTTATCACTTGGCGGCTGGTGCGGACGCCGTCGGCGGCGGTCGCAACCGTTGCCTCTATCCACGCGGTGAACGGCGTGCCGTTGTTTCGCAACAGGCGCAGTTCGATCGCCATCGACATGCCTGTCCTGAAGAGCTGCTTGTGATACAGGTAGTAGGCGTCCGCATC
>CAYODB010000217.1:0-6518 GCA_964402495.1 uncultured Bordetella sp.
CCCCTAGCCCCTGCTTTTGATGAACTACCTCGCCCATCTCTACCTCTCCGAGCCTAACGAAGAGGCCTGGCTGGGTAGTCTGCTGGGCGACTTTGTAAAAGGACCGCTGGACGGGCGCTACAGCGCGCACATTACACGCGCAATCGCGCTGCACAGGAAGATTGACAGCTTCACCGATGCACATCCGGTCGTGCTGCAGAGCAAGTCGAGAATCAGCCCCGTGCGTCGTCGCTACGCCGGCATCATGATCGACATGTTCTACGACCATTTCCTGGCGAAATACTGGCGCGAATTCCACGACGAGCCGCTCGATGAATTCACCGCCAGGATCTATGCGATCCTCGACCGCCGGCATGCGATGCTGCCGGATAGATTTCAGCGGATGGCGCCAAATATGGCGAAATGGAACTGGCTCGCCTCCTATGCGCATGTACCCTCGATCCACACCTCGCTCGATCGCATGAGCCAACGGATCAGGCGCGAGAATCCGCTGCTGAACTCCGCCGATGAGTTAACGCAGCACTACGCCGAGCTTGAATCGGATTTCCGCATTTTCCTGCCGCAGGTTCTGCGGTTTGCGAAGCATCAGGGCGCCGGTGGATGATCCCGGCGGCGAACGGGCAGAGCGGCATGACCCTGAATTCTGAGTCGGCCAGCATCGGCGAACTTTCATTCGGTGAGAAGAACCGGCGCCCCACTATCCCGCAGCGCCTTTTTTCTTCGACCTGTTCTTTTCGAAGATGGCGCTGAGTATCAGCAAGTATCCAAGCACGCGCAGCAGGTAGATGTATGCGAAATGCTCGTCGGTCGCGACAACCCAGGTCGCCAGCAGTTGGTTCATCGCGAACAGAAGGAACGCGACGGCGAATGCGAGGAAGAAACGGTCGGAAGTCTTTAACCAGAAACGCATGAAAAAGGCCGCTGCGACCACGAACCCCATGGTGACGGCGCCGGCGAAAAATTCGATCATTCTGCCTCCCAGAGAAAAGCGTAGATCAGCAGCGACACCGCGATCAGGCTGGCAGCCAGGCGATAGAGTCTCAGGTCAAACCCTTCAAACACGATCAGGTCGACAAACAGCAGCACGTTGTTCACGGTCAGAAACACGAAGCACAGCCCGCTCCAGAGCAGCAACCGGACGCCGCTTGCCGCGTAGCCGCGAAACAGCAACAGCATGCATGCAGCGCTTGTCAGGATCGCCAGCAGGTAAAGTACGATGTCCACGGCACCCATTTCAGTCCTTTCTCATCCTGAAAGCGTCGGCGAACGACTGGATCTTGGAATCGCGCAGCGCATAAATGATTCGGATAAGCGTCACGGGACGTTGCGAGTAAGCCCGCTGCAGGACGAGCACCAGCGGAGCATGTTCCGACTCCGGGTTGTAGCGAAATCGACCCCCTGCCGAAAACAACAGGCCAAGGGACTCAAACGCATTGATGTATTTCTTGGCGTTTGACGTGGACATTGCGGGGTTCAGCTTGGCAGCGGCTTCTTCAACCGAAAAACTTACGTCCGGCTTGCCGTGAAAAAGCAGGAGCAACTCCGCGGCGTCTATGTCCGGAATGGTGCCCTGAATGAAGCGGCACCAGCTGTCGGAGAATTCGATGTCCTCCAGCCAGACTTTGTCCTTCCCGAGCGGCATCTCTTCCTTTCAGACCGACGCCACTGTTTACCGGCGTTGAGCCAAAGCATAGCAGAAAACATCGGAATGCCACCGCGGTGCCTTTGCTTGACCCGACGCGGTCCGGCGAGGAAGCGATGCGCGGCGGCGGTCCCTCAATCGGGACGCCCACTTTTTTCCCAAAAATCCATGGTGATCTTCGCCGCACAGAAACTGTCAGCAGGGGGGGCGATGCTGCGCCCAGGGGCGGACACTTTCAAACGCGCGCGACGCCTGCAGTACGCGCAGGTCGCGATGGCGGCCGGCGACGATCTGCAAGCCGACGGGCAAACCGGCCGGCGTGAATCCGCACGGGCAAGTCGCCGCGGGCAGCCAGGTGAGGTTGAACGGGAAACTGAAACCGGCCCAGCGCAACCAGTCCCAGGGATGCTGCGCCCAGTGTTCGGGAATCAGGCGCTCGGCGGGAAACGCGGCGACGGACAATGTCGGGGTGAGCAGCAGGTCGTAGCGCTCGAAGAACGCGCGCACCTTGTCGTAGTAAGCGAGTCGCTGCGCCGATGCCTTGCAGTAATCCACCGCGCTATAGCTGCGGCCGTGTTCGATGATGGCCACCAGGCCCGGATCCATCCGGTCGCCCCAGCGTTCGACATAGTCGCCCCACATCGCGGTAATGGTCACGGCGAACAGGCAATGCTCCATGGTCGTGGGATCCCCCCAGCCGGGATCGACCTCCTCGACCTTGCAGCCCAGTTCCTCGAATACCCGGGCCGCCGCCTTCACCGGCCCCGCGACTTCCGCGTCGACTTTGAGATAGCCGAGGTCGGGACTGAAGCCGACGCGCAAACCCGCGATGCCGCTATCGAGCTTGCCGGTGAAATCTTCCGGCGGCGCTTCCAGGCTGGTCATGTCGCGGTCGTCGGGTCCCGCCATGGCCTGCAGCATCAGCGCCGCGTCCGCCACCGTGCGCGTGATCGGACCAACGTGCGAGATCAATCCGTTCGCGGGCGTCGGGTAGTAGGGCACGCGGCCATGGGAGGGCTTGATGCCATAGACGCCACAGAATCCCGCAGGCATGCGGATCGAACCCGCGCCATCCGAGCCTTGATGAATCGGGCCGAATCCCGCCGCCGCGCAGACCGCGGCACCGGCACTGGATGCTCCCGCATTCATGCCCTGTTTCCAGGGATTGTGGGTGATGCCCGTAAGCGGGCTGCGGCTCACACCGCTCCAGCCGAATTCCGAAACCGTGGTCTTGCCGATGGAAATGGCGCCGGCCGCACGCAGGCGTTCCACATGCAGGTGATCGATCTCCGGCAGGCGTTGGCTGAAGACATGCGAACCCGCCATGGTCCGCACGCCACGGGTCATCGCGAGATCCTTGATCGTGACTGGAATGCCGTGCAGCGGGCCCAGGTGGTCTCCGCGCATGACCGCGAATTCCGCCGCGCGCGCCGCATCGAGCGCGGATTCGGCAGTGAGGGTGCAGATGGCGTTGAGCTTCGGATTGAGCCGCTCGACGCGCTCCAGCACGGCACGGGTGATCTCGACGGGCGAGACCTCCTTGTCGCGGATCCTGCGCGCCAGTTCGGTGGCGGGTGTGAAACAGAGTTCTTCGTTGTTCATTCCATCCCTCTAAGTCAAGTCCCCACACCTTGAACCACGGAGGACACGGAGGACACGGAATAAAGGCAAAAGAACGCGAAAGGGGATTCTGCGCGTTTTGCCCATAGTCGATCGTCATCCCTGCAAGTGGCGAATGGACTGCCGACCTTCGTGCGCCACTCTCGTTCTTCCTCGGTCTCCTTTTTCCTCCGTGTCCTCCGTGGTTCAAGGTTGGTGTTTTCAGAATGACTGCGTGCTTGTCGTCGCGCGGCAACACCTGAATTCTTCCTGTTAAGAACGACTTAGGGTTATTGCGCTGCGACAGTGACGCTCATTGGCTACGCTTTCCTCGGGTGGGTCGCCATGCCCAAAACTTAACTGGTTGATCTGGCTTGCCAATGCCCATGTGGCACGAATACTGTAAGCAGGGACGCTGAGGCAGATCCTCGCCTTCCTGATTTCCCTGCGTGAAGAACAATAAAGGAGACATGACATGCGCAAAACCAGCAGCCGCCCGCACCGGATACGCTGCGAAGTGATCAGAGCAGGTCATTATGCGTAAATCCTTGTACGTTCTTGCTCCGGTGCTCGGCGCCCTCCTGCTCTCGATCGGATCCTCGGTCACAGCCTCGCCCAGCGCAGCCTCGGGCACCTACCGGTTCGAGGAAGTGCAATGGGTCTGGCTTAAGGCCGACCTCAACGCCGACGGCATGCTCACCCGGGATGAAGTCTGGGAAGAAGACGCCACGCTCGCGGCAAAATTTGACGACGCGGACGTCGACGGCAACGGCAGCCTGAGCGCCATGGAATTCGAAATCCTGCTGATGACATCGTAGCCGGCTGACTTCGTAGCCGGCTCAACTGTCCGTCATCGCGCCTCCGCTCTGACTCAGGTTATTTCGGCGACGACCCGTCCGGTGATCTGTCCCGCCTGCAACTGGTCCAGGGTGCGGCTTACCTCGGACAGCGGACGCTTCTCGATCGGGATCGGATTTATCTTTCCGGCGCGCGCCAGCGCCACGACTTCCTTCAACTCGGCCACGTTGCCAACGCTCGATCCCTGGATACGCCAGGCGCGCTGCACCACCAGCACCAGCGAAACCGGGATTTCACCGCCGTAAAGACCGACCACGATCAGCTTGCCCCCCTTGCGCAGCGCGCTCAGGGCGGGGCCGGACGTATCCGCCGCGCCGACCAGGTCAACAGCGCCATAGAGCGGGCCGCCTGCGATCTGCTGCAGCTTTTTCACCACCTCGGGATCGCGGCCGTTCACCGTCGCGGCCGCGCCTTCCTTCTTCGCCGTCGCAAGTTTTGCATCGTCGATGTCCACGACCACGATACGCTCGTGTCCGCAGGCCTTGAGCATCTCGATGGCCATCAGCCCCAGGCCGCCCGCGCCGATCACGGCAACCCATTCCTCCTTCGGGATGGGCTTCAACTGGGAAACGGCCGAATAAGTCGTCAGCCCCGAGCAGGACAGCGTCGCCGCCCAGGCGGGGTCGATGCCGCTCGCATCCACCAGGTACTTGGGATGCGGGACCAGCAAGTGATCGGCATAAGCGCCGGCGAGCTGGATGCCGATCCAGCGCGGCGCCATGCAATGATTATCCATGCCCTCGGTGCAGCGCGCGCATTTTCCGCAACCAATCCAGGGACAGACAAGGCGGTCCTGACCGATCGGCGCATCCGGCGCGTCCGGTCCCGCGGCGATCACAGTGCCGAAGGGCTCATGGCCGAGCGTGACGGGCGGCCGCATGCCGCGCTCGCTCATGTGAAAACGCTTGCCGCCACCCAGATTGAAATAACCTTCGCGGATATGCACGTCGCTGTGGCAGACGCCGCTGTATTTCAACTTCAGCAGCACTTCCGCCCCGGCCGGCTTCGGCGTCGGCTTCTCGGCTTTCTGCAACGGCTTGCCCCATTCGACCACGTCGTAACTCAGCATCGCTTCCTCCGCTTGTTTTTATCGGCACACCTCGCGGCTGAATCCTAGCACCGCTTCGCTTGTTTCGTGCAAGGGCAGCTCTCACCGCGGAGGACGCAGAGGACGCAAAGGAAAGGCAGGGACGAGGAAATGAAGTCGGGGATTAGGAGCGGCAACCAGCGTTGGTAACTTGTCTTCACACTTCTGTTACTTCTCTCGCTTTTGGTTTCCTCTGCGCCCTCCGCGTCCTCTGCGGTAGGTGCTGGTCTGGATCTGGCTATCAAAGCCACTTGGCCTGGCGGAAGCGATAGAAAAGGTAAACATCTATCGCCACCATGAGGCCGACCGCAAGCGGATAGCCGAAAGCCCAATTCAGTTCCGGCATCACCTCGAAGTTCATGCCGTACACACCGGCAATCATGGTCGGCACTGCGACCAGCGCGGCGTATCCCGCCAGGCGTTTGGTGACTTCGCTTTCCTGGCTCCGGCTCCCGCTCGCTGCGGGCGCGCACCCCGAGGAAGCCGTGCTGGGTGCGGCTGCGGACCGACAGGACGTAGTTGCGGCCGACGAATACGTCGACTTCTCCAACGTTGAGGTCCTTGCCCACCGACTCGACGATCTGCAGGACGGCGAACAGCGCATCGCCATACTCCTAGATCTTCGGCCGCTGATGGCCGTTGCGGGCGTCTTCGACCGCCAGCTCGGGCAGGTCGAACTGTTTCTGCATCGCGTCGAGCTCCTCGTGCGAGGGCTCGAACATCGCCACCCAGACGAAACACTCCGGCCGGTTGACGAAGTCATGGATCTCGCTGGGCTGGATGTCGGCGAGCTTTTTGCCGCCTTCATAGGCGACGCAGTTGATGAGCATGGGCTAATTGTTCCTAAGAGAAATGCTCACCGCAGAGGACGCGAAGGGCGCAGAGGAAAAAACGCAGAGGAAAAATCAATCACTGGCAGAAAAACCAGAAGGGGTAACCATCGGCGGGGGTCAGTTTTGCGCATTTATTCTGTTTCCCTCGGCGTCCTCCGCGTCCTCTGCGGTGAGTGCTGGTCTTGTAATTCCTAGTAAGGCTTGCGGCCGATATAGTTCCCCGTCGGGTCGTAGTTGCACACCACGATAAGCATCTTGTTGCAGACCGCTTCCCCGCAGCCGAGCATGCGGGTGTCGCGCCAGACCATCTGCGTGTAATGGCCCGCCGGTTTCCAGTTGGATTGCTTGAGCACCCCGCCGGAGTAGAGTTTTTTCTCCGACTCCCAGGCTTTGGCGGCATCCACGGCCGCGAAGTGGCCCGCCGTGCCGGTATAGATGTTTTCCCACTACTGTCCGGTTAAACGAGAGGTGAAATCTCTGAAAGCCATGACTGACGCGG
>CAYODB010000218.1:0-6506 GCA_964402495.1 uncultured Bordetella sp.
CCGGGCGACGGGCTTATCTACCTGGCCATCACGAAAGCGCCGGGTCTGGCAAAATTCTTCGAATTATCCGCGGGCAAGTTCAGCGGGCCGTTGTCGCTGTTCCTGTCCTTCGGACTGTGGATCGTTGCGGTGGTGTTGCTGTTCCTCGCCTGGCATTTCGTGGGCAAGATGGCTGCCCTGACCATCGACGCGTTAAAGCGGCCATTTCGCAGGAAAAAGGATGAAGTCGATCCGGATTACCGGCGCTCAAGCAGGAAGTGATGCCACGTCCGGCTTGAACCCCTCCTAGCCTTCGCTCTCCATCAGCGGCGCCAGTCCCTTCGCGTAGCGCTCGCTCCACTGCGCATGGCCACGCACGAAATCATTGCGGCCGCAGCGATCTTCTCCTTTAACCAGCCACAACGGCTGCTCGTAGATGTTGAACGGGCTGTTGTCGCGGCGCTTGTCGACCAGGGAGCGATCGTAATACGACGCCGAGGACATGTAGCGCATGATCAGCGCCGCGCGCCTTTGTCCGGAGGTGTTTGCCAGCGAACCATGGATCAGCCGTACATCGTGCAGGGACATCTGGCCCGGCTCCAGTTCCACGTTGAAGGCTTTTGATTCGTCGAACTGGTCCTGGTCGAGTTCCAGGTTCAGCACGATGTTCTCGCGGTTGCTCACGTGATGCCGGTACGGTTCCTGTTTCTTGTGCGAATCGGGGATGAAGCGCATGCACCCGTTCGCCGTGGACACCGGATCGAGCGCAATCCAGGCCGAGCAGGTCGAGAGCGGCCGCATGGGCCAGTACTCGCCGTCCTGGTGCCACGGTACCTCGCGTCCCTTCGCTGCCGGCTTGCACAGGACGCGGGTAATCCACAGCACCAGATCCGGGCCTAGCACCTGCTCGAGCATCGAGAGGATTTCTGGTTGGCGCGCGGCGCGCATGAAGGGGTTCGCATGCGCACCTGCGGTGGGCGGCAGCATGTGCGGATTGGCGAGGTCTTCCTGCTTGACGTCGGTATAGCCTGCGAGCAGGCCGTCGAGCGCAGAGCGCAGTTCGGCCAACAGCGTAACTGGCAAGCGGTAGCGCGGAATGACGAAACCGTGCTCGCGGAAATGATCGAGTTCGGCTTGAGTAAGAACGGGTTGGTTCATGGTCTCCTCCTTCATTCAGTACTCGTCTTTTTCTTCCTCGTCGTCGAGTTTGTCCGCCTCGTCCTGGAAATCGTCTTCCTCGTCCTGCCAGTCCGCGGTCTCGACGATGTCGGTGACGATGTCCTCGACGCGGCCGCGCACATCCTGGGCGGCCTGGCCGCTGATGCCGTCGAGATCGAGGAAAGCTTCCTCGTCATCCTCGATGGCCACTGTCGCGTCGGGCCATTCCGCCTGGAACGCCTCGAGCAGTTGATCCCTGAATCGCTGGTATTCCTCTTCCGAGACCGCGCCCAGGAGGTCTCGCGAAGCAGTATAGGTAATGGAGAGTTTGGAAGCCATGTTTCGATCAAGAGTGCCGTGCGAAAGGATACCGAAGTTTTGCTGGAATATTTACCGGTGCGTGCGATTTTCGCGCCTGTACTGACTGCGGCGGAAGCAGAGCAATTGTCATGCCGAATTTCGCGGCCGATGCGTGCGCTGTCGTTTAGCTGACCCTTTCAACAGAATTTCGATCCACATCCGCCAACGTCGGGCGGCCCAACAGTGTCAGGGCGATGTCGATCTCGTCGCGCAGGATTTCCAGTGCCCGTTCCACGCCGGACTGCCCGCCGGCGGCCAGTCCGTAGAGCCAGGCTCGGCCAATCATGCAAGCTTTGGCGCCCAGCGCACGGGCGCGAACCACGTCGGCGCCGCGCCTAATGCCGCCGTCGAGGACAATTTCGAGTTTGTCGCCGACGGCATCGGCGATCGACGGCAGGGCATGCACCGCAGAAATCGCGCCATCGAGTTGGCGGCCGCCATGATTGGACACTATCACTCCGTCAGCGCCGTGATCGACTGCGATTTTTGCGTCCTCGGCGGTCAGGATGCCCTTGAGCATCACCGGCCCGCCCCAGTTCGCCTTGAACCATTCCAGGTCACGCCAGTTGACTGACAGGTCGTACTGACCGGCAATGAACTGGGTGATGGTGATCGCATCATTTGACGCGAATTCAGTGCCGACGAAGTTCTTGAAAGTCACCTTCGGCCCCAGTGCTACGTCGAACAGCCACCCAAAGTGGCGTGCAAAGTCGAACAGGGTGGCTGCGGAAAAGCGCGGCGGCACGGTGAAGCCGTTGCGCATGTCGCGCTCTCGCGGGCCCTGCACCTTGGTGTCCACTGTCAGCACCAGCGCCGTGCAGTGCGCGGCTCTGGCCCGGTCTATGAAGGCTTTCGTGAGTCCGCGGTCGCGCAGCACGTACAACTGGAACCACTTTGGCGGCGCGGTTTCACGGGTGATCTCCTCGATCGTGCACGTGGCCATGGTCGAAAGGCAATAGGGCACGCCGTATTTCTCGGCGGCGCGGGCCGCCGCGAGTTCGCCCTGGCGCGAGAACAGGCCGGCGAGGCCGGTCGGCGCCAGGATCAGCGGCGAGGCGCAGTGCTGGCCAAACAGGGTGATCGACTGGTCTCGCTTGGAAACGTCGGTGAGCACCCGGGTGCGGAACCGCCATTTCTGGAAGTCTTCGCGGTTGGCGCGCAGCGTGGTCTCGTCCTGTGCTCCGCCGTCTATGAACTCGAACATGACCTTGGGCAGGCGCCGCTGGGCCGCGCTGCGCAGGTCGTCGATGTTGATCGCTTTCATTATTGTTCTGCCCGGCGAAAATAAAAACGAAAAGAAAAAGCAAAAGAAAAAAAGCGGCGAAGGTCGGTCTTCAGTTTACGCGATGTCGATGTGTTCGAGGATCGGGGATCGAGGATCGAGAAATTCCGGCCTCAGGGCCGGATAGGGTTTTCACCAAAAAAAATCGGCGTCGGAAACTTGCGCGGCTTCTGCGCGTCTTCGAGATACAACGACGGCGCCATCTCCCAGGCCAGTTCGTTGAATCGCAGAAGCATCTCCTGCACGCGCTGCGGTTCCCGTTCGGCGCGGTTTTCCTCTTCCGAAGGATCGTCCTGGATGTTGTAGAGCTCGTAGCGCACCGGCAGCCGCGAGTACACGATCAGTTTCCAGTTTTCCCGGAGCAGGGCACCACGGGAATCCTCCATGTTCAGCAGGACCTCCTTGCGGGGGCTGAGCTTTCCCGAGGCGATGGTGTCCCACTGGTTGACGCCGTCGAGCGGCCGCGTCTGGTCCGGGGTGGCGCCGGCGACGGCGGCCAGCGTGGGATACATGTCCGTGACATGGATGCGCTCTGTCACGATGCCGGGAGGGATCTTCCCAGGCCACGTGGCGAATGCAACGACCCGCACCGAACCCTCGTGCATGCCGCCCTTCCCGTCCGCGTAAGGCCCGTTGTCGGCGGCGTGCTTTTTTACGTCGCCGTCGCCGGTTGGATATTTGTTCGGCAACGCACCGCCGTTGTCGCTGTGGAAAACGATCAGCGTGTTGCCGGTCATGTTTTTCTTTTGCAGCGCGGCGGCTACCGCGCCGACAGCGTCGTCCAGCGCGCTGATCATCGCGTAGTAGGTGCGCCGGTTCTCGTCCCCGATATACTTGTACATATCGAGATATTCCTTTGGGGCCTGAAGCGGAACCTGCGGCGCCTGGAAGGACAGGTAAAGGAACAGCGGCCGGCCGGGATCGTAACTCGCGATGAGCCGGGCGGCGTCGCGGCCAATGAGCGCCGTCGCGTATCCGGTTTCCGCGACTTTCTGCTCGTTGCGGTGCCAGTCCGGTTCGCCGCCCTGGTTGGTTTTCCTGAAGTAGTCGACCTCGCCGTTGAAGCTGCCATAGAAATAATCGAAGCCGCGGCGGGTGGGCCACAGGTCCCTGCTGTGATGTCCGAGTTGCCATTTGCCCAGCATCGCCGTGCGGTAGCCGGCCTCCCTGAGCATCTGCGCCAGCGTTTTTTCCTCCACCGGCAGGCCGTACTGGCTCCACGGCAGCAGGGACAGAGTCTGTAGTCCGTAGCGCATGGGGTAGCGACCCGTCATCAGGGCCGCGCGCGTGGGAGTGGACCAGGGCAGGGTGTAAAACTTCTCGAGGCGCATGCCTTCGCGCGCAAGCTTGTCGAGGTTGGGAGTTTTCGCGCCGCCGCCGTGAAAGCCGACGTCCTTCCAGCCCAGGTCGTCGGCGAGGATGTAGACGATGTGGGGCGGCTGCGCCGCTGCAGCGCCTGCGATCAAACACAGGATGCACGCTACGGCGATCCGCCCTGAGAACATGTTCTGCTCCGTCGTTAGAGGGCCATGTTACCCGAGTTTCCCGGGCTGAAATGCAAGGGCCAGCCGGAAAAAGCTCCCGCAAATGACCAGGTGGCTGCGCTACAATCGCCCCCGTTATGAAGGATAGCGAAATCATTCTCGGAGTACTGGGCGGGATCGGACGGCGGTTGTGGGTGGGTCGGGCGCTGCAGGAAGCCTTCTTCGGATTGTGTGTCCTGCTGTTTTTCCTCATCGCATTCAGATTGGCCGGGGCGGTTCAAACCTCCGGCATTCCGGCTACCGGAATCCCGGTCTGGCTCCCGGTTGGCGCGGCCATTACGGCGTTCGTCGTCTATTTGGCGTGGCGCTTGTCGCGTCGCGTCACGTTGTCGCAGGCGGCGGCCCAGGCTGACGCGCGTGCTGCATTGCGCGATGAGCTCAAGTCCGCCTACTGGTTTGTTTCCAATTCCGAGCACTCCCCGTTCATCGACACCCAGGTGGCGCGCGCCGCCGCGACCGCCGGCAGGCTGGATCCCCGCACCGTTGTTCCCGGCCGCCCGCCGCGCAGCCTGTGGGCCGCGGTCGCACTCGGCGTTATGTTCGCCTTCGTCACCTGGCTGGCCCCACAGATGTCTCCTTACTGGGATGCCAGCGCGGCGCCCGCGCCTTCGCAGGCGCAGCAACAGGACTTGCGCGCGCTGTTGCAGGACATGCCCCGCGACGCTCGTATCGAAACGCTCGACCAGGCGCTGGAAACGCTGCAGCGCTCCGATGCGACCGCTGAGCAGAAGCGCCGCGCCATGGAAGACATGCGCGACATCGCCGAGCAGACCAACATGGAAGCCGCCGCGGCGCGCGAAGGGCTGGCGCGCCTGGCAGAGGTCATGAAGGCCAATCCAAAACTGGAGAAGGTCGCGGAGGCGTTACAGGCCGGCAACAACAAGGAAGCGATGGAGTTGCTGGAGGAAGTCCGCCGGGACGCGGCGGCACAACAGGACAACACCGGCGGGGAGCAATTTCCCGATGCGGCGGTAGCCACGCAGCACCAGGGTAATCTCGCCGAACAACTGGATCAGGCCGGCCGCGACCTGTCCGGCACGCCGAACATCAACGCCCCGGCGCTCGACAACCTGATGAAGACGCTCGACCAGGCGGCCCGGGAGATGGATGCGCAGAACCGGGTGAACCAGGTCCAGCGCCGCGCCCGCGAGAACATGGTCGCGACCGCACAGCGCAGTGCCGCACCCCACAACGAATTCGGCAGCAACCGGCAGGACGTGGCTAATCCCGAGCCCTCGCCGGACAGCGGCAATGCAGACATGCAGGGCGCCAGCACGTTCCGCCGGGACTCGGCGAACCGGGAAGAGGACGCCGACGGGGCACGCGAAGGCAGCCGCACGGGCAGTGCTTCCGGCGAGTCGCCGTCGATGGCGCTGACAGGCAAGGCCACGCAGCGGCTCGAAGCCCAGCTCAAGCTCGAAGCAATCCAGCGCCAGGACGAAAAGGGCGGGGACGACGACAAGGACGGTAAGGGATGGATCTACACCGGCAGCCAGCAGCAGGCGTCGGCCCTGGACTTCGAGGACGTGCGGGCCCGCGGCGGATTCGACCGTGAGGCCGCCGGGCAGCACGACCGGATTCCGGTCCGGCAGAAGCAGGTCGTCAAAAACTATTTTTTGAATTTGCATGAAAGCGAGAAAAAATGAACACCGTCGTTGACCGCCAGATCCAGGCATTCCGCGAACAGTTCGTGTCCGTCCGCGAAGAGATTTCGCGCATCATCGTCGGCAATGAAGACATAGTCTCCGGAGTCATGACCTGCCTGCTCGCGCGCGGCCACGTGCTGCTCGAGGGTATTCCCGGCGTGGGCAAGACCAAGCTGGTGCAGACCATGGCCGACGTCCTGCACCTGAAGTTCTCGCGCATCCAGTTCACCCCGGACCTGATGCCGGGCGACATCATCGGCACCAACATCGTTCGGGAGGACGAATCGGGCCGCAAGAACTTCGAGTTCCAGCAGGGGCCGATTTTCGCCAACATGGTGCTGGCCGACGAAATCAACCGCGCCACGCCGAAGACGCAGTCCGCGCTGCTGGAAGCGATGCAGGAAAACAGCGTTTCCGCGGCCGGACGCACGCATGCGCTCGACCAGCCGTTCTTCGTGCTGGCGACCCAGAACCCGATCGAGATGGAAGGCACCTATCCGCTGCCCGAAGCGCAGATGGACCGCTTCTTTTTCAAGC
>CAYODB010000219.1:0-6489 GCA_964402495.1 uncultured Bordetella sp.
GGCCGATGATGCCGACGATGGCGCCGGGCGGGACTTTGAACGAGAGTTTGTCGATCAGCAGTCGATCGCCGTAGCCCTTCGAGACTTCGTTGAACTCGATGACCTCGTTTCCAAGGCGCTCGGCGACCGGAATGAAGATTTCCTGGGTTTCATTGCGCTTCTGGTAATCGTGCGAGGACAATTCCTCGAAGCGTGCGATACGCGCCTTGCTCTTGGCCTGGCGTCCCTTGGGATTCTGCCGCACCCATTCCAGTTCCTTCTTGATCGCTTTCTGGCGCGCGGTCTCGGAAGACTCTTCTTGCTGCAGACGGTCCTGCTTCTGCTCGAGCCAGGAACTGTAGTTGCCTTTCCAGGGAATGCCGCTGCCGCGATCCAGTTCCAGGATCCATTCCGCCGCGTTGTCGAGGAAATAACGATCGTGGGTTACTGCGACCACTGTGCCCGGAAATTTGGCCAGGAACTGTTCGAGCCAGTCCACGCTCTCGGCGTCCAGGTGGTTGGTCGGTTCGTCGAGCAGCAGCATGTCGGGTTTGGACAGCAACAACCGGCAGAGCGCGACGCGGCGCTTTTCGCCGCCCGACAGATTGCTGATGGTGGCGTCCCAGGGCGGCAGGCGCAGTGCATCGGCTGCGATCTCGAGCTGGTGCTCGGTATCAGCGCCGCTCGTCGCAAGGACGGCTTCGTACCGGGCCTGTTCGGTGGCGAGCTTGTCGAAGTCCGCATCCGGTTCGGCATAGGCCGCATAGATTTCCTCGAGTTTCTGCTTCGCCTCCATGATCTCGCCCAGCCCTTCCTCGACGGCATGGCGCACAGTCTGGTCCGGCGCGAGCTTCGGTTCCTGCTCGAGAAAGCCAATGCGCAGGTTCGGCATCGGCGTGGCTTCGCCCTCGATGTCCTTGTCCACCCCCGCCATGATCTTGAGCAGGCTCGATTTCCCGGAGCCGTTCAGGCCCAGCACGCCGATCTTGGCGCCGGGGAAGAAGGACAGGGAGATGTTCTTGAGGATGACGCGCTTGGGGGGCACGACCTTGCCCACCCGCTGCATTGTGTAGACGTACTGAGCCATGGAGTTTTGCTGTGAGGGTTGTATCCGGAGAGCCGCGATTATGCTCGAAAAACCACGCCCTCGGCGGATCACCACTTCACCGCGCGGCTGGCGCGGCGAGCCTTCTTCCTGCGCCGGCTGATTGCCGAACCTGCCAAAGCGCCAGGTTGAAGCTGATCGAACTCCGCAAGGATGTCCTGCGGAACTCTCAGGGATCCGTTCATGGTCCATACCCTCCTTTCACGATATTGGCGAAAGGCGGACAGGCGCACGGTTTTCCTGCCCGCCAGCCGGAAGGGCGACGCCCCCCGGCCAACCAAGAAATACAATGCGCTCACGGGGCGCCATGCCCGATGCATGGGTGAAAATAGGGTCGTTCAGAAAGCATTTCAACGCCGCTCCAGCAGATTTTTTCTCGTCGCTACCACGGTTCTGCAAATATCTGATCTTCTAATGATTTCCAGGAAGGTGGGGTGCAGCGGAGGAAATCAGTCGTTGGCGCGGGACACCTGCTTGTGCAATAAGCGGGGTGGGAAGAACAACGAGGACAGGGAATGTTGATATGAAGGTCATGCTTTTCGGAGCAACGGGCATGGTCGGGCAGGGCGTTCTGCGCGAATGCCTGCTCGATCCGGGTGTGGAGCAGGTGTTGTCGGTCGGTCGCAGCCCGATCGGGCAGCAGCATCCGAAGCTGCGTGAGCTCATGCAGGCCGATCTCTTCAACCTTGCGCCGATCGAAAAGCAGCTACAGGGCTACGACGCGTGTTTCTTTTGCCTTGGCGTCTCGTCGGTAGGCATGACCGAGGAGGCCTACAGGCGTGTGACCTATGACCTTACTTTGGCCGTGGCGCGGACGCTCGCGCAACTCAACCCCGGAATGACCTTCATCTACGTGTCCGGCGCGGGCACCGACAGCAGCGAGCGGGGCCGCAGCATGTGGGCGCGCGTCAAAGGCGCCACCGAAAATGCGCTGTTGCGGCTGCCCTTCAAAGCCGCCTGTATGTTCCGGCCCGGCGCCATTGTCCCCCTGCACGGCATCATCTCGAAGACGCTGGCCTATCGAATCATTTATGCACTGGCCCGGCCGTTCTGGCGTCCACTGCAAGCCGCTTTTCCCCTGGCAATTACCACGACCGAACAGGTCGGGCGGGCCATGCTGCACGCCGCCCGCACGGGTGCGCCGAAGGCGATTCTCGAGAGCGCGGACATCAATGCACTTGCGAAAAGCGATGACACGTGACGGGTTAACGGGTGAACTGGACGCAATCCTCGACCTGCTGAGGCGGGAAGTTCGGCCCGAGTCTTGCAGATTCCCTCTTGAGGGAGCCGATTGACCCCCGGAAACGCTTTTCGTCAGAGGAAAAACCTCGTTTTCTTGAGCCACCTGCCGTGCGTCGGCGTAGCGTCGCCAGGAAGTGACAGTGTTCAACGCCTGCTAACCATGTTTCGGGGCACAGGCAAGGCGAATGGCATGATAAGTGCGGGTTGACACCCGGACGCGAGGACATTTCCCCGTGCCGCGCCTGGGGTAATTCAAGTCAGAATCGAGCACCGATCATGCGAATGAATACCACCCTTGTCATCAATCCGAAGGGCGGGTCCGGCAAGACCACCGTCACGACCAGCCTCGCGAGCTATTTCGCCGCCAGGTCGGTACCCGTGACCGTGATGGATTACGACCCCCAGGGATCAAGTCTCAACTGGCTGCGCCTGCGCGATTCGTTTCGGCCCCGGATCCATGCCGCCAATGCCGCCCCCCAGCGGGGCAACCGGTTGCGCGGGATCGAGATGCATGTACCACCCGACACGAGACAACTCATTATTGATGCGCCGGCGGGCGCTTCCGGTCTACTACTGCAAGAGATGCTTGCGCGCGCGGATTGCATCGTTGTCCCGGTCGCGCCGTCGGCAATCGATATTCACGCCACGGCGAACTTCATTCGGGATTTGCTGGTAGCGGGCCGCATCCGCGTGCGCAATATCCGGCTGGGGGTTGTCGCCAACAAGGTTCGCAATTCCATGCCGACCTACGAACCGCTGGAGCGCTTTCTCAAATCCCTCAGCCTGCCGCTGCTGACGCGCCTTCGCGATTCGGACGTCTATCTCAAAGCCGTGGAATCCGGATTGGGGCTCTTCGAATTGGACGAGGCGACATCGGAATCCGAGCGCGAGCAATTCCGGCCCGTTGCCGAATGGGTGGAGGGTTCGCAGTCGCAGCTCATCGGAGCCGACCGAAAAATCGTACATCTGACCACCCGCCCACGCCTGCTTGCCGGTGTGGGATCGAACTGACAATCGATGCAGATCCCATCAAATTCCCCATCGGCCTAGCTGATCCGGCCGGTTTTCACGAATTCGAGAGAGGTCCTGAAGAGCGGGAGATGCTTCTCGTATTCGGTTGCCTCGGCGCAATTGATCTGGATCCATTCCCTCGTGGCCGAGACACCACCGGGCTGGAACGGGACGACGTCGTTCCTTGAGAAATGCAATTCGGTCGCAGTGGCAACGGGCAGACGCAAACCGATACCGTCACCGCTGAGGCACGCGAACATCTTGTCGCTGACGAAATAGGCGTCGAGGCCGTTGATTTTTCGCGCGCTGACGCCCGGAAGCTTGAGAAGGAGCGCGTCGATCTGCGTCTTGCGATCGGACTTGGTGGTATCGGTAGCCAAGGGAAATCCGTGAGAGTATTGGCAGGGAGGGGATGGGTGAATGATAGATTAACGGGAATGCCGTGACTACCGGGACTGCCGTTATTGCCGTGAATGTCGTCAATATCGTGAATGTCGTAAACCGGAAGTGCAGAAGGCCCGGATATAGGCTTGATACACGACATTCACGACATTCACGATATTTATGGACGAAGTCCGCTATACCCGGATGGGTGCACGGCCCTTTCAGCGATGCAAGTACCTCTTGATTGCTCCCTCCAGCCTCCTGACCCCCTCCGCTATTACTTCCGGGGCACTGCGGGTGAAATTCACGCGCATGGCGGAGTGATCCTTGCCGTCGGGATCGAAGACGCTGCCCGGCACAAACGCGACCTTCTCTTCGAGTGCGAATTTGTAGAGCTCGTTGGTATCAATGCGGGGATCCCGGGCGCGCATCCAGACGAACATGCCGCCGGGCGGAACCTCCCACTCGAACCATTGGCCGATGCGGGCGGCGGCTTCACTGCATAACGTGTCCCGGCGCTCACGATAGAGTTCATTAATCGAACGCGAATGCTCGCGGTCGAAACCGGATTCTAGCAATTCGAGCGCGATAGCCTGCGTGAACATGCTGCTGCTCAGGTCGGACGACTGCTTGGCCAGGGCCAGATTCTCGATCAAGCCGGTCTCCGCGATCGCCCAGCCCACGCGAAGGCCCGGCACGATGCTCTTGGAGAGTGTACCGAGATAGATGACGGGGCCTTCGTATGCGCCCTTGAATCGCCGGGCGTCGGATTCGAGGATATCCAGCCCCGGATCGCCATCGAAATGGATCGAGTGATACGGATCGTCTTCCAGCAGCCAGGTTCCCGCTACGCGTACCCTGTCGAGCAGGGCCAGGCGTTGCGGCTGCGGCACGAGCGCACCGGTCGGGTTCGAGTAGTTCGGCACCACATACACGAACTTGGCTTGCGCCAGCGCAGCATCGAACCCCGGACGGTCGAAGTTCCAGTCGAATTTTTCGTAGCGGGGCTGGCGCGGCCGCCAGGCGTCGAGGGCCCCGAGATAAGTCGGCGCCTGCGCCACGATCAGGTCACCCGGATCGACCAGGATTTTCCCGACCAGGTCGAGCCCCTGCATCGCGCCGGTCATCAGCATCACGTTCCCGGCGGTGAACTTGCATCCGGATTCCGCCGAAGTCCGTGCCGCGATCGTTTCACGCAACGCGTACAGACCTTCCACCGGCCCGTATTCCAGAATCCGGGTACCCCAGCGTTTCAGTGCCCGGTCGGTCGCATCGCGGATCGCTTCGACGGGATACAGCTCCGCAGCCGGCAACCCGCCAGCGAGGCTGACGATGTCCGGCCGCCCGCCGATGGACAGGAACTGCTGGGTGATGGTGTTGCTGGAGCGGATCCAGCCGGCGAATGGAGGGCGGGTGGAATTCATGTGAGTGATCTTTCTCGGCACGTCCGGCTCACAGCAACGCTGGATGTTGTTTGCTCAACCGCTGCAAAAGCCTTGGTCTCAGGTCTTCGAGGACCGACATCAATTCCTCCGGGTCACGATCAGAGACGGAAGCTATCGTAGCCAGCCGCCAAACGGCCCTCATTGCTAAGTCCCTTGAGCTTTGCGTCGGCGAGGCTGCGATCCAGCCCCCGCAGCAGCCTTTGAATTTCGTCGCGGCGCGCCGCGTGCAGGTGCAGCTTTCCGATTTTCACCAGATTGTCCAAGCTCACGCGCATCTCCCTTCAGGAAAATTTTCGGCTCCGCGAGGATCCATTCTACGAACGAATGCCCCTCCTTCGCCTTTCGGGCAAATTCGTCCGGCGAGTAAACCGTCGGGTTGACTTCCCGGCGCAGGGTTTCGGTAACGGGACGCAATGCCAGCAGCAATGCCGAAAGCGAAACGCTCCCTATGACCATCAGGTCAATATCGCTCGACGCCCGCTGCTCGCCGCGAGCAACCGAGCCATAGACAAAAGCCAATTCCACTGCGTCACCAAGCTTTGCAAGTCCGGTTCGTAGCAGTGCCGGCATTCCCCCGGTTTTGGCGAGCAGGCTTTGCAATTCGGGGAATACCGGATGCCCGGTGTTCGCCTTGAAGCGGACCGAAGCGTCACTGGATTCCCGCAGCAGCAGTCCCAGATCGACCAGGGCATTCAGCTCTCGATGCGCCGTTCCCGCACTCGCCCCGGACTCACGGGCAATCTGGCGCAAGTGAAACCATTCGTCGGGATGCCCCAGGACGTGCGCAAGCAACCCCGCCCGGGTGCGTCCGAGCAGGGAATCCGCCAGTGTGGGGGCCGGTTTCGTTCTCATATTGAGAACAAATGTACTCAAGCTGAGAACAGATTGCAAGGCCCGGAATTGTCCGGCTCGGCAGACTGGAGGAATATTCCGGAGGCGCAAGAATTCAGGAAAAGCCCCGCATGTGCAACGTGAGCTTGCGTGGCTTGATCCGGGCATTACGGTCAACGCGAACTGCCGGCCTTGGCATTTACTTCTTCCGCACCCGGTCCAGATCGCTACACTCCCTGCATTAACCGGCAACCCGCAAGGTGCAAACCCATGTCCGAGATCATCCTGCACCACTATGCAGAATCCCCGTTCGCTGAAAAAATCCGCCTGATTCTCGGATTCAAGCGGCTGCGTTATCAATCCGTACTGGTGCCGATGATGTTGCCGAAGCCCGATATGATCGCCCTAACCGGCGGCTATCGCCGCGCTCCCATGATGCACATCCGCGATCAAGGCCGTGTCGCAGTAGATATCGCCGCCGATCTGCATCAT
>CAYODB010000220.1:0-6465 GCA_964402495.1 uncultured Bordetella sp.
AAGCTGCCGTTTTCGTCGCGCCGGGACGGATTGTCCTCGACGAGAAACCTGTGCCAACCGTCGGAACCGGCGATGCCTTGATCCGCATCACCACGACGACCATTTGCGGCACCGACGTTCATATCCTCAAAGGCGAGTATCCGGTCGTCCCGGGCCTCACCGTCGGGCATGAGCCGGTCGGCACCATCGAGACGTTAGGACCGGGTGTAGTGGGTTACAACATCGGGCAACGAGTCATCGTCGGCGCGATCACGCCTTGCGGCCAGTGCCACCCCTGTCTAGACGGTCACCACGCTCAATGCGGCGGCAAAGCGATGGGTGGCTGGCGCTTCGGCAATACGATCGATGGCGCCCAGGCGGAATACTTGTTGGTGCCTCACGCAGCAGCAAATCTCACGCCTGTGCCGGACGGGCTCACGGATGAACAGGTGCTGATGTGCCCGGACATCATGAGCACCGGCTTTGGCGGAGCGGAAAATGGCCAGATCAAGATCGGCGATACGGTGGCGGTGTTCGCGCAAGGTCCGATCGGTCTGTGCGCGACCGCCGGGGCAAAGCTCAAGGGTGCGACCCGCATCATCGCCGTGGACGGCATTCCGGAACGCCTGGAAATGGCCAGGCGAATGGGCGCCGATATCACGATCGATTTCAGGAGCGCCGACCCGGTCGGCGAGATCATGCGGCTCACGAAGGGCCGTGGCGTGGACGTCGCGATTGAAGCGCTGGGCACCCAACAAACGTTTGAAAGCTGCCTGCGGGTGCTCAAACCGGGTGGAGTACTTTCCAGCTTGGGAGTCTATTCAGGGAAGCTGTCGTTGCCCGTCGACGCGTTTGCTGCAGGACTTGGCGACCACAAGATCGTGACGACGCTTTGCCCTGGCGGCAAGGAACGGATGCGAAGACTCATGAATGTCGTGGCTTCCGGCCGCGTGGACCTCGGATCTCTGGTCACCCACCGCTTCAAATTGGACCAGATCGAAGAGGCCTATGACCTGTTCGCCAACCAGCGCGGCGGCGTTCTGAAAGTGGCGATTACACCCTAGCCATCGCCAGATTCACGCACTATCGCTGCACCCAATTGGTTAGCCGAACCAAACCCAATACTGAGAGGGAAAGCGAAAATGAAAGATGAAAACAATCTGACCACCGCCGCTGGCGCGCCTGTCGTCGACAACCAGAATGTGATGACCGCGGGGCCGGGGGGCCCGATGCTGCTTCAGGACATCTGGTTCCTCGAGAAACTCGCCCACTTCGACCGCGAAGTGATCCCGGAGCGGCGCATGCACGCCAAGGGCTCCGGCGCCTTCGGCGCCTTCACGGTCACCCACGACATCACCCGCTACACTCGCGCGAGAATCTTTTCCGAGGTGGGCAAGCAGACCGATCTTTTCCTGCGCTTTTCCACCGTGGCCGGCGCGCGCGGCGCCGCGGGCGCCGAGCGCGACATTCGCGGATTCTCTCTCAAGTTCTAGACCGAGGAAGGCAACATGGGATCTTGTCGGCAACAATACGCCGGTGTTCTTTCTGCGCGATCCGCTCAAGTTTCCGGACCTGAGCCATGCCGTCAAGCGCGACCCGTGCACCAACCTGCGCAGCGCGAAGAACAACTGGGATTTCTGGACTTCTCTGCCCGAAGCGCTGCACCAGGTAACCATCGTCATGAGCGATCGTGGCATCCCGGCCTCCTACCGCCACATGCACGGCTTTGGCTCGCACACCTTCAGCCTGATCAACGGACAGAACGAGCGCTACTGGGTCAAGTTCCATTTCCGTACCGGGACGCCGGCCGGTGTCGGTTTTTGAGCCGCAGCGCGACAGGGAGAATTCGAACGTAGTCGAAGGCTAAACCGCTCGGCGACAGGCGCATAACGGATGCAGCTCGTATTGCTCGCCACCAAAACACGCCGACGTCAGTCAGGCAAAATTAACGGATAACGGAAAAGCGGAAGATGCAATCAATCGGTGAATGGTGGATGTGGACGGGTTTCATCGGCTTCGTGCTGGTGATGCTGTGGCGACGGTCGTGAGTCTGCTGACCAGCCGGCCGGGCCGTGCCGCGCAGCGGGGGGAAGCGGGTCTCATGGCGGATAGCGCGGCGAGCGGGCCTATGATGCAGACAACCTCAAGCGACGGCGGCGCTTATTCGGGCAAGCGGATCGCCCTGCTCACCCAGCACGGCAAGGAGCGCGTGCTCGCGCCGGTGCTCGATCCAGCGCTCGACTGCCGGGTGGAGCGGGTGGCGGGCTACGACACCGATCTGCTGGGCACGTTCACGCGCGACATCCCGCGCGCGGGCACGCAGCTCGAGGCGGCGCGCCAGAAGGCGCGCCTCGGCATGGAACTCGCCGGGTTGCCGCTCGGGCTCGCGAGCGAGGGCTCGTTCGGGCCGGACCCGATGGTAGGAATGTTTCCCTGGAACGTGGAGCTTGTGGTTTTCATCGATGACGAACGAGGGTTAGAGGTCGTTGGCGTGGCGCAGGGCAAGGCGAACTTCTCCCACCTGCTGGCGGCGGACTGGGCCGCCGCCGAAGCCTTTGCCCGCCAATCGGGATTTCCCGAACACCATCTGGTGGTGCGCCCGGAAGGGGAGGAGGATGCGCGCATCCGCAAGGGGATCGTCGCCTGGACGGCGCTCGAGGCTGCCTTTGCCTCGGCGCTCGCGCAATCGACGAGCCGCCGGGTTTTTCTCGAGACCGACATGCGCGCCCACGCCAACCCCACGCGGATGGAGAACATCCGCCTCGCGGCCGAGGATCTGGCCAGGAAGCTCCGCTCCCTCTGTCCAGCCTGCGGCACGCCGGGCTTCTGGCTTATGGAGCGCGTGGCCGGCCTGCCGTGCGAAGACTGCGACGCGCCCACGCGCGAGACCCGCGCCGAGGTCCACGGCTGCCTCAAGTGCGCGCACCGCGTCACGCGCGAGCGCACCGATAAAGAGTGCGCCGACGCGGGGCGCTGCGACTACTGCAATCCTTAGCGGGATGATGAAGGTGAAAAAGCTTTTTCCGCGATGGGTATCGTGACAACGCGCCTCACCGGCCGCCCGCTCGCTGCGGGCTGCACGTTGGTGTTGAGCCTGTTCTTTCTCTCCGGTTGCGCGACGCAACGGCACTACGATGCGCTGCTTGTGCTGAGCGATATCGCTTCCGGCGGGGGCAACAGCCTCCTGAAACAGCGCACCCCCGAGCCTTCGCGCACACTGGTTACGTACACGATCGCCGGGCGCACCCATACGGCTGACCTCTATCTCCCGGGCAACGGCACACCCGAAGCTGGCATCGTGCTTGTTCCTGGCGCGGTCCCGGACGGCAAGGATAACGCGCCCCTGGTCGCCTTCGCGATGACATTGGCCCGTGCGCGTTTTGCCGTGCTCACGCCGGAGTTGAGCGGTCAGCGCGAACTCAAGGTCCAGCCCGCTCATGCTCGCGAGGTGGCTGACGCGTTCCGCCACCTTGTGGAGCGCGAGGACCTGTCGCCGCGCGGACGGGCGGGAATCGCCGCCTTCAGCTATGGCGCAGGCCCGGCGGTGCTCGCGGCTCTGGAAGACGACGTGCGCGGCCGGGTGCGCTTCGTCCTTGGCGTCGGCGGCTATCACGATATCCGCGCGTCGATCCGCTTTTTCACCACCGGCTACTTCGAAGACAACGGCGCGCCGCGGTATCTCAAACCCGACGACTACGGAAAACTCGTCTTCATCAAGAGTGTGCTGGACCATATCAGAAGCCGGAATGACCGCGTGACTTTGGACGCAATTGTGTCGGCCAGACTGAAAGACCCCGGCGCTGAGCTTTCTGCTCTCGCGAAAAAACTCGGCCCCGAGGGTCTTGCGGTCTACCGCCTGCTCACCAATACAGATAGGAAAGAAACTCCGCGCCTGCTGGCCGCACTGCCGCAACCAATCGTCGAGATGATCGATGCGCTCACCCTGGATAACAAGGAACTGCAAAGGCTCACTGCGCGGCTCCTGTTGGTGCACGGGAGGAACGACAGGCTGATCCCTTACCCCGAGAGCCTCGCGTTGAGTAACGCTGTCGCGCCACGCCAGACACGCGTGTTCATCCTCAACCGGATTCTCGGCCACGTGGACCTTACGCTCTCTCATTTCTTCTCGCTGCAGTTATGGCGCGAGGAGCTGCCCGATGCCTGGCGTTTGTTCCGTGTCGTGAACCTGCTGCTGCTGGAGCGCGAACCCCCTGCCGTCGCAACCGGGAAGGATACCGGGACGGCCAAGTCGCGCAGTGCGCAGCGCGGCGAAACTTTCGCGGCGGCCATTTCAGCACGAGTCAGCGCGGAGGCGCGATGACACGTGTCGATGCGATGCAGCGCGCGTCGAATACAGCGCTCAAAACCATCACGGGGCGCTTATCGCCGACCCCGGCGCCCACGTCACCGCGCGTCGAACAGGACGGCGCCCCGGCACACGCCGCACCGCGCGTGCTGCTATTGACGTCCACGCTGGGTTCGGGTCATCTGCGGGCCACTCAGGCGGTCGATGCCGCGCTCCTGGAACAGTGCCCAGCCGCCAAGGTACAAACGCTCGACTTCTGGTCGCTGATGGACGCAGGCGTCGCACAGGCCGTGCGGCAATCCTACCTGCGCTTGGTGCAAGAGCGTCCGGAACTCTACGACCGCATCTTCCGGCTCGACGAACGCACCTGGCGGCGGATGCTGGAGAACAACCAGGCGCCGCCGCCGTCCCTTGCCGAGGGCTTGGCATTGCTCGCGGCCACCGGCGGCGTCAGTAAGGCACAGCCGGAACCGAACGGCGGCCGCCATGCGCTGGACCGGGTTTTGTTCCGCCTGTTTTGCGCGGCACTTCCCAAGCGCGCGCGCTCCGGAAATCGGGCCTTGGTGTGGGGCGCGCTGGTCAAATGGGGCCGGATGCGCCTCGCGCGGCGGCTGGACGCGCGTTTGCGGGCATTCGGGCCCGATGTGGTGGTGGCTACGTCAATGCCTCCTGCCGCCTTGTTCTCGTCCATCAAAACACGCCGCGGGCTCGGCATTCCCGCGCTCGGCGTGTTGACCGATTTCGGCATGCATGACTTCTGGATTCAGCCCGGCATCGATGGCTATTGCATCGCTCACGAATCGATCGCCGGCTTGCGGAATCTTGCCAGCGAGCCCACGCGGCTGCTGGCGACAGGCATCCCGCTGATGCCCGGATTCCGCAACCCGCCCAGCGCGCGTGAGGTGCGCTTGCAACTGCGCCTCGATGCCGATGCCCCGGTCGTGATCGTGCTGGGCGGTGGTCTGGGCTTGGGGGTGGACGCAATCGCCGAACGTCTGCTGGCGCGCCCCGGTCACCTGCAAGTGCTGGTACTGGTGGGCCGCAACGCCGCGGCGCGCAAGTCGCTCGCTCCGCTCGCCGGCCGCTATCCGGGAAGGCTCAGCGTGTGGGATTGGACCGAGCAGATGGAGGTCTTCATCCGTGCCGCGGATGTCATGGTTGGCAAACCCGGCGGACTGACGGTCGCGGAGGCGCTGGCATGCGGCCGGCCGCTGTTGGCGACGCGCTCTTTGCGCGGACAGGAAGGCTTCAACGTGCGCTTTCTCGAACAGCACGGCGTGGGCCACCTGCTCGCGAATCGCAGTGAGCTCGCGCAAATCCAGCAGCGTGCATGGACGCTCGGCAAACGCGACGCCGCGGCGCGGATCGCGGAATCGGTGCTGGCGTTCGCGCAAGCGCGAAGCCATGATCAGGCAGCGGGCAAACGCTGATGGAATGGCTGCGGCAAATCATCCAATACGGCCTGCTCAAGGTGGACCGCCTTTATCGCTTGCGGCATCGCTTGCAGCCGGTCGGTGAGGTGCTGGTGGTGGGGCGCTCCCGCTATCGCGGCCCGGCAATGGCGTTCGCGGACGGCACGCGGTTGGCCGCCGGCGATTTCATCGGCACGCTGCATTTCAATAACGCGCGGTTTCCGCAGATTGACGGCGAGACGTCCGGTAGAGCGGCCTTGCACTTTATGCGGCTGATGCTGGAATCCCTGCAGATCCTGGCCAACAAGACACGCCGCGATCCGGTGTTCTCGGACCTGGCCGTCTACCACGCGGTAAGCCCGCTGCCGCCTCACGGTCAGCGTGTCGGTTTCATCACCCAGCCGTTCCCGAGTGGTGCGAAAAAGCGCCTGCTTGGTGCATACTTTCGACTGCTGGTCTGGGCGTTTGCGCCCGCGGCGCAGACCCGCGACTCGGCCAGGCCGGAGCCGACCATTTACTGGCTCACCCGCCAGGAACTGCTGCGGCAATTCGCTGACGCACACCACCAGGGAGACAGCAAAAAGTGACCCCCGGCTCGCTCGCGCAAGCGCCTGACGGCGATCGCGTGTATCTCACGTTCGACGACGGCCCGGACGCGCAGTGGACGGCACGCATTCTCGACATCCTGGCAGAAGCGAACATGTGCGCCACTTTCTTCGTCGTCGGCAGCCCGGCGGCTGCCGAGAAGCCGGAGCCTAAGACCAGTGC
>CAYODB010000221.1:0-6447 GCA_964402495.1 uncultured Bordetella sp.
TCCTCGGTGAGCATGAAGCGGCAGGTGCGTGCCAGCGGATCGAATCCCGACTCCGCCAGGCTCTTCAACTGGAACTTGCCGTCGCGGTCGGTGAAGTAGGTGAACATGAAGAACGACAGCCAGTCGCTGATCGGCTCATTGAACGTGCCGAGGATGCGCGGCTTGTCGACGTCGCCGGAGTGGCGGGAGAGCAGTTCCTCCGCTTCCTCGCGGCCGTCGCGGCCAAAGTGCGCGTGCAGCAGGTAGACCATCGCCCACAGGTGACGGCCTTCCTCGACGTTGACCTGAAAAAGATTCCGCAGGTCGTACAGGGACGGGCAGGTCAGGCCGAGCCTTTGCTGCTGCTCGACGGATGCCGGTTCGGTGTCGCCCTGGGTGACGATGATGCGGCGGAACTGCGATCGCAGTTCGCCGGGCACCTGCTGCCAGACCGGTTCGCCGAAATGATCGCCAAAGCCAATCGTCCGGTCCGCAATCGGCTCCGCCAGAAAAATCCCCCACCTGTAGTCCGGCATTTTCACGGCGCCGTAGCTGGCCCAGCCTTCGGCATCGACACCGATCGCGGTGCGCAGGTAAACATCCGCCGCGGCGGAATCCCTCGGTCCCATTTCCTTCCACCAGTCGAGAAACCTCGGCTGCCAGTGCTCCAGCGCGCGCTGCAGCGTGCGGTCGTTGGCCAGGTCGACGTTGTTCGGAATCCTTGAGGTGTAGTCAATGTTCATTGTGGTTCCACGTGTGTATGTACTGGAGACAGCGCTTGATGTGAATGCGTGAAGGGGGAAGGAGTGAAGGGGGATCCAAATCCATTTCAGGCCGACCGCCTTTTGATTGAGGCCTGAAGGCCCATGACCAATCCAGCGATATCATCAATCTCCCTGACCAGTGCGTCATCTTTCAGATATCCAAGTCGCAATGCGATCTCAACATGTGTATCCAGTTCTGACAAAGATGCTGCGGCAATGGACAGGTACTGAAGCAGTTCCTTTGTTCCTGAGCGTGCCGATCCTTCGGCGATGTTGGCCGGAACGGAGACCGCTGACCTCCGCATTTGGCTGGTGAGGCCGAAAAGCTCTTCTTTTGGAAATCCTTCACGCATTCACCCTTCACGATTCTCAAACCCGTTCCCAGTTGAACTTGGGCTTGCTGCCGCTTCCGAACACTTTCAGCGCGCCCTGTTCGCCCACTGCGTTCGGACGGTTGAAAATCCAGTTCTGCCACGCGGACAGCCGGGAAAAAATCCGCGACTCCATGGTCTCCGGGCCGGTAAAGCGCAGGTTGGCTTCCATTCCGGTCAGTGCGTCCGGCGAGAGGCTGGCGCGTTCCTCAATGGCGATGCGCACTTCCTCGTCCCAGTCGATGTCATCGGGCGCGAAGGTCACCAGTCCCAGCGCGAGTGCGGCTTGCGGCCCGATCCTGTTGCCCATCTGAACTTTCGCCTCCGCCACGGGTTGTGCCTGGTTGCAGAACCGGTTGGCGATGCGGGAGACGCCATTGACCATGGGCAGGGGGCCGAAATTCATTTCCGAAAGCACGATGGCGGGTGCCCTGGTGTCATCGTCGGGCGTCTGCAGCATGAAACTGCGGTCCGCCGCCAGCAGCAGCTCGGCCAGCGTGCCGCTGAAGCAGGAGCCCGGGTCGACGATGGCGAACAGGGTGCGCGATGACACATCCAGCCGCGCAAACGTCCGCCGCATCATGCCCAGGGTTTCCCGCACGAACCAATCGTCGCCGAAAGCCTTCAGCGCCGCATCGCAGCCAAGCACCGCATCCGCGTCGCCCCGGGCCTGGAGGATCCAGGTGCCGACCTCGAGGTCGTTGGTGCGCAGCATGAGGAGCGCATCGTCCAGTTCGCACGCCATCAGCAGCGGCCACCATTGGGCGCCCGCTGTGTGAATGCCGGCGACGTCATTCGGCTGCGCCTGCTTCGGCGCCGCTACGGTGAGTGTCGCGGTGCGTGCCTTGCGATCGATGGCAACGTCCACGTGGCTGTAGTGATAACCGGCCGCGTCGATCGTGCGCGACAGCGGCGTCAGGACGATGCCCTTGCCAGAGCCGGGCCGGGCGCTTTGCGACGCCAGCGCCGCGGCGCGAGACTTGATCGTTTCGGCGAACTGCTGCGGTTTGGCGATCTGGTCGACCAGCTTCCATTGCTTTGCCCGGTCGGCGCGCACGCCTTCGGACGTCGAACAGAACACGTCGGCCAGGTCGCGGCGGACTTTTCTCTTGTCCGTGAGCCGCGTCAGACCGCCGGTTCCCGGCAAGACGCCGAGCAGCGGAACCTCCGGCAGGCTGACCGTGGACGAGCGGTCGTCGATCATCAGGATCTCATCACAGGCGAGCGCCAGTTCGTAACCGCCGCCGGCGACCGTGCCATTCACGGCCGCAAGGAACTTCAGTCCGCCGTGGCGGCTTGAATCCTCGATGCCGTTGCGGGTCTCATTGGTGAACTTGCAGAAATTCACCTTCCACGCATGGCTGGAGAGGCCCAGCATGTAAATGTTGGCGCCCGAGCAGAACATGCGTTCCTTGGCACTGGTGACCACCACGCATTTAACTTCGGGATGTTCGAAGCGGATGCGGTTCAGGGCGTCGTAAAGCTCGATGTCCACGCCCAGGTCGTAGGAATTGAGCTTGAGCTTGTAGCCCGGCTTCAGGCCCTTTTCCTCGTTCACATCCATCGACAGCGTGGCTGTCTGGCCGTTGAACGCCATGCGCCAGTGAACATAGCAATCCGGATCGGTATCGTAGGTGGTTGGCGGTTGCGTGCCGGCTTTGTCGTCCAGGACTGCGCTCATGGTTCTCTCCTCGTCTCAGGCGGCGATGATCCGCCTGAGGTCTTTCAAACTTTGTTTGATGTTGCGGCCGCTCGTATCCACCACGGCATCGGCCTGACCGTAAAGCGCGGCCCGGCTTTGCAGGATTCTCTTCAAGTCCGCCATTGCCTGCGTATTACCAGCCATCGGCCTCAGGTCGCCCTGTTCCATGACCCGCGACATGTGCTCCTCCGGCTTCGCTTTGAGCCAGACGGTGAAGCACGACGAACGCAGCAGGTCATAAGTGGCCGTCTCCGAAACGATGCTGCCGCCGGTGGCGATCACGCAGCGCGCCTGGCTCTCCAGGATTTTTTCCAGGCAGCGCTGTTCGTAGCGGCGATAGCCCTGCTGGCCGTAGAGCAGGAAGATCTCCGACAGGCCGGTGCCGGCCTCGCGCTCGATCTCGCGGTCGAGCTCGATGAAAGGCATTTTCAGTTCTCCCGCCAGCGCTTCGCCGAGGGTGGACTTGCCGGCTCCGCGCAAGCCGATCAGCGCAAGGCGTTCACTGCGACTGGCCGAACCGCCGCCGAAATCCCGTTGCAGTTGCGCACGCACCCTTGCAAGCCGCTGCTTCGGCAGGCGCTGCAGGAATTCATGGATCAGGGTCAGTTCCAGCGCCTGCTCGTCGTTGTCGCGCATCAGTTCGGCCAGAGAAAGTCCAAGCGCGCCCGCCACCTTGCGCAACAGCAAGATCGAGATGTTGCCGCGTCCCGCTTCCAGCTCTGCCAGATAGCGCTCGGAGACCGCGGACTCGCGCGCCAGCACCTTGCGCGTGAACCCACGCCTCACGCGCGCATCCCGCACCTTCCCGCCCAGCCGTGCGAGAAAATCTTCATCGGCGCCGGTTTCTGTTGCCGCCGGCTTCGGATCGCGTGCGCCCATCAGTTCTGCCTCCCGGGGTTCTGCCTCTCAGGTCAGAACATGCAAGATAATGCCTATGATATTGTTGCAATGCATGATACTACATCTCTTATCATAGTCCATAATTGCGCCATATCAAGCACCAGCCGGGCTGGCGAGGGACAGTAGCGTGGAACTGAGTATCCTGGTGGGCACCCAGACGGGTGTCGCGCAACTGGTAGCGCAGGAGATCGAGCTGCGGCTCGACGGCGAAGACCTGCGCATCCGTACGCTGCTGATGGACGACATCGACACCTCGGTTTTTGGCAGTGGCGGCGTTTTCCTGATCTGCACCTCGACCTACGGCCAGGGCGATGTTCCCGACGGCGCCAAGCCGTTTTATGAAGAGTTGCTGCAGCAGCGGCCGGATCTCTCCGCGGTGCGCTACGGATTGATAGGCCTCGGCGACAAGGGGACTCATGCCAAAACGTTCTGCTTCGGCGCCAGGAAGTTCGACGGTGTCCTGACCGAGCTTGGCGCGGTGCGCATCGGCGAGCCCTTGTTCAACGATTCCGGAACGAACCTGCCCGAGGACGATGCCGCCGAGTGGATCGGCGGCTGGATCGAGTTGTGCCGCAAGGAGTTCGGCGCAGCGGCTTCGGCCTAAAGAATTTAATGCGAAATTCTCAACGCAGACAAGGGCACACTTGAAGCGTAGCAGACGCAGAGGGCGCAGAGAACGCAGAGAGAAACAAGGGATCTGAATTGATAGGGTGGAATGGCGCAAATCGGGGTTTTTCTTGCATCCAATACTCGCCCAGTCAGGTTTCGGCCTTCCATACAATTTCTCTTCCGGGCCTTTTCATTGTTTTTCTCCGCGTCCTCTGCGCCTGCTACGCTTCAAGTGTGCCCTTGTCTGCGTTGAGATCTTGAATTTGATTGAGAGGGGGGAGACGTGCCAGGACTGAGTCAGGCGGACCACAGCGTCAGCCCGCCGCTTGTCAGCATTCCGCGTGACTACAACGCTGCGCACGATCTGATCGAGCGCAACCTGTCCGCCGGCCGCGCGGGCAAGCTTGCGTATGTCGACGACCTGGGTCGCTACACCTATGGCGACCTGGCGGAGAAGGTCAATCGGTCCGCCAATGCGCTGACCGCGCTGGGCCTGGGCATGGAAAGCCGGGTGATGCTGGCGCATCTCGATACCATCGATTTCCCTGCGGTGTTCCTCGGCGCCATCAAGGCCGGCATTGTTCCGGTCGCAGCCAACACGCTCCTGACGACCGCCGATTACAAGTTCATGCTGGAGGACAGCCGGGTCCGCGCGCTCATCGTTTCGGAAGCCCTGCTGCCCGTCTTCCAGCCCTTGCTCGACAAGCTGCCCCTGCTCGAGCATGTCATCGTATCGGGCAAGAACCCGCATGGCCATCTGCACCTGCAGGCGCTGATGGCATCGGCCGGGACCACGTTCGCCCCTGCTCCCACGATGGCGGACGATGCCTGTTTCTGGCTTTACTCCTCCGGTTCCACCGGGACGCCAAAGGGCGCGGTGCACATCCACTCCAGCCTGATCCAGACGGCTGAGCTGTATGCGAAACCCGTCCTGGGCATCCGCGAGGACGACGTCGTGTTTTCCGCGGCCAAACTCTTTTTCGCCTACGGCCTTGGCAATGCGCTGACGTTTCCGCTTGCGGTGGGCGCCACGGCGGTACTCATGGCCGAGCGGCCGACGCCGGCCGCGGTGTTCAAGCGCCTGAAGGAACACAAGCCGACCATTTTTTATGGGGTGCCCACCCTGTACGGGGCCTTGCTTGCAAGTCCGGAACTCCCGCGCAAGGATGAAATCGCCCTGCGCGTCTGCACCTCCGCGGGCGAGGCATTGCCTGCCGACCTGGGCCGGCGCTGGACCGCGCATTTCGGCGTCGAAATCCTCGACGGCATCGGCTCGACGGAGATGCTGCATGTTTTTCTGTCCAATCGTCCCGGCGAAGTGCGCTACGGCACCACCGGCAAGCCCGTGCCCGGCTATGAGATCCGTCTTGCCGATGACCAGGGCCGGGATGTCGCCACAGGTGAAATCGGCGAGCTGCAGATCAGCGGGCCGAGCAGCGCGACGCACTACTGGAACAATCGCGAGAAATCTCTCGCTACATTCGTCGGGCCCTGGACGCGAGCCGGCGACAAATACACCAGGGATGCCGACGGCTATTACACCTATGGCGGCCGCTCCGACGACATGCTCAAAGTGAGCGGCATGTACGTGTCGCCTTTCGAGGTCGAAGCAGCGCTGATGACCCATCCCGATGTACTGGAGGTCGCGGTGATCGGCGTGGCCGACGACCAGGATCTGGTCAAACCCAAGGCCTTCGTCGTAACTAAAACCGGTGTCAATGCCAGGCCGGCGCTGGCCGACGCGCTGAAGGCGCACGTCAAGGACCGCCTGGCGGCGTACAAGTATCCGCGCTGGGTGGAGTTCGTGTCCGAACTGCCCAAGACGGCGACCGGAAAGATCCAGCGATACAAGTTGCGGCAGAAGCCGTAAGAGCCGTGACGGTCGTGACGGCATGACGATCGTAGCTATCGAGAGCAACATCAAGAGCAAGTACAATCGGCGCTACAAATCAAATCGGGAATAGAACATGAGCATCCGTAGTCGGATCAGTTCGGGCAGGCGCGAATTTCTGCTGACATCCGGCGCACTCGCCGGAGTGTCGTTGCTGCCGTCTCTGGCACGCGCGCAATCGTCAAAAATCAAACTCGGACTGATGCTGCCGTACAGCGGGACCTATGCCCC
>CAYODB010000222.1:0-6439 GCA_964402495.1 uncultured Bordetella sp.
CTCGCCCTTCAGCTCGATGATGCCGAAGCGTGCGGGAAACTTCGCCAGCGGCGGGTACTCGTCGGTGCGCACGGCCAGCGGGAAGCGCTTCTGGTTAACGAGCTTGCGTCCGGCGTCATCGGTCACCGCGGCCGGCATTTCGATCGTAAACTGCGCGCGTTCCGCAAACGGTCCCGGGAAACTCACTTCGTCGACGAAATCCGCGGCATTGCGCGCATCGGGCAGCGTCGCGGTAATGGTCTTGCCGCCGGCCAGCTTGAGCACCACCTGCGCAGCCTGCTCGCGCGAAACCGGCACCGTGAAGGACAGCCGCATCGGCAGGATCGGCAGGCAGCCGGCGTCCTTGCTCGCCCGCTCGCAGGAAAAACGCGCCTGGAAGACATCGCGCACCTTGAATGTGACGCTCTGGTCCTGACCGGTCGCCACGCCGCTCACGGAACTCACGCCCTTGCCCCAGACCAGGCGAACCTCGGCGTTGTTCGGCAGCCTGCGCTGGCATTGCAACACCATGACCGGAATCTTGTGTTCGTCCGCCGCCAGCAAATCTTCAAAACGCGCACCCCTGCCGAACGGACGGCCGTCGATCAGCATTTCATGACCGTCCTTGAACAGCACACGCAACCACCGGTCGATGAAATCGCGGCGCGACGCCAGCAGCGTTTTCCGCTCCTCACCCTGCACCATGCGCACCGGCACCCGCTCTGTGACGCCATGCACGTCGCAATAGGCATGGGCAAGCACCGAGGCGTCGCTGGCCGGCGCATCCAGGCCAAGAACGAAGATCTGCTCTTCGTCGATCAGTGCCCCTTCGTACGGCAACGTCTCGAGGATCGCCGGACCACCGGTGGAAAATTCATAGGACGGCGCCCCTTCGAGCCGGTCTCCGGAAAGGGTCAGCAGATCGGCCTTGAGGGAAAAACCGCAACGCAGGCCCGCGGGCAGGTCGCGCGAGAAATCGTAGATCCAGTTCTTCTGGTCCGCCCAGCGGCCCGTGCCCGGCGCGACGCAATCGACTACAAAGGGTTCCGGCAGGCGCGGATCGCCGAAGGCCACCATCGGTTCCGAGAACCGTACCGCGACCTGACGCACGCCCTTGACCTCGCCCTGCGGCGAGAACGTCTCCACCTGCGCCGCGAACGCGGATCCTGCCGCGAGGCTTGCTATCAGAGCGCACCAACCTGCTTTCATTCGTCCCCCGGTTCTTTCTCACACGCGAACTCAGACACGAGTCACTGTCCGGCTATGGTAGGGAACGAACCCGGTGCGGGCAACTTCGCCGCCACAATATGGCAACTTGATGGCAGCGCCGTCACGCTGCAACTTGCGCATGCGCCTGCCGCCCAGGCGGGCGCTGCCGGAGATTTCAGCTTTTATTGAGACGGGCGCAGACGAGCTCGAGAGTGCTCTGCGCATGGCTGTTGGACTTCACTTCCTCCCACATGCGCTTTTGCATCGGTCCGGATGACCAGGCCACGCTGCCGTCCTCGCCGATCATGTCGATCTGGATGATGCGGTTGATGCGCCGGCCGCAATCGATCTGCACCGTGCCGACGGTTTCCTTGAATGTCGCGCTTTTGCCGCCGAAGGTGTCGGTGAGGACATGGGTGAAAATCCCCTTCTTCTTCACACGCAGATTTTCGCCGTCGACCTCGATGGATTCGACGTCCACGTAGTACTTCGTTTCAGTGTCGGCGCCGACCTCGATCCAGTCCGCGGCGTGGGCCAGGAAGGACTGGGCCAGCAAGGATGCGGCGAAGAGCAGCGCGGCTGCGATGGGAATGGGTTTCATGCCGGCTCCGGATTGGCGCTCACGGCTATACGATAGCCGCCGTGGCCGGCGGCGTCCAGCCGCTGGTCGGCGCCCTCTACCAGTTCGATGCCCATCTGCTGGGCCAGGAAAGCGTGCTCGAAGTAGGCGCTGTTGTACTGGCCCGGCGTCAGCACCACGACGGTGGGGGTTTCGACTCCGTTGGGAGCGACGCTGCGCAGGTTGTCGAGCAGCATGTCCGGATAGTGCTCGACCGGTGCGATCGACTGGCGGGCGAACAGTTCCGGCACCAGTCGCATCATCATCTTGCGGTTTTCCAGCATGTAGGCAACGCCGGACGGTGTGCGCAGGTTGTCTTCCAGGACCTAGTACTCGCCCGCGCCAGCCCGCACCAGGTCGATGCCCGCAACGTGGGCATAGACACCCGCCCGGGACGTCGATGCCAACCATCTCCGGGCGAAATTGCTTGTTCTGCAACACCCGCTCCGTCGCTATCTTGCCCGCGCGCAGGATCTCACGGTCGTGGTAAATGTCGTGCAAAAAGGCATTCGCGCCTTGGCACGCTGGCGCAGGCCCTTGGCGATCTCACGCAATTCTGGCCCCGGAATGATGTGAGGCAGCATGTCGAAGGGAATCAGGCGCTCGGCGCCCCGCCTCCTCGCCGCAAACGGCGAACGTGATGCCGACCCGATGGAACAGGACCTGGGCAGCCTGGCGCATCTACTCGATACGGTCCGGCGGCGTACCGGAAATCCAGTCCGCGAGCGCGCGATAGTGCGTGCGCACGCCGCCGTCCGCCAGGTACATCTCGTTGTAGTAGGAGTCAAAAGACATGGGCTTTCCGAAGTACCGCTATTGCAACGGCCATGCCACGCCTCTCTGGTTACCGAAAAACGACTGAAGTCTTTGTTCTCTATCGATACAATCCGCCCCGCTCGAAGTCGGGCCGGACCCTTGTCCCCGCTTGCGCACCGCCAAAACGCACTGTTCCGGAGCGCCGCACCGGTTTGGGCCGACGCGAGCCGCCCGATCATTTCACTTCCGACAGCCCGCGGGCAAAGCGGACGACTTCGGCGCCGACGGCTTCGATGCCGGCCTGCTGGCGTTCGTCCTTCAGGCTGCCATCCTCATCGAATGCTTCATTGGCGCGGGCAATCGCCATCTGCGTGGGAATCACGATCACCCCGATATTCGAGAGTATCGAACGCAAAACCGCCAGGCCGCGGACACCGCCCAGATGGCCCGGCGATGCCGCCATGAGGCCGGCGATCTTGCCCTTGAAGGCCGCCAGCGCCGGCTCATTGGGTTCCGGCCGCGATGCCCAGTCGATGGCATTCTTGAGCACCGCCGGGAACGCACTGTTGTACTCCGGCGAACTGATCAGCATGCCGTGGTGTTCGACCAGCAAGCGTTTGAACACCTTGGCATTGGGCGGCAGGCCCTGCTCGCGCTCGATGTCGCCGTCGTAAAGGGGCATGGCCACGTCCCGCAGATCGAGGTCCGTCACCTGCGCCCCAGCGGCACGGGCACCGGCAGCGGCGATCCGGATGAGTTTCTTGTTGTGGGAGCCGCTGCGCAGGCTTCCCGCGAAGGCGACGATCTTTATGGAGCCCATGTCCCGGTTGCTCGAGGATGAAGTGATATCGGAATTATCGGAGAGGACCCGCAGCGAAGCCAGCCTGCGGTAGTTCTATAACGCTTTTTCCGCCGTTTCCAGGGTCAGCATGCTTTCGAAATCGACGATGCTGAGAGGCTTGCCGAACAGATATCCCTGGCCGTAGTGGCATCCGTAGGCATTCAGGAAGGCAAGCTGCGCCTCGTTCTCCACACCCTCGGCGATAACCTTGATGCCGAGGCTGCGCGCCAGCGTGATGATGGCCCGCACGATGGCCGCATCGTTGGGATCGGAAGAAATGTCGCGCACGAAGGACTGGTCGATCTTCAGCACGTCCAGGGGCAGGCGCTTGAGATAGGACAGGCTGGAATAGCCGGTGCCGAAGTCGTCGATGGCGATCTGCACGCCGGAGTCCGCCAGGCGCTTGAGCGTGATGATCGAATTCTCGGCGTCGTGCATCACCGCGCTTTCCGTCAGTTCCACTTCCAGGTGCTCCGCGCGCACGCCGGACTCCCGCATCACGCTTAGCACCAGGTCGGCCACGTTGTACTGCTGGAACTGCCGCGCCGAAACGTTCACTGCGATCTGCAGGGACAAGCCCGCATCCTGCCACTTGCGGATCTGGCGGCAGGCGGTACGCAATACCCACTCGCCGATGGCGCCGACCAGCCCGGCTTCTTCCGCCACGGGGACGAAACGCGCGGGAGAAATCATGCCGAGCTTGGGATGGTTCCAGCGCAGCAGGGCCTCCGCGCCGATCACCCTGCGCGTCGCCAGATCGATCTTAGGCTGAAACACCAGGCTCAGTTCGTCGCGCTGGATGGCGGTGCGCAGCCCGCCCTCGATCAGCATGCGATCCTGCACCTCGCGATTCAGGTCCGCGGTGAAGAACTGGTAGTTGTTGCGGCCCAGGTGCTTCGCGCTGTACATCGCCGCATCAGCGTGCTTGATCAGCTCATCGACCGTGCCGGCATCGTCCGGATACAGGCTGATGCCGAGCGATGCCGACACGAACAGGTCCTGCCCCTCGCCGGGAAACGGCCGCGCCAGGTCTTCCAGCAGCCTCTCGGCGGAAATCGACAGGGCCGGCAGGCTGGTGACGTTCGGAAACACGATGGTGAATTCGTCGCCGCCGGTGCGCGCCACCGTATCGCCTTCTCGAATCAGTTTGCGAATACGTTCCGCCGCCTGCTTGAGCAGGGCGTCGCCGACATAATGACCAAGAGTTTCGTTGACCACCTTGAAGCGGTCCAGGTCGATGTGCATCAGGCCCACGCGCAGGCGGTTGCGGTGCGCCTGCGCCACGGCTTGGGTCAAACGGTCCTGCATCAGGAAGCGGTTCGGCAGGCTGGTGAGCACATCGTAATTGGCGAGATACTGCACCCTCTCCTCGGCGCGCTTGCGCTCCGTAACGTCGCGCGAGGTCAGCACGATGCCGCGAATGCCGGGATGCTCGAGCAGGTTGTTGCCAAGCACTTCTAGATGGATCCAGGAGCCGTCGGCATGCCGGAAACGCATCACGGTGGGCAGGGGCGAAGTCTCGCCGCGCAGCACCGCGGTGAAGGCATCCCGCGCACGCGCAACATCCTTGGGATGAACCGTTTCGAAGGGTGTCTTGCCGATCAACGATCCGGGCGGATAACCCAGCATGCGGGAAGCGGCGGGCGACTCGTACACCGTGACGCCGCCTTCGTCGTGGATGGTGATGATGTCGAACGAGTTCTGCACCAGTGCGCGGAAGCGAGCCTCGCTTTCCTGCATGCCGTCGCTCTTGCGGCGATCGCGCGGCGAGCGTTCGAAAGGGCCGGAGCGCATGGCTATGCGATGCCCCGGGCTGCAATCCCGGCCGGCAGTTGCCTTTCGACCCGCTTGCGGCAGTACCCGCGGACTTGCTGGTTAAATTTGATGTTCAAATCTTTCTACGCCTCGAAACCCCGTGCCGGAACGAGGTATGCAGCCTCCATCGGTGTCGTATTCTGTTTGTTTCTATTGCTATTTTCGGTCATTTTAGCGCTAGTTGCAGGGATTGGTCTGATAAAAGTAACTTTTGCGGGGCGTTTCGTGGGTTCAGGCCGCCAAAACACCAGCAGACCTAGTCTGCACGTCCGGATTCTGGCGTCGCCATGTGACCGGTTTTCATTTCTGGGCGGCCGATTTGCGTATTCCTGCCGGGTCATGCAGAGGCTCATCCGCGCCCTATTAGCGGAGCCAATTCGCTACAATCCGGCGCTGATTGGTCCATTCCGGGTTTCCAGCCATGAGAATAAGTGCATCGCCGGCATGCGCCGTGGCCTTGCTGGTCGCCGCGTCCGCCGCCGCCAGTGATTACGATTGCCTGATCGAGGCGCGCCAGCAAGTGGAAATCCGCTGACTTTTTTTCCTGTTTTTCAATGAAATACTGCAGAAATCGCACGCGCCTTTGGCTACTGGCAATAGCCAGAGCCCGGGCGGGAGCACAACCCTTCCTCATCCCGTGACACCGACATCCCTGCAATTGCAGACCCGTGACAGCGGCGACCGCGTCGTGAAGTTAGCCGGCGACTGGACGCTGGCAAGCTTGCGTAACGACCCGTCGAAAATTACCAGGAAACTCAAGGCCGCGGCCAAGGACTCCAGCCTGGTGTGGGATCTGCGGGCAATCGAATCCCTGGACAGCGCCGGTGCATTGCTGATCTGGCGGGCGTGGGGCGGAGTCCGCCGCGCTTCCGCGATGCTCCGGCCGGAACATGAGCCGATCCTGGCACGGCTCGCGGCGATGCCGGCAACCGAAACCCAACGCTGGCGCCCTGACTGGCTGGCGCCACTGGTGTTGCTGGGCCGCGGAGAAGCCCGGCTGTCCAGCCATATACTCGGTTTCGTCGCGCTGCTCGGCCTGCTGGTTCTGGACGCGCTGTATCTGTTGCTCCACCCGAACCGGATCCCCTGGCGCGAGATCTCCGCGACGGTCTACAAATCCGGCGCCCAGGCGATGCCCGTTACGGCGCTGGTGGGATTTCTCATCGGCGTGGTGCTTTCCTACCTGTCGGCAGACACGCTCAAGGCCTACGGCGCGGATG
>CAYODB010000223.1:0-6432 GCA_964402495.1 uncultured Bordetella sp.
GGCACGTGCCGATAAAAAAAGCATTTCACCGAGAGAAAGACGCGATGATCAGCGTTGACGATTACTTCAAAAGCTCCGAGAAACACCGCACGCTCGAACTCGATGCCGTCGCCGAGGCCATGCTGGAAAAGGTCGAGGGCCTGCGCGAAGAAGCCGAGGCCGACGGCATTTATTTCTACCGCGACCCGGACACCGGCACAGAGATCTCCGGCGCGAAGGGCGGCAGCGGCGCCGGCGGATTCCGGCCGCAGAACTCCACCACCGGTGCGGCCCGCTCCGCGCACAAGACCGCGCACGCCGTCGACGTGTTCGACGCCACCCGCAACTTCGCCGCCTGGTGCATGGCCCACCTCGATCGCGTGCGCGAGCACGGCCTGTACATCGAGGATCCGCGCTGGACCCCCGGCTGGGTGCACCTCCAGGATGTGCCGCCGCGGAGCGGAAAACTCTGCTACATACCGGCCCCCACGCCCGCACTGGCCGACTGGCCGCCGCAGTGGCAGGCATGATCCCCATCCCCATCCCCATCCTGGCCTACAAATGGATCGCCATCGCCCTGGCCATGCTGGCCATCATCGCGTGGGGTGGAGTTGGCTGGTCCGGCAAACGCGCGGCGCAACTCGAATTCGCCGACTACAAACTCGCGCAAGCCAGGGTCGTGGCCGACCAGCTCGCCGAAAACCAGCGTTTATCTGACGCGCAATCCCGCCGCGGCACCGAAATTTCAGAGGCCTACCAAAAAGGAAAAATAGATGTCGCCGCTTCAATGAGGCCGCGGCGAATTCGCCGCGGAAATAGCCTTCTCCAACCGCCTTTATCGGCGCGGCAGCCAGAGCTGGGTTTCGAGCGCTTCGTCGAAACTGGGACGCTACGGTGCAGCCTCCCTGGGTCGATAGCGGCACGATACCCGAAAACATCCATATTGTTAAAGAGCTACATCTCCGCGAGCGCTCCATACGGCGGGCATCATCATCCCAGCACTCGCGACACCACGGCAAAAAAAAGTCAGACGATGACCGGCTCCCGCTCTACCGGCTTGAAAGTCCGTTTGCCAAGGCTGACCACCCGCGGGTGAACGTTCTCCAGGACCCCAACGTCGATGATCACTACATGATCATCCTTCTGGTCGATGATCTCGTCCATGGTTGCCAGCATCTCGGCGTGACGTTTGCGCGACAGCCGGCACTGGAATACCGATAGCTGGACCCACTCTCCGTAGCCATTCATCAGGCCGTACACGGCGCGCCAGCGTTTGGGGTCGGCGATGTCGTAGGTCACGATGTAGAGATGCTCGTCCATCTTTGCTTACCGGGTGACGAAATTAGGATACTCCTTCAGCTCCCCGAGGAGAAACCGAGCCATCAGCCTGGCCTGCAGTTCCAGCAGGCGCCGGTAGCTGACCTTGTATCCGAAGACGGGATGCGTGACCTCATGTCCCAGTCTTCGCTCGAAGCACGCGATAAAGCGTTTGCGGCCGTCGCCGTCGAGGGCCACGCTGCCCGCGGCGGAGATGAAATCGGTCGGCTTGACCTCGCCGTTGTTGATCGCCTGGATCACGCTCGAATCGGCGATCAGGGGACGGAACGGTTCCATCATGTCCAGCGCCAGGGCCGGCCTTCCGTAGCGCGGCTGATGGTAGAAGCCGCGATAGGGATCGAAGCCGACCCCGCTCAAGGTGACGGTCCAGGTACGCACCAGCAAGCTGTAGGCAAAGGACAGCAGAGCGTTGACCGGGTCCGTGGGCGGGCGGCGGTTGCGTTTGGTGAAGTCGAAGACGAATTCCTCCCCGGTGTCCGGCCCCCGGCTCAGCATCTGCCGGAACGAGCCGAAGTACCGCGCTGCTGCATTGCCCTCCACGCCTAGCAATTCCGGCAGGCTCGATGCGCGCCGGGCGGCGTCGATGTCCTGTTTGAACTGGTCCATCATGGTTTCGGGCGCTTCACCGTCTTTCCAGTTCCTTCGCAAAAGCGTCCGGGAGTTCTGGATCTTGGCGACGACCAGGCCTTTCGCCAGTCGCAGGCACGCGCTGGAATCAAAGCTCGCCCGATATTGTGCTGTCCGTATTTCCACGTTCTTGTGCCCCGTGCCGACGGTGTGCCCCTTGAACCAACCGCCGAAGCTGTGCCAACTGACCGTGATGTCCCGCTCCATGAGGGTGTGCAGGCAGGGCGTGGTGACATAGACATTGCCCATCAGCACTACCTGAGAGATTTCGTTCAGTCGTGCGCTCGCGCTCTTCACGTCGTCCACGTAAATTTCGAGCGTTTCCTCCTTCTTGGTGACTTTGGCGCTGTGCGCCTGCACATAGACCGGCATTGCCTCGTCGCGCAGCACAGCCAGCGGTCGCGGCGGCGTCTGCTCCCGGTTGAGGAAGTTCACCTCGTCCGGCAGACAGATGCCGACGAGTGAACAGCGGGGGCACTTGGGACTGTCCACCAGAGGCGGCGGGATCGTGCCGCCCGCCGCTATGAGCCGCAGCCCGTCGATCGCGTTGCGGGTGAGCTGTTTCAAATCGTCGTCGAACGGCACGGTAACCCGGTCGCGGCTGCCGGCGAAGTAGAGGACGCCTTCGGTGCAGGTGTACCCGTGCTCTTCGAGGATCAGTCCCTGGACGCAGAGCTGGACGCGCTCCGGTTCGTAAGCACCGGTCGCAACATGCGGCCGTTTGCCGCGCTTGTAGTCGACGGGGGTCACGCAGTTGCCTTCGCCTTCCACTAGATCCATTTTGGCGATGAGACCAAGACGATTGGACGACAGCGTGATCGAGCGGGCGTGAATGCGCTCGCCTTCCTCGACGTCATCCGGAGCCGGCAGGTTTCCTCCGGGCTTGTCAACCCGCCGGTGCGCATGGCGGCCTTCCACCGTATCCGACGATTCCGCCCATTCGCCCTGTACCCATTCGAGATAGGCCAGCCGCGGGCAATACTGGTACTCGTTGACCATGCGCGCGGGCAAAAGCGGCATGTCCCCGGCGAGTTCGGGGAAGGGTAGCGGTAGTTCTTTCTGAATCTCGTCCATGGGTGAAGAGCCCGATGGTTCAATGAGGAACAACTGGTGTGTTACAGTGTCTTACGGTCTGAATTGGAGCGCTAGTGATGGGTACCCTGACAATACGTCTCGACGATAAACTTGAACGCGAGCTCAACCGGCTCGCCAAATCGCAACATAAGACGAAAAGCGAGATCGCGCGAGAACTGTTGCGCCGTCACATTTTCGTACGCCAACTCGACGAGATCCGCAACAAGCTTCGGCCTTACGCAGAGGCCGCGGGCTACCTGACCGATGAGGATTTCTTCCGAGATATCTCTTGAGGATCTTTCTCGACACCAATGTTCTGGCCAGCGCATTGATGGGCCACGGACTGTGTCGCGACCTCCTGGACCGGGCCGTGATCGGACATTCTGTGCTGCTTGGTGCACCGGTGCTGGAGGAATTACACAGAGTACTGATCGCCAAATTTCGTGTTCCGGCAGATTTGTGGCGCGAACTGGAATCGAGACTGAGCGAATTCGAGCAGACACCCGCCGCGACTGTTCCGCTGGGCGTGGCTGTTCCCGATCCCACTGATGTGCCGATCCTCGCTTGCGCCGTTTCCGCCAATGCGGATGGTTTTGTCACCGGCGACAAGGCGCTGCTCGAACTTCGCGAAATCGAAGGCATTCCCATCCTTTCCGTCCGGCAGTTCTGGCAAAGACTCGCAGGCCTTGAAGAGCCGGACAAGGCTCAATTGCATCCCCGCCGGTAATCGCGCCGCGGCTCCTCCACTGACCAGCGCAGTACGCCGGCTATACGCTCGCCAATGCCGGGCACCGAGCACAAATCCTCGGCCCCCGCCCGAGTGATTGCTTCCACGCTGCCGAACCGCGCCAGTAATTGGTGGGCTCGCTCAGGCCCGATCCCTGGAAGCCCCTGCAGGATGAAAAGCTGGCGGGCGCGCTTTCCGCGCGGTCGACGGCCGCGCCGCGGCAGCGCCCCCGACGCGAACGTGCGCCCTTGCCGCGCCGCGAACAGCATGGTGCGTACCGTCTCCTCCGGTGTGCGCGTACGCAGCAGCGGCACACCACAGAAGAGGGCCACCGTCACCAACGCTCCTTGAATGGCTTCCCAGCGCATGGCGCTTCCGGCGAGTTCCCGTCCGGTGCCCTCGAGGATGATCGCCGGCTGCAGTGTCGAAGCGGAAAGTTTCAGCGCCTGCCGGAACAGCCGCCCGTCCTTGATCGCCGCCACCAGGTCCGTCAACGTTTTGCGCTCGAACAGGAAGCGGTCGTCCACCCGGTAGTCGCCGAGCGACAGGCGCATGACCGTTACGCGAAAATCCGCGCACTCGCGGAGCGCCGTCAGAACCGGACTTGCCGATTCGCGATCGTCAACCTCTATCGCGAGAGTCTCGTGCGACGGGGTCATTTTTTCGAAGCCGGTTGGAACTGCGGTCGTTCAAGAGTCACGAGGGCCATCATCTTGCCATCCTGATCCGAAAACTCGACCTCGAACGCTTCCCCGTAGCCGTAGACGTGCACGACGGTACCGATCGCTCCTGCCGCAAGCTTCTCGCCCGGTAGGTCGGCAACAAGGACAACGCAGTCATGCTCCTTAACGATGTCCATCCGCTGGCACGTTTACATCTTGGTCCGTGCCGTCCTCGAAGAGAATCCGTATGCGTTTGCCGGGCAGAAGGGCGGTAGCAACAATCCGCGGCCGGCCGCCTCGCAGTGCCTTGCAGATAAGTTCATACAGCGCCTGGAAAGTGATGTGGGCGTAGACCGCACCGCTCAGCACCAGGAGTGGATCGACATACTCTTGGGGACTCCGATCGGCCCCTTTGGGCGTGCCCTCGGTAACGAAGACTACTGCCCGCATGGACTCGGACGCACCGAGTTCGTCGGCCTCTACCGGCGGAGGCAAGAATGCCGTGAACGGATCGCCATCCTCGTATCCGTACCCAGAAGTCGGCGAGCCGATATGTGCCGGCACGCCTTGCGCGATCACGGTGATCCACTCGCACCCGGGGTACTCATCCCCATCCCTGGGAAACTTGAGCTTCCAAAGCGTTGCGTAGATGCTCATTCAACTTCCTTTCGCCTCTGGCGCTGCGCCCGGCGACGCCCTTCGATTCCCGTGACGCCTCGTGCTCAGTCGCAGCCGGGAGCCCCGGCATGCCGAATCAAGCCGCGGGCAGACGCACGGGCGGTTTGAAACCAAGCTTTGCCGCCCTACGGACGTACCCCCGATCGTCGAACGTGAGCATTTCACTGCACGCATGGCTCGCCGCGTGATGCAGCGCGTCAGCGAAATCGATCCCCCGCCGGCAGTGGCGCAGCGCTGCTTCGATCTGGTTGTGGTCCTCCACTGTGACTCCCGGCAACGCAATCAGATGCGCGATGCATTCGGCGACCTTGCCGGCGGGCTGCTCGGCCACCGAGCGCAGGACCCATTCGAGTTCCAGCACCACGGTCTTCGGAACGAACACATCCCCGGCGGAAAGAATCTTCCCGGCCAGGCGGGCCTGCGCCGGATCGTCGTGCAGGTAGTAGCGCGCCAGCACGTTCGTATCAACCGCGCGCACGTTTCGCCGCCTTCTTCATCGCAACGCCCCCATGCATCTGCGCAATGGGAATCCGCGGTCCCCGGTAATTCAGAATCGCCGCACCTTCCTCGATGCGGGAAGGTGCGGCCTGTTTGACCAGCTTGAGCCGGGCGCCGCCCTTGTCGATGTCGAACTCGACTTTGGAGCCCGGCGTAATCCCGAGCGCCTGTCTCACCCGCTTCGGGATGGTGACCTGGCCCTTGCTGGTCACGGATACGGTTGCCATGGATGTGTCCTCAAAGTAATACCTGGTAAGGATTCTACCTCATTGCCATGATCCGGCGCCGGGGCGGCGAGCCGCCTCAGAACTCGTAACCCATCGCCACCCAATACCGCCAATCCTCAACAGCCTGATGCGTCTCGCGCGCTGTTTTCGACACCGCCAGTTGCGACAGCGGCACGCCGAGCCTGCGCTGGTTTGACAGGTCTATCATTCCGGATTGGACGAAACATCGCTCCGCCATGGCCGCTCCCAGCTCCGCTCATATTCGACTGCGCAAATTGGCCGATGCCTGCGGAGACGAATTCAAGCTCAGGGTTGTCCTCTACGACGGCGACCAGATCGTTCCTTTCGGCGAGCAGATGTTCGCGGCCCCGGTTTCGTGCCTGTGGGGCTAGTAGATTCTCCTTCGGCAGCAAAGCGGCACACTGGAGGCCGCGGGAAGACTTCAAAGGTCCTTCGGCATGGTAATACCAGCGCATCGCGTGCTCTTCCGGCGTGTACGCATCGACCACAATCGCCCGCCCGATGCGCTCTTCGCGGGCGCGGTTGGGTTTCGGGTTAGGCATCGGAGACGGGAACGAAGAGGCCGAGGCCGAAGTGGCAGGCAAAACCCAGCGCGATAGGG
>CAYODB010000224.1:0-6282 GCA_964402495.1 uncultured Bordetella sp.
AACTCCTTAAGCTTTCAGGCCCGCCAGGTACCTCGCAATCACCTCCTGTTCGATCTTCGTGCGCTGATTGGTGCGGCAGGGAAATCGCAGTAGCAAGGTGACTTTGCCGCCATCGCCCAGCCTCACGGTGACACGCGGTTCCGCTGAAGGCATGACGATGAACTGTTCGCCCTCGAGGTCGCGCAGGGCCTCGTGGGTCGGCGTGATGAAGTCCGAACACACTGCCATTGCCGCGTCGCCGAGGATTTTTGTCGCGCCTTCCACATCGCCGCCGGCTTCGATCGGAATGGTGATGAGCGCAAGCTGGTAGTCACCCAGGCGCGAATGGTTCATCAACGCGTGGCTGACGTAAAAGCTGTTGGGGAACTGCGCCACACGCCCGGTGAACAGGTGTTCGTCGCTCATCTCCAGGACCGTCGTCGAAAGCAGCGTCTGGTCGATGACCTCACCCCTGATGCCGTTGATCTCGACGACGTCACCGAATTCGAAGCTTCCGGATGTCGTGCGGTAGATGTAGCCCAGCATCGAGGTCAGCAACTCCTTGCCGCCCAGCACCAGGGCCACGCTCAACGCTGCCAGTGAGAGCGCCGCCGCGCGCAGTTCGAGGCGCCAGATGAACAGCAGCGCCACGAGCGCGATCAGGAAAGAGAAATTGCGCCAGAACACCGACGCTCGCAATTTGGTTTCCCGTGACAGCCATCCCCTGGCCCGAAGTGCCGCCGAAATCAGGACGTTGGCGAGGATGGTGACAACCAGCACGACGATCGTGCCGAACAGTTCGCTGGGAATGTCGTGGAATTGGAAGGGCATGAATTGTTTTCGCAGGGGTCGTGATTGGAAATTGGCAGATCTTGCATCCCGTCATTGTCTCAGCACGCGGCACTCAGTACGGGTTTGTTTTTTCCTCTCGCATTTCAAGTCACGCCCATCCCCCGGAACGCTTGCCAAAGGCACAGCACGGCCTCGACAATCAGGACCATGAACGTCAATGCGGCGCCCCACACGCGGCCGAAACTGAATTTTGGCGTGTAGGAGAGCGCATAGCCGTGCAGGATGCGCGAGAGGATGAGCGCAATCCCGATCGCATGCAGCACATAGATGGAATTACGGCCCAGCTCCAGGACCGCCATCATGAGCAATGCCAGGGGAACGTATTCGGCGAAGTTTGCATGGCCGCGGATCACGCGCAGCATCTTCGGGTCGCCGCCGTCACCCAGCGGAATGCCCTTCTGCCGCAACTGCACTACGCGCAAGCTCAGCAACAGGAACAACAGCGTGAGAAGTCCTGCGTATAAAGGCGTAACGATCATTGGGGTTCCGTGCCTGGTGGCTGGTAGATACTTCGCTATTCATGGTACCCGGTTTTATCGGCGTTTTTCGAAGCCATCGTTACCCTGTTCCTCTCCCGCACATTGTGCGTGGCCGCGGGTATGATGCTGAAAAAAGACGGGAGGAAAAATGACGGACATGGGCTGCAGGTTGACATCCCTGATACTGGCGGTCGCTGCGGCAGGCTTGCCTGCGAGTGCCGCCGAAATTCCACCGTTCTGGGCTTTTCCGGTGAATCCTCCTGGCATACAGCCGGCGCCGGACGACGGAAGCCAGCGACAGGTTCCCGGCAGCTCCCTGACCTTCACCCTCACCCAGATCCGCGACTTGTTCAAGGCGCCGGACTGGCATCCGGACGGGCATCCCCCGATGCCCGACATCGTTGCCTTTGGCAGCAAGCCCGGCGTGTTCGCCTGCGGTTACTGCCACCTGCCCAACGGACTGGGTCGCCCGGAGAACTCCAGCATTGCCGGCCTGCCCGCTTCCTACATCGCCCAGCAGGTGCGCGACTTCAGGAGCGGCGTGCGCAAGAGTTCGGAGCCGGCTTCGCTGCCGATCAATCTTATGACTGCGGTGGCGAAATCGGTGAATGAAGACGACCTGAAGATCGCCGCGGAATATTTCGCGGCGTTGAAACCGACACCCTGGATCCGCGTGATCGAGACCGACATGGTCCCGAAAACACGGGTCGGCGGCTGGATGTTGATCGAGGCGGAAAACAGCGGCACCGAAGCCATCGGCAACCGAATCATCGAAATGCCCGAGAACCTCGAGCGAACCGAACTGCGCGACGCCAATTCCGGCTTCATCGCTTACGTGCCGGCGGGTAGTGTGAAGAAAGGCGAGAAACTGGCATCGGGAAGCACGCGCAGGACGACCGCCTGTGCCGTCTGCCACGGGGATGGCCTCAGGGGCCTCGGCCCCGTTCCCGCGCTTGCCGGCCGTTCACCCAGCTATATCATGCGCCAGCTCTACGACTTCAAGCATGGAACCCGCAACGGCGACTGGGCGGCACTCATGAAACCCGTCGTCGAGCGGCTGAGCGAGGATGACATGGTGGCGATAGCGGCGTATGCGGCATCGCTGTCACCGTAAAAACGTGAAGTGGGGAAGGCGTGAAGGGGGAAGGGTGAAGGGTGAAAACGTTTGAGATCGTTCTTACCCTTCCCCCTTCACGCCTTCCCCCTTCACATCCCTTACCGCCGCCGACGCCGCCGCGTACAGGAAGTAATTGTCGTACAGCACGGTCACCAGTCGGAATCCCATGGCGATCATTTCCCGCGCCATGGCTGTCGACCCGCAGTGCATGCAGGGAATCACGTTGTGCTTCTTCGCGCTTTCGAGCACGTACTTCACCGCTTCCAGCACGATCGGGTCCCTGGGAATGCCGCCGGCCGGATCGACACCCAGAGAAATCGACAGGTCGCTCGGACCGATATAAGCCGCATCCAGCCCCGGCACGCTGAGGATTGCATCGAGGTTGTCGAGCGCCTGTTTGGTTTCGATCATGGCCAATGTGACCAGCGTATCGTCGGCCTCCTTGAGGTGGTTGCCGCCACCGTACCAGGAGGCGCGCACCGGGCCATAGCTTCGATAGCCTCGCGGCGGATAGCGACAGGCACCGACGAAGGCTTCACAGTCGGCGCGCGTATTGACCATCGGACAAATGACCCCGTAAGCGCCGGCATCCAGCAGCTTCATGATGATGCCGGGCTCATTCCACGGTGCGCGGACCAGCGGCGTGATCGGCTTGGTGCTGATCGCCTGCAACATCGTCACCGCAGTGGCGTAGTCGATATGCCCGTGCTGCAGGTCGACGGTCAGGGAGTCCCAGCCGCACTGCGCCATGTTCTCGGCGGAAATGGAACTGGGAATGCCGAGCCAGCCGTTGATCACCGCCCCGCCGCTGTTCCAGATTGTTCGTAAGTTGTTTGGTCTCATTGGAATACCGTGGCTGGTGATTGATGGTTGATGGTTGGGAAAAACGGGGCCGAGGTTCACGGGCCGCGAGCCGAGTAACTGCTTTAGAGCTTAAGTGCTCTCGACCTTCACTCGGCCCGCGGCCCGTGAACCTCGGCCCTTCTTTTATTGCTTGCCTTCGGCAGCCGCCCGCTCCATTGCCGCATAGTCGATCGGCGCTTCGTGAAGCGCCTGCCTGCGGCTTTTTTCCAGGCCCTTTACGAACGCGACGATGGTCTCGTTGTAGGGGACCGGGATGCCGAGCGCCCGGGCTTCGCGCACCAGCGCCCCGTTGAGGGCGTCGATCTCCGTGCGCTGGCCCTTCTCCATGTGCTGCAGCATCGATGGCTTGTTATAGCGCATGCGGCTGTGCTCACGGATTTTCTTGCGGGGATCTTTTTCCGGCAGCTTCCAGCCCTTGCCCTTGACCACCGCGAGGATCTCGTCGATGACGTGCTCCTGCAACGCATTCATCTCCTGCACCCGGAACAATTCCCCGGTTCGCAGGCCGCTTACCGCGGCCAGCGCGTTTACGGCGCAGTTGTGCGCGAACTTTCCCCAGATCTGGGACATCGGGTCGGCAACGATCTCGGTGGGAATCTCCGCCTTGTTGAACATCTCCGCCACCTTGCGGATGCGCTCCGTGTCCTTTCCATCCAGCTCGCCGATGGACGTCATGCCGCCATGCGTATAAGCCGACCTCGCCAGGCCGGAACTGGCGGCGCTGTTCATGGATACCCCGGCGATGACATTCTCCTTGCCGAGTTCGGCGACGAGCGCTTCGACATTGCCGATGCCGTTCTGCAAGGTCAGGGCGAATCCGTCCGGCTTCAGCAACAGCTTCGCGGTTCGCGCCGCTTCGGTCGTCGAATTGGCGTCCGTGAAAATGATCGCGAGATCGGCGGGCGGCAGGCCCGACGCGCCCAGTTGTGACGGCAGCCTGATGACGTGCGTCCCGCGCACGCCTTCGACCGTCAATCCGTCGCTGCGGATCCTGTCGATATGGTCCTTGCGGATGTCGACCAGCGTGACGTCGTAGCCGGCCCGCGTCAGCAGGCCGCCGTATACGCCGCCCATCGCGCCTGCGCCGATCATGTAGATTTTCATGGCTTTGCCCAGTGGTGAGTTGTCAGTGTCTGGTGTCTAGTGGAAGTCATGGATCGAGACCCGCGTCATCGCCTTTCTCGCAGCACTCAGCACTCAGCACCCAGCACCGCTTTTCCTTCTTTCACCTTTCACCTTTAACCTGGTCCGATAGTTGCGCCAGAAGATTTCGCAACTCCGTCACCTCGTCCCTCAGTTCGTTCAATTCCGCCTGGAGCGCTACCAAAGTACCGGGTCCGGCGGGTGCCTGCGGCGCAGCGGATTCCGTGGCGGCTTCGATGGCGCCGCTCAGCAGATGCGCCCAACGATGCTCACGCGAACCGGCCTGCTTCGGCAACTTGATGGCCAGCCCGCCGTTCGCACGGCCTGCCATGCCCTCGAGATAGGCCTCGACGCTGGAAAGGTCGGCGAAGCGATACATGCGCTCGCAGGCGATGCGAAGTTCACCCGGCGTTTGCGGTCCGCGCAACATGAGCGTCGCAATCAGCGCTGTGGTTCCCTGGTCGGTACCAATCACCTGCGGCAGATTGTGGGAGTAGCGCACCACCCGGCGCGACGCACCCCAGCTGTTGATCACCAGTTTCTTGTCCTTCAGCGAATCCAGCGCGCCCTGTGCCTCTTCCTCACTTACGCTCATCACCGGATCGCGGCTGGTCTTCTGGTTGCACCCTGCAACCAGGGCATTGAGCGACAAGGGATAGTAGTCGGGCGTGGTGAGCTGCTTTTCCATCAGGACGCCCATCACGCGGGCTTCCAAGGGCGAGAGTTCGGGCAGGGCGGAGGGTTCGGACATGAAAGCCGGGTTTGGATGAGAGAAGCAGGCAGTGTAAATAAAAACCGCGTGCTCCGTTTCCGGTGGCACGCAGCCCTGTTCCACTAACCTAAAAGCAGGGCCGAGGGCCAAGTGGAAAACCCCAAGGCTTTAAAGCCCTGCGCTCCTACCCGGCCCTCGGACCGCGGCCCTCGAACCTCGAACCGCGGCCCTTTCTTAAACGGCTTGCGCCTCCGGCTTGCCGAAGAGCACAGCGGGCTCGACGCCCATCCCGTGCCTCACCGCATCCTCGACGTTCTCCAGCAGGATGAACTCGAGCTTCTCGCGCGCATCCGCGGGCACGTCCTCGATGTCCTTCTGGTTGCGCTTCGGCAGCATCACGGTGCGGATGCCAGCGCGCTGTGCCGCCAGCACTTTTTCCTTGACGCCGCCGATGGGCATCACCAGCCCGCGCAGCGAGATCTCTCCAGTCATCGCCACGTCCGAGCGCACCGGCTTGCCGGTCAGCAGCGAAATCAAGGCGAGGAACATCGCCACACCCGCGCTCGGGCCATCCTTAGGCGTCGCGCCAGCGGGCACATGCACGTGCAGGTCGAGCTTCTCCAGCGATTCGCCGACGTAGGTCTTGGCCAGGGTCAGCGCCGCCTGGGCCGATTCCTTCATCACGTCACCGAGTTGACCGGTCAGGATCAGCTTGCCCGAACCCGGCACCTTGGAGGCCTCGATGAACAGGATGTCCCCGCCCACCGGCGTCCACGCCAGGCCTGTCGCCACGCCCGGCACTTCCGTTCGCAGCGCGATCTCGTTCTCGAACCGCGCCGCACCCAGGATCGCGTGCAGGTCGGCCGCATCCACGATCACGGTTTGCGCCTTTTCCTCCGCGATTTTCATCGCCGCCGAACGCAGTGCCGAACCGATCTCGCGTTCGAGGTTGCGCACACCGGCCTCGCGCGTGTAGTCGCCGATGATTGCCCGAATCGCTTCGTCGGTCAGAGTCGCCTGCCCGGGCTTGAGGCCGTTGGACTCGATCTGGCGCTTCACCAGGTAGCGCCTGGCGATCTCGAGCTTCTCCTGCTCCGTGTAACCTGGCAGGTGAATGATCTCCATGCGGTCGCGCA
>CAYODB010000225.1:0-6277 GCA_964402495.1 uncultured Bordetella sp.
CAGCTCCGCCGCATTTTCCTCGAACATCATGAACACGCCCGGCTCGCCAAACTCCTCCGCCCCGCGCACAAGGAATTCCATGGCGAGCATCGTCTTCCCGCTTCCCGCGCTCCCGCACACGAGCGTCGGCCGCCCGGCGGGCAGGCCGCCGCCGGTGATCTCATCGAGGCCGGTGATGCCGGTGGGGGCTTTCGGAAGACCGGTGGTGGCAAGCGAGTGGATGCGCTTGGGCATGGCAATTCTCCCACAAATGTTGCACTTGGTTTTTGAGCGCGCCGACTCTTTTCACTGTCGGTGACTATATCGCCGGCCCGGCACACGGTCAATTGCACGGTGTTTGGTGAAAATTTCCCCCTCTGGCGTGGATTCTTCGTGCCCTGCATCGGCCCGAACCGGCAGACGCGTTTCGACCGGTCGAGCGAGCGTGGGCCGAGCGCGGCACGCCTGCGCCCCACAGCGCACCCCGGCATGCAGGCTGAAGCCGTGCGCCTGTGCGCACAGCGCCGGCATGGTTTTCTCGTCCCGGCCGGGCACCGTGCGGTGATGAAAGTGTGACGGGAGACAACTAATCGGGGTGTGGCGTCACCCAAGTGCTTGAGGTGACTGGCGCCCCGAACACGAATCGAACGTGCGACCTACCCCTTAGGAGGGGGTTGCTCTATCCACTGAGCTACCGGGGCGACGCGCGGATTCTATCCGAAATCCCTGGCAGTCTCTGCACGCGGGGATATCGGCGAGACCTCACCAAAGCCTCTGTACCGCTGTACCGCCAAGGGCCTCTCTATCGCCAAGGACCTCTCTATCCCCCAGGCGCGAAGGAGCAAAGAAGGGCGCGCAAAGAAAGGCAGGGCACGCCATGGGCCGAACGCCGGATATCCGGGCCGCGTCCTGCAGAAGGACTGTAACTTCGGATGCCTATTCTCCTCCGGTGTATTTTCGCTTCCCTTCGTGGCTCCTTTGCGCCTTCGCGGTTAAGGGGTCGTGGACGATGGGTGTTGCCATCCGGCGACGGGTTGCGGCGTGGATGAACTTGTTCAGCGATTGCGCTGTCTTCAGGCTTCTGCCATCGGTCGAAAAGGCCGGCGCGGAAAGCAACGAATCCTTCTTTCCGCAGAAACATGAACCAATGATTCCCGCACTGCCGGTGCAGCCGACTTCCCCCCGACGGTTCCACCCATCCCGTTGTGTTGCGATCCTCCTGCTGACAGCGGCGGCAGGCCTGCCGCCTTGCGCTTTCGGCTTCGGCTTCGATGATGTGGCGAAGGCAGCGGAGCAACTGGCCGCGCAGCCGTGGAAGAAAACAGCCACGAACCTGCCCAGGGAACTGGAGGGCATGAGTTACCAGCAGTACCGGGACATCCGTTTCCGTCCCGACAACGCCTTGTGGCGCAGCGCCCGACTCCCCTTCGAGATCACCTTTTTTCATGAGGGGTTCCACTACGACCAGCCGGTGAAAATCAGTGAGGTGGGCGAGCAGGGCGCCACCGAGTTCAGGTTCGATCCCGCGCTGTTCGATTACGGCAGCATCAAGCTCGATCCGGAGAAGGCAGCCGGACTGGGATTCGCGGGTTTCCGCGTGCATTTCCCGCTCAACAACGGCAAGGGCAAGGACGAAGTCCTGTCGTTCATCGGTGCGAGTTATTTCCGCGCCGTCGGCAAGGACCAGAACTGGGGCTTGTCGGCGCGCGGCCTGGTTGTCGATACCGGCCTTCCGTCCGGGGAGGAATTCCCGCGCTTCGTCGAATTCTGGATCGAACGCCCGGTTGCAGGGGCGAAGGAACTGGTCCTCTACGGCCTCCTGGATTCGCGGCGCATGGCCGGCGCCTACCGTTTCATCCTCCGGCCCGGCGTCGAAACCGCGATCGAGGTCAAGGCGCGCCTGTTCCTGCGCGAAGCAGTGGGCAAGTTCGGCGTGGCGCCGCTCACCAGCATGTTCTTCTATGGCGAGAACCAGCGTTCGGGCGGCGATGACTACCGGCCCGAGGTGCACGATTCCGACGGCCTGCTGGTGCACACCGCCAGCGAGGAATGGATCTGGCGTCCGTTGCAGAATCCAAAACGCCTGCTGGTGACCTCTTTCGCGACGGTGAATCCGATCGGTTTCGGCCTCATGCAGCGCGACCGCGATTTCTCCCGCTACGAAGACCTCGAGGCCCGCTATGAACGCCGGCCCGGGGCGTGGGTCGAACCCAAGGGTGCGTGGGGCCCCGGACGAATCGAACTGGTGCAAATTCCGTCGCCCGACCAGTCGAACGACAACATCGTGGCGTATTGGGTGCCGGATGCGGCGCCTGCGCCGAAGCAGCCCTGGGACGTGGAGTATCGATTGCTCTGGCAAAAGGAAGTCGACACCAGGCCGCCGAACTCGTGGGTCACGCAGTCGCGGCGCGGCCATGGCTACCCGCGCAACCCCGACAGCAACGTCGGCATGATCATCGACTTCGACGGGCCGCTGCTGCGCAAGTTGGCGCCCGACGCCAGGCTGGAAGGCGTGATTTCGAGCGATGCCGGCATCGAGATACTGCGCAGGCACACGTTTCGCAACGAAGCGACGGGGGGCTGGCGGCTCGTTCTGGAAATGCGCCGCGTGGACAACAGCAAGCCGGCGGAGCTGCGGGCCTTTTTGCGTCTGGACAATAATCAGGTATCGGAAACATGGAGCTACATACTGCCAGTCGATTGATGCATGCCTCCCAGGCATGCCGGCGCTACCTGGCGCGCCTGCCCTTCTTGTCCGGCCACCGGCGCCTGCTGCTGTCGCAGGCTGCGGCCGATCACACCGATTCGAGCGCAGCGATGGCGCACTTCCACGGGACGCTGTCCGACCGCCAGATCGATCCGCAGGATCCGGCGGATGCGTCGCTCGAACACCGGCTGGAGACCGCCGTTGGCGCCGGCCATACCGAGCATGGGCACCTTGCGATCGTGCGCGACCGCAATGGCCGGATGCGCCTGAACACGGCGCCGCGCCTGCATCGCAGTTCGATGAGTCCGCGCCGCTGGCCGCCCAAAGGCTGGCAACTCGAGTCGTCGTGGCGCAAACCGGAACGCGACCGCCGCGCCGATTCCCCCGATCCGCGCGGCGACTGGCATCGCACCGGCGCCGTGCGCCGCATCGTCCTCGGCCTGCTGGTTCTGCTGCAGACCGCATTGGCCACGGATTTCATGGCGGCGGTGCTGCCTTATCACGGGCGCCAGCCGCTTGAGATCGCCATCCTCGCGCTGTTCGCCATCCTGTTCTGCTGGGTTTCGGCCGGATTCTGGACCGCGGTGCTGGGATTCTTCGTACAACTGTCCGGCGGCGACCACTACGCAATTTCGCGTACCGCGGCGGCTGCCGCGCCGATCCCGGATGAAGCGCGCACGGCGATCATCATGCCGATCTGCAACGAGAATGTATCGCGTGTGTTCGCAGGACTGCGCGCCACTTACGAGTCGCTCGCGGGAACGGGTGAGTTGGGCCGGTTCGATTTCTTCGTGCTGAGCGACAGCAACGATGCCGACAACCGCGTTGCGGAACGCCACGCCTGGCTGGAGCTTTGCCGCGCCGTCGGCGGATTCGGCCGGATTCATTATCGCTGGCGCCAGCACCGCATCAAGCGCAAGAGCGGTAACGTCGCGGACTTCTGCCGCCGCTGGGGCGCCGACTACCGCTACATGCTGGTACTCGATGCCGACAGCGTGATGAGCGGCGACTGCCTGGCCACGCTGGTGCGCCTGATGGAAGCGAACCCGAACGCCGGCATCATCCAGACCGCGCCGCGCGCGGCCGGACGCGAAACGCTGTATGCCCGCATGCAGCAGTTCGCCACGCGTGTCTATGGGCCCTTGTTCACTGCCGGCCTGCATTTCTGGCAACTGGGCGAGTCCCATTACTGGGGGCACAACGCGATCATCCGCATGGCGCCCTTCATCAAGCATTGCGCGCTGGGCCGCCTGCCGGGAACGGGCAGCATGTCGGGCGAAATCCTGTCGCATGATTTCGTCGAGGCGGCACTGATGCGCCGCGCCGGATGGGCGGTATGGCTGGCCTACGACCTGCCGGGCAGCTATGAGGAAATGCCGCCCAACCTGGTCGACGAGCTCAAGCGCGACCGTCGCTGGTGCCATGGCAACCTGCTCAACTTCAGGCTGTTCCTCGCCGAAGGCCTGCATGCCGCGCATCGCGCGGTGTTCGTCACCGGCGTCATGGCTTACTTCTCCGCGCTGCTCTGGTTCGCGTTCCTGCTGCTGTCCACCGCGCTGCTTGCGGTGCACACGCTGGTCGAGCCGCAATATTTTGTCAGTCCGAACCAGTTGTTCCCGATCTGGCCCGAATGGCATGCAGAACGCGCGCTGACCCTCTGGGGCATCACCGCCACCGTGCTGTTCCTGCCGAAACTGCTCAGCGTGGTCCTGATCTGGGTGCAGGGAGCGCAGACGTTCGGCGGCCGCCTGCGGCTGACGCTGGGCGTGTTCCTGGAATCCGTCAGCTCGATGCTGCTGGCACCGGTGCGCATGCTGTTCCACACCGAGTTCGTCGTGACCGCGCTGATGGGCCTGCGTGCGCAATGGAAATCGCCGCCACGGGAGGATACGCAAACCACCTGGGCCGAAGCCTTGCAGCGCCATGGGCTGCATACCCTGCTCGGCGTGGTCTGGGCGGCGGGCGTCTACTGGCTCAATCCGCCGTTCCTGCTCTGGCTGTTGCCGGTGGTCGGCGCACTGATGCTGTCGATCCCCATGTCGGTCTACTCCAGCCGGATTGCGCTGGGCAAGCGGCTGCGCAGGGCCGGGTTATTCCTGATTCCGGAGGAAGCCGATTCGCCCGAAGAACTGCGCCGCATGCAGGAGCATTTGCGGCGGGCGCCGCCGCCGCCCGGATTCGTCGAGGCGGTGGTCGATCCGCTGGCCAATGCCCTGGCCTGCGCCTCCGCCAACGTGCGCCAGTTTCAACCGCCCGCGTTCCGGCAGGTTGCCCAGCAACTGGTCGATCACGCCGTGAAGCTCGGTCCGCAGGCACTGAGCGCGAAGCAGAAGGCGGTCTTGCTTGGCGATGCTCCGGCGCTTTCGCGCCTGCACTTCCAGGTCTGGGCGTCGCCGGACGCGCACCCGCAGTGGTTCGCCAACATGCCCGCAGCGGTCGAACGCCGCGCCGCGCCGCGCGCCGCGGCGGCACCTGCGCCCGCGCCGCGCGCGCTGACGCATGCGGCTGCGGGGTAGGAGAGAAGGCATGTGCTGAGTGCTGGGTGCAGAATGCTGAGTGCTGAGTGCTGAGTGCTGAGTAAGTGCTGCGTGCTGAGTAAGTGCGAAGCCGCTCCGCGTTAGAAGTTTCTTTTTTCCCAGCACCCAGCACAGTTTTCCTCCCCGCCATCACGTTCGCCACGGCTTCTCGGTTAATATGCCGCCTCTCTTCCAGGCTGGCCCAGCATGCCCATCGCAACTTTCGAATCTGTTTCCCTTGCCTACGGCCATGTGCCGCTGCTGGACAAGACTGAACTCGTCGTCGAGCCGGGCAGCCGCACCGGGCTGATCGGGCGCAACGGCACGGGCAAGTCGAGCCTTCTGAAGATCCTGGTTGGCACGGCGGCGCCCGACGATGGCCGGGTGTGGCGCCGCCCGGAACTGCGCGTCGGCTATGTAACGCAGGAGCCCGAGCTCGATCCCGGTCAGACGGTATTCGAAGCGACGATCGCCGGCCTCGGAGAAATCTCGAGCCTGCTCGCCGCCTATCATGAAGCACTGCACGCACTCGAACACTCCGTGGATGATGCCGCCCTGGCCCGCCTGCAGGAGGCGCAGGAAGCGCTCGAACGCCGCGACGGCTGGCGCATCGAGCAGCGGGTGGAAACCGTACTTTCGCGCCTGGCGCTGCCGCCGGATGTCCGCGTGCAGACGCTCTCCGGCGGCATGCGAAAACGTGTCGCGCTGGCCCAGGCGCTGGCCGGCGATCCGGAACTGCTGGTCCTGGATGAACCGACCAATCACCTCGACCTCGATTCCATCCTCTGGCTGGAGGAAACCCTGATCGATTTCGGCGGGGCGGTGTTCTTCGTCACCCATGACCGCGCCTTCCTCGACCGCGTCGCGAACGCCATCGTCGAACTCGACCGCGGGCGCCTGACCGCCTATCCGGGGAATTTCTCCGAATACGAGCGGCGCAAGGCGGAGCAACTGGCGATCGAAGCCGTGAGCAACCAGAAGTTCGACAAGCTGCTGGCGCAGGAGGAAGTCTGGATCCGCAAGGGCATCGAGGCGCGCCGCACGCGCAACGAGGGCAGGGTGCGCAGGCTCGAGG
>CAYODB010000226.1:0-5189 GCA_964402495.1 uncultured Bordetella sp.
CCTCAGCGCGGAACTGCACCTGCGCCCGTTCGTTGATCCGCGTATTCTTGATGAAGGACAGGTCCCAGTTGTTCGGGCCATCGGCGCGAATACCGGCAAAACGGCTGGAGAGCCGGCGCACGTTGCTGGCCAGTTGCAGCCGCACGTCCCGTTCAAAGCCGTCGACGTTGAACCAGCGATTGACGGTCTGCTGGCTGGAGGGCAGTTGGACATCGGCGAGGTTGCCGCGGAAGATGGCGTTGCCGAAGCCCAGCGGCGCCCCGCTTTGGGCGGTGAAGATGCCCTGCACCTGCCAGCCGCTGATGAGCGACGAGGCCGCGCGATTGGCAGGTCCGGCCCACTGGCGGCCTTTGCCGAAAGGCATTTCGTAAAGGAACGTGAGCGTGGTGCGATGCGGGCGGTCCTGGGAGGAGATTACTTCTTCAGGCAGGATATCGAAGGCATTGAGGTACGAGACCGCCTCCATGAGCTTGGAGAACGTATAGCTCAACGACACGCTCACGCCGCTCGACATGCGCTTTTCGATGCGCGCCTGCGCCGAGTGATACCACGAGTAGCCATTGTTCTCATTCGCCGAAAGGCTGTTCAGATGCGGATAGGGGCGCAGCAGTTGGGCCCGCTGCACCGTGGTGCCGGCGAGGTTCGTTTTAGGCAGTAACGGGTAGAACGGGTTCGCCACCTGGGCGCTTAGCCGGTTTATTGCCGCATCGTCGCGCACCGGCGACTTGCTCAGGTACTGCTCCGGCACCGGATTCAGATCGCGATTGATCTGCATGCGTGTGCCGCGGTTGCCGACGTAGGAGACCTCAATGAGCGACCGGCCCGGCAACTCGCGCTGGACCGCGACCTGCCAGCGCTGCATGTAAGACGAAGTCGTGTCGTTCTGGAAGAAGCTGACGTTCTGACCGAGGTTGGTGGCGAGCCCGCCGGCGGCGCCCAGCGGTTGCAGCAGCGTACCCGGGAAGGGGTTGCGGAGTACGGATTGGAACGTGAGACCGTTATCGACCGATGACACCAGGTCTGTCGATTGGCTAAAACCAGCCTGATTGACGTGAATGTTGACCACGCCCAGCGCATCGAAGAAGACGCCATAGCCGCCGCGGATCACCGTCTTTGGCGTGGCTGAGTATGCGAAGCCGAAGCGCGGCATCCAGAAGTTCTGGTTGGTCTTCCAGAGTTCACGCGGCTGCCCGTTGGCGCCGGCAAAGTTCAGTCCACCCATGACGCGGAACTGGCTGGAAGGCAGTTCGGGAATGGGGGTGCGGGCATAGTTGGCTTGTGCCTGCGCCTGGATGGGGCTGGCGACGGTGTTGTCGAAGCCGCGTATGCTGCGGTTGTAGCGTTCTGTTACCGGGTTCATTCGCTCAAAGCGCATACCCATCGATAGCGTCAGCTTGCGGGTGACCTTCCAATCGTTTTGCAGGAAGAAGGCCGGTACGGTCGACTGCTCGGCGTAGCTGTCCTGAATGACGAAGTTGCCGGAAGCGGGCAGCCCGTAAAGGAACGAGGCCAGCGACTGGCCCATGGGCGCTGTCGGCGAGTTGTCCAGCGGCCCTCGCGTCCACGTTTGATCGAAGTTCAGGGTGCCGGCCGAGTTGCCGAGGTTGAAGGTGTTGCGGCGATAGACGCGATAGACGAAGCCGTAACGCAGCGTATGTGACCCGACAATCTGGGTAGCGTTCAACGCCGCCTCATGGATGTCGGTGGCGGTGTTGTTGCGGCTGTTTGCGCCGCCGAGCGGCGCGTAGCCGGCGGGGTTGACGTTCGGCAGTTTCAGATAGCGCGGATCGACGCCGTTGATCTGACGGATGTAATCCTGGGAGAAGCCGAGGCCTGCCAGATCCCAATCCAATTGGTAAGGCGTATTGCCGGTGATGAAGCGCGTCAGCGTGTAGCGGGTGTTTAGCACCATGCCGGGTGACACCGTGTGAACATCGTCGAAGCCGAAGCCTTTGTTATAGCGGTAGAAGTTATCGCCGACCGCGTTGTTGTGTTTGATGTTCTGGGGCCGCTGGAGATCGGTGAAGTTGGTGCGGACATAGAAGCGGTTCTTTACCGAGATGTTATGGTCGATGCGGACAATGTGGTTCCAGTAGGTGTCCTGCGAGTTGCGGCCGCGGGCGAAGTTGTTGGTGCCGTCGGCTGTGCCGGTCTGGTTGGGCGCTTCCCAAAGCTGGGCAATGTTGCGCGCCACCGGATCGATGCGGCTCGCGGGGATGATGTTGTTGGGCAGGGGCTGGCGGCTGAAGCGTCCGTTGCCCGCCGCGGCCACCGAGTAGGGATCATAGATCTGGTAGCGCGCGCCGAAGGTGTTGAGCAGGCCGGAGAAGTTGCCGCCGCGTTCGGCGGCATTGGGCACGGATTCCACGATGAACGGCGAGGGGTCGAAGCTCCAGATGCCTTCATAGCCGTACATGAAGAAGGTGCGGTTCTTGCCGTTGTAGAGTTTCGGAATCATCACCGGGCCGTTGACGCTGCCGCCGTAGCGATAGAGGCGGAACTGCGGCTTGCCCGATTGCAGGCGGAAGAAGCGGTTGGCATTGAGCACAGGATTTTGGATGAACCCGTAGAGTTGGCCGTGCAGCGCGTTGGTTCCCGATTTCAGGCTCATATTGATGGAGGCGCCGCCCATGAAGCCGGAAGAGGCATCGAAGTTGGCGGCTTGCACCTTGAATTCATCGACAACGCCCGGCGGTGGGGAGTAAGCCACCTGCGTGCCCTGCATGTTCGGGGCGCCGTCCATCATGAATTGGTTGCTGCCCGAACGCGTCCCGTCAATCGACATGGTGGAGGGCGAACTGGTGTCAAACGGGCGCACGTAGCCGGCCGACTCGGGAGTGAAGATCACGCCGGGAGCCAGCGTTGCCATGGTGAGCACCATGCCGTCCTTCAACGGCAGCTCAAGGATGGTCTTGCTGTCGACCACAAAGCCGATGGAGGAGGATGAGGTGTCGAGCAGCGGTGTCTCGCTGCTGACTTCCACGGTTTGCGTCGCCTGGCCGACTTCGAGCGCGACGTTGATCGTGATCTGGTCATTCACGCGCACCTGGATGCCGGTGCGTGTAAGGTTTTTGAAGCCCTGGCTTTCCACCTTGATGCTGTAATTGCCGGGCGCCAGCAGCGGGAAGATGTAGCCGCCGGAGCTATTGGTTTTCGAGGTGAGGCGGATGCCGGTATCGACGTTGGCCGCTTCGACATTGGCGCCGGCGATGATGGCTTCAGACTGATCGGTAACTCGTCCCAGAAGAGTTCCGCGCGATTCCTGAGCCAGCGCCGCCACGGGAAGATACAGCGAGAGTGACAGGTACAACAAGGTCCTATTCAATTGAGCCTCCAGAGGGCGTTACCGGTTGAGTCGGGTGGATTGATGAGCGGCCATTTGCCACTGCCCGTTATATTCTACATAAACCTGCAAGGTGCGCACGCGAAAGCTGTCGCGGCCCGCCATCTTTACGTCAACAAACGCGGTCAGCACGGCGGCTTTGCCGTAGGCGGCCACTTTCCAATCGGAAAAAGTGAACGACTCATAGCGTGCCGGCCCGGTGGTGACGGCCTTGATGTACGCGCCTTTGTCCTGCAACTGGCCGCCGGCATGGGCGTACTGCAGATCATCGGCCAGGTAGCGCTGCAGGGCCGCGGCATCCTGTTTTACGGCGCCTTGGGTCCAGCCTTCGGCGGCTTCCTTCACGCCCTCCTGGGGGCCGGCGGCGCAGGCGGCGGATACGGTCAGAGCAAGGGCTATGAATAGGGCGCGCATGGAGCTATCCTTTGCGGAGTTTTTCGGCCAGATCGGTTTTGCCGCCGACATCGGTGAGGCGGAAGTCGCGGCCGTTATAGGGATACGTGAGCCTGAGGTGATCGAGACCCAACAGCGCCAGGATGCTGGCATGCAGGTCATGCAGATGAACGGGATCTTTGACGGCACGAAGCCCGAGTTCATCGGTGCCGCCGATCACCTGGCCGCCCTTCACGCCACCACCGGCCATCCAGAGGCTGAAGCCGTAGGGATTGTGATCGCGGCCCGCGGCGCCGTCCTGTCCGCCATCGGATGTGGGGCTACGGCCGAACTCGCCACCCCAGATGACGAGGGTGGAGTCGAGCAGCCCGCGCGACTTCAGATCGGTCAGCAGGCCCGCCACCGCCTTGTCCGTCTGCGCAGCCTTGGCCGCGTGGTTCTTATCGCAGTCGATGTGGCCGTCCCAATCAGTGGCGTTCATGCCGTTGCCGGACCATACCTGAACGAAGCGGACGCCGCGCTCCACCAGGCGGCGGGCGAGCAGACACCGGCCGCCGAAGTCGGCACTGACCGGGTCATCCAGGCCGTAGAGCTTCCTGGTGGCATCGGATTCGCCGCTGATTTCGGTGGCTTCCGGGGCGGCCATTTGCATGCGGAACGCGAGTTCATAAGAAGACAGCCGCGCGCTCAGTTCCGAATCGCCGTTGCGGGCATCCAGGTGCTGCTGGTTGAAGACCTTCAGGGTCTTCAGCATGTCCTTCTGTTCTTCGGCGTTCATGCCGGAAGATGGGCGCAGGTTGAGGATCGGATTGCGCCCTGGCCGGAAGGAGGTGCCCTGGTACGCCGCGGGGAGGAAGCCCTGGCCGTAGACGGCGGGGCCGGAGCGCACACCGCCTTCGAGCAGCACCACGAAGCCCGGCAGGTTTTGGTTTTCCGAACCGAGGCCATAGAGGGTCCAGGCGCCGAGACTCGGGCGGCCGATGCGTGGCCAGCCGTTGTTGATTAGGAATTGCGCCTGCGAGTGCGTGAAGCCTTCGTGATAACAGGAGCGGATGACGGCCAGATCGTCGGCGCACTTAGCCGTGTGCGGCAGCATGTTCGAGACTTCCAGGCCGGACTGGCCGTGTTTGGCGAACTGCCAGCTGGAACCAAGGATTACCTGCTCGCTGAACTTGCCGTTCTGGAAGTCTTCGTTGCCGAAGCTGGCGGGCGGATGCTTGCCGTGCAGTTTTGTGAGCACGGGCTTCGGGTCGAAAGTATCCACCTGGCTGGGGCCGCCCTGCATGAACAGGTGGATGACGCGCTTGGCAGTGGCCGACAGCGGGCCGGATTTTGGCGCCAACGCATCGACGGGCGGACCGGCGGCGTAGCTGGATTGTTGTAGCAGGTCCAGCGCGGCCAGCCAGCCGATGCCGAGGCCCGAGCTCTGGAGAAAACGGCGGCGGGAAGAATC
>CAYODB010000226.1:5199-6207 GCA_964402495.1 uncultured Bordetella sp.
GAGGGCAGTGGCGCGCTCATCCTCGCGCGGGGGGCGGGCGAGCGCGATCTGCCAGGCAGCGTTGACGGAGGCCGCCGGATCGCTGCCGGTCTGTTTTCGGATACGTTCGGCAAAGCGCTTGGCCTGGGTATTGCTGAACTCGCTGTTCATCATGGCCAGAGCCTGCGGCGCCACGGTGGACCGCTCGCGGCGGGCGCAACTGGTGGCTGAATCGGGTGCATCGAAGATTTGCAGCAGCGGTAGCGTCAGCGATCGCTTCATCTGCAGGTAGATGCTGCGGCGATTATGCTCGGCTGGGTCGGGATTCGCCGGCCATAGCTCGGGCATCCGCGCGGCCAGGATCTCTTCCTTGGTCAGCGGCGGAATGATGCCCACGCCGCCCATCCTGAGGTTCAGCGCGCCGGCGGTGGCGAGCACGGTGTCACGCAGCGCGTCGCCATCCAGGCGGCGGCGATTCATGCGGCTGAGGTAGAGGTTTTCCGGATCCTTGCGCAGGCTCTCCGTGCCGGCAACGCTGGATGCACGGTAGGTCTGCGAGAGCATGATAAGGCGGTGCACCTTCTTCAGGCTCCAGCCCTGCTGGATGAACTCGGTGGCCAGCCAGTCGAGCAACTCCGGATGTGTCGGTGGTTCGCCCTGGCGGCCGAAGTCATTGGGGGTGCGAACCAGCCCTTCGCCGAAGTGCCCCTGCCAGATGCGGTTCACCATGACGCGCGCTACCAGCGGATGCTCGGCATCGGTGAGCCACAGCGCCAGCGCCTTGCGCCGCTTGGGGATGAACTCGTAGTTGGTGGGCTCGTCGATTTTGGGTGCAGGCAAGGCAGCAGGGAAGCCCGGTTCCACCTTCTCGCCCTTGTTCTTCCAATCGCCCTTGACCAGGACGTGCGTCGGCGGCACTGATTCGTCATGGCCGAGCACATGCGCGGTCTGCGGCCGCTCAGGAGTGCGCAAGTAAGCCTCGCCGAGGTTCTGCAGCATCGCCGCGCGGGCAGGGTCCATCTCGGCGGG
>CAYODB010000227.1:0-6178 GCA_964402495.1 uncultured Bordetella sp.
CTACGAAGTGGGCGCGGTAACGGTGCTGCCGCCGGGGTACCTGTGCTGCGGCTATCCGCAGACATCGGCCGGCGAGCAGGACAAGGGCCAGAAGATCAGCACCGACAACCGCGTGCTGTTCCATCGCGTCGCCAATACGCTCAACTACCTCGATATCAAGACCGTCGTGGTGTCCTGCGGCACCTGCATGGACCAGTTGCAGAAGTACGAATTCGACAAGATTTTCCCCGGCTGCCGGCTGCTCGACATTCACGAGTACCTGCTGGAGAAAGGCGTCAGGCTGGAAGGCGTGAATGGGGTTCGCTACATGTACCACGACCCCTGCCACACGCCGATGAAGACCTACGAGCCGCTCAAGGTGGTCAACAAGCTTATGGGGTCCGACGTGAAACTCAACGACCGCTGCTGCGGCGAGTCCGGCACGCTGGCCGTGACCCGTCCAGACATTTCCACGCAGGTGCGCTTCCGCAAGGAAGAGGAAATGCGCAAAGGCGCCGCTGCGATCCGCGCCAACGGGCATGAGGGACCCGTCAAGATCCTGACTTCCTGCCCGTCCTGCCTGCAGGGCCTGTCGCGCTACGACAACGACTCCGGTACCACGGCGGACTACATCGTGGTCGAGATCGCCAGGCACGTGCTCGGCGAAAACTGGATGGCGGACTACGTTGCCAAGGCCAACAACGGCGGAATTGAACGCGTATTGCTCTAGCTTCGTGCGACCCAACGCCGCAGGCGGACGGTCTGAACCAGCGCCGGGTTGGGCATGCGTCGCAACTACAGTGCGAATACTTCTCGGATCACTTCGGGGCGCTTGGCCGCTATGGTAAGTAAGGCTTGGGCGGCTCCAGATGGTTTGCGCCGCCCCTGCTCCCACTCCTGAAGCGTCCTGATTGATACTCCCAGGACTTGAGCAAACGGAGTCTGCGAAAGGCCGAACTTTGCTCTGGCCTGCGTCACGTCAGACAGCGAAACCCGATGAACGCGACCGGACTTTCCGGCCTTCATTTCAAGGACCGACGCAAGTAACTCGCTGACGTAGGTTCGTCAAACATGCCCAACGACAAGCTAAGCGGCGCCGCCAACCAAGTTCGCTCGAAGCGCCGCGCTCCTGGGCGTCCGCTTTAAGCGCCTGGTTAGGCCTTCTTTACTTCAAGGCTTATTGCGCTGCTAAACACGGTCCCTCATCCAAAGAATTTTGAGTGAATTCTTTGCGATATAGGAGGTTCGCCATGCGATGGAACCCAATTTATTGGCGATTTCCTTAGGCGAGAGGATGTGATCCACATGATCAATTTCGATTGCGTTTATCGGCATGGATTCTGAAGCAGCGGTATCAGGTGTCTGGGCGAAGGTTACACCTCCTTTTTCTTTCAGAATCTTAAGACCTTCTGCACCATCGGAACCTTCTCCGGAAAGGATGATTCCTATAGACCCATGGGCTTGATCTTTTGCTAGAGAATACATGAAGTGATCAATGGCGTTGTTCACAGGTTTGTCAGGGCGAGGAATGAGTAAGAGTGAGTGTCCTTCGATTTCCATGAATCTATCCGGAGGTAGAATGTAGATGTGATCAGCAAGTATTTCTTGATGTTCTTTCGCCACTTGGGTAACTGGCATTTTCGTTGAACGGGAAAGAATCTCGGGGAGCAGACTTTTTGATCCGCGCAGAATATGTGATAGCAATACGAACGCCATTCCTGTGTCCGTAGGTAAGTTTTCAATCAACTCCTGAAAGGCCGCTAAGCCTCCAGCTGAGGCACCGATCGCAACAACACTTGGAGAATTTAATTCGCCCATGTTTTACCCTCCTTTGAACCGGACGTATGAGACATTGGGTACTGAGCCTAGAATGATGAACCACGGAATGAAAACCTGCCGTGTTTAAGAAGACAGTCGCATAGGCCCAACGCCCGAATTCAGCCGCGCTGCCAGGCGTCGGCTGGAATGACTGGTTGGACGTCACGTTGCTTTCTGGCGCACCAGCTTGACTTGGAGCTCGCACCCTACAGCGCTTGCATAGCGTTTGAGCGTTGCAAGCGATGGGGCGTGCTTGCCGGCCGACTCAAGGCGGGAGACTGCGCTCTTGGTAGTGCCCATGCGTTCCGCGACGGCATCCTGGGTAAGACCAGCGCGAGAGCGTGCCTTGAGCATTTGACCGGCCACTTGATATTCCAGCGCCAATGCGTCGTAGGCTTCGCGGAAGCCCTTGCGCGCACGAGCCTTTTCAAGGAACGCCTTGTGGACATGGGGCACAGATTTGTACTTAAGCTCAGCTATCTTGTAACTCCTTGAAGCGCTTGCGCGCCAGTTTCAGTTCACGGTCGGGCGTCTGTTAAGTCTTCTTGATGAACGCGTGCAACACCGTGACACGCTTGCCCACCAAGAAGCAGTAGAACGCGCGGCCCATGCCAGCCCGACCACGTGGCCTCAGCTCGAACAATCCGTCGCCAAAGGCGCGGGAGTGCGGCAGGCGAAGACTGGGGCCGTATTCGGCCAGAAGCTCAACAAGGCGCGCATAGTCTGCGAGGACATCAACTGGCCAAGATTCAATCTAGGCAAGCACGTGTTCATGGAATTACGCGATTTCAAACGCCATGAATGCAGGTTATCAAATACGCTAACGAGGCGCAACGGCCACATTTTGTGCCGCCCAATGTCCAAGCTGAGCGGCCCGCCGCCACCGGCCTTCCGCCAGAAAAGAAGCCGCTTGCCGGCGGGTCCGCTCGAGCGTCAGGTTGGGCCTCGGTGTCGCCACCACAAAATGCTGATCCGAAGCCCTGCCACTCGCAACGCGCCAGCGAACAGCCGGCACATTCTCTCGGCGTCGGTGCCGCCGCCGTCCCCAAGCGCCATACCCCTCGTCGCAATCGTGGGCGTCTGACTCATCGACGAGGGCTCAGAGCGAGGCCGAACGTAATAACCGGCGCTGCGCGGCCGTATCGCGCAGCGCCCGTGTTGAGCGCCGGGATGGGCGATACGCTTTTGCAGGACATGGCAAGTCGAGTCCACTGACAGAACTCGGCGCCGATATTACGGCGACTGTGAGCCGATGCGCTGTTCCAATTGATCCACCTGATCGAGCAATTGCGCGAACTCTCGGCCGAAGGCGGTAATGTTGTACTCAACGCGCGGCGGCACCTCCGGGTAGCTGGTCTTTTCCAGGATGCCGAAGCGCACCAGCTTGACTAGGCGCTCGTTGAGCACCTTGGCGCTGAGGCCGTCGACGGCGTGTTCCATGGCACCGGGCCGGTGCACGCCATGGCGCACCAGGTCAATCACGGTCAGCGACCATTTGCAGCCGATTACGCTTTCCACCATCTGATGCACGCTGGATGTTTCCATGAAAAAAATCTCCGCTGCCGATTCAACAAGTTGCACCATTTGGTGCCTACCCCACGCTTTGGTGCCCGCCTTTCGCCGCCGCTTGCGGCCTGTACATTTGCGCTTGCCGCACCGACAAATCTTATTCGAAAGGAGTATTTCATGGGCCACCTTCCTGTATTCATTCTGGCACTCATGAGCACCACGGCGGCCCTTGCCGCGGACACTGAAGCCGTCCCCTATCCACAGAACTACCGTGAGTGGCATCACGTCAAAAGCATGGTCATCAACTCGGGCCACCCGCTGTACGATGCGTTCGGGGGTATCCACCACCTCTACGCCAATGCGGCCGCCGTGAAGGGCTACAAGAGCGGCACTTGGCCCGACGGCGCGGTGATCGTGTTCGATCTGCTGGAGGCGAAATCCGCCGACAACGCCGTCACCGAGGGTGCGCGCAAGGTGGTCGGCGTGATGCACCGAGACGCCAAGAAATTTGCCGCGACCGGCGGCTGGGGTTACGAGGGCTTTAAGGGCGACAGCAAGGCCGAGCGCGCGGTCGGTGCCAATGCGCTGGCCGCCTGCCACACCTGCCACACTGCGCAGAAGGACAGGGGCTTCGTCTTTAGCAAGCTGCGACCGTGAGCGGCGCACAGGACTTTGCACCGATGCCACTGCGCTGGCACTGTAAACCGCTCGGCTTGAGCGCCTTGTGTTGGGTTCACTCAACGATCTTCCAGTAGGAATCTTTGCGTATCACCTTTCCGCCCTGGAACTCGTAGTGATCACTCCCTCGAACCTCTACCTTGCGGCCATCCCTCGTCGTTCCAGTCAGCAACCACTCTGACACGCCCATGCGACCCGACACCCAGTGCCGATCGTCGCCATAGTGCACGTCAGGGGTCGTTTCGAATCTCATCGACAACCCCTTACGCACGGCATCCTTTCCGGTGAAGCGAGTACCCCACCCCACGGCTTGTTGCCCCGGGGCATATCCAGCGAAGAGTCCTCGGCAAAGTGCACCATGATCCTGTCCAGGGCGTGTGCATTGAATGCCGCACCCAACTCGAGAAGCAATTCATAGTTGCCTTGTTCCTCGTCAGTCATGATCGCTCTCCCTGGAGATTCCGCAAAAACGGGCGTCGATACTGAGAGCAGAAAAAGTACAACAACAGCATTCGTGCGACAGATCATGGTTTGCTCCTCTCATCGGTGTGCTTCACCGCGCAATCCCTGGCAGCGGGCAGGCCACCGGGGCTCCAATTCCTTTTCGCGACTGCATGCGAGCCGCCCAACGACCGAATTCAGCCGCGCCGCTAGGCGTCGGCTGGAATGATTGGTTGGGCGGCCTATCTTCCCGGCCGCTCACTCAACGATCTTCCAATAGGCGTCTTTGCGGATCACCTTCCCGCCTCGGAACTCGTAGTGATCCACCCCTCGAACCTCTACCTTGCGGCCCTCCCTGGTCGTTCCAGTCAGCAACCACTCTGATACGCCCAGGCGGCCCGATACCCAGTGCCGAGCCTCGCCATAGTGCACGTCGGGGGTCGTTTCGAATCGCATCGCCAGCCCCTTGCGCACACCATCTTTGCCAATAAAGCGCGTGCCCCACGGCTTACTGCCCCTAGGCATGTCTAACGACGCGTCCTCGGCAAAATGCAACATGATCCTGTCCAAGTCGTGCGCATTGAATGCTGCGGCCAACTCCAGAAGCAGCTCGTAGTTACGCTCTTCCTCTTCTATCATGATCGCTCCAGTATCAATGTTGATGCTCTCGGATTTCGAAGACTGCTGCGCACCAGCGGCAGAGTTTCAATCGGCCAATGAACGGACGGCTTTCATCCAACAATTCGATTTCGTAGCCTCTGGAATGGTTATTCGGACTGCGTGCGAGTATCCGAAATGCACCTCCGAACAGCCATCTGTCCCTTTCATGGTAATAGTCGATCAGCGAGAAAATAAACTGGCGATTAAAGTCGTCACGAGCCCCCGCCAACTATTCCAGCCATTCCATTCATCTCGATCACGCACGAAGACGTCGAGCGGATCATCTTTTCCGTTCCAACACGCGAGATGAAGCTTGTACTGGTCGGCGCTGGTGACCGGATACAACTGCGGAAGGCGGATGTTCATCGCTGCAAAGTGGCCTAACGATTGCCATCAGCGGCGGGAACCAGTAGACGAAGGCCGCTGGTGACTGTCCGCTGCATGGCATGGTTCGGCCTCATGTTCTCATTCTCGGTAAGATCACGCCGCCGGCTTGTGCTTTCTTAACCAATCCTGAAGCGCAGCGTCCACGCGTGTCTGCCAGCCTTCGCCGGTGGCTCGAAAACTCTGAACTACCTCCTGCGATAGCCGAATCGTAATGCGTTCCTTCGTCGGAGACTTCTGCGCTCCACGCACGCCCACTTTGCGTCGAAGCGAACCCGGAAGGGCCTGACGTGCGGGACGAAACTGCTTCAGGTCCTTTGCAGTGATTTCCCTGACCTCGCCCTTGGCGTCAGTCAGTGGCTTGAGCTTTGGCATAGCGTTTCACCTCGCGTGCGTTAGCCTTTCGGAAGCTGATGACGCGAATACCGTCCGCAGTCTCAGCAAAACAAAGAACGTGCAGTCGAACGCCGAGCATGCCTAAAGCTATGTAGCGTGTTTCTCCATAGTCATGTCGTTCGTCAACGGCGTACAGGGCGTTCTCGAAGTCGAACTCGGCGGCAGATTCAAACGAGAACCCACGGATACGGATGTTCCGTTGGTTCTTTGCCGGATCGTAAGAGATTCGCACACCGCATAGTGTACATACAAAAAGATCGATGCGCTACTGAGGCTGGATAGACAATCGACGCGACCTATGAGGCCGAACGTG
>CAYODB010000228.1:0-2794 GCA_964402495.1 uncultured Bordetella sp.
GGGCAACATCCACGATGGCCACCTGAGCCTGGTGCACATCGCGAAATCCCAGGCGCCGGTCACGGTTACCACCATCTTCGTCAACAGGCTGCAGTTCGGGCAGGGCGAGGACTTCGAAAAATATCCGCGCACTTTCGCCGACGACTGCGCGAAGCTGGAGGCTGCCGGCAATACCATCGTGTTCGCGCCGGATGAAAAGGAAATGTATCCGGAGCCGCAGACTTTCTACGTGGATCTTCCGAAGGTCGCGAATAAACTGGAGGGGCGTTTCCGTCCCGGGCATTTCCGCGGCATGGCGACGGTTGTGCTGAAGCTGTTCAATACCGTGCAGCCCCAGTACGCCGTGTTCGGCAAGAAAGATTACCAGCAACTTGCCATCGTGCGCCAGCTTGTGGAGCAGTTTGCGTTGCCCATCCGCATCATTCCGGCGGAAACGGTCCGCGCGGAAGACGGCATCGCGCTGTCATCGCGCAACAGATTTCTCTCGCCCGCGGAGCGCAATGAAGCGACCCGTTTGCGCGAAGCCATTGTCGGCGTTCGGGACGCGGTGGTCGGTGGCGACCGCAATTTCATAGCAATGGAATATGCAGCGGGTGCGCTTCTGGCCCGCCACGGCTGGCAAGTCGACTACGTTGTGGTGCGAAATCAGCGCGCCGTGATGCGCCCCGAACCCCAGGACAAGGCGCTCGTCGTACTGGGCGCCGCCAAGCTTGGAAATACTCGCCTGATCGACAATCTGGAGACAACGGCGCCGTAAGAGCCGTGAATATCGTGAATGGCGTGAATGGCGTGAATGGCGTGACGACTCACGTCTGGAGTCTGTGAGGACTTTGTCCTGCAAGAATCATTGAGGCTCTCAGGCTGTTGAAATGTTCTCGATAGTCACCGTTTTCCGATTCGCCGGTGGCGCCACGTTATTCACGGCATTCACGGCGCTTCATGCTTCCCCTTTCCCCACCTTCGCAAAGTACTCATCCATGGTAATCAGGCCGCCGGCGCCTTCGGCCTTGCCCTGGTCGCGCCCAGTAAGCGCAGGCTGGATGGCGTCGATGCGCTTCCACACCGCGTAGGGCGTGATGCACCCATCGCGCGGGACATATTGCGAAGGCTTGACCTTGGTGTAGAGGTGAACGTAGCGCGGGCAATTGATGAAAAGTTCCTCGACGCGCACCCGCACCACCATGTCCGCGTCCTTGTAGTCCATCATCAGCGGATCGTTTTCGTCGATGGTCGCGGTGCCATGCAGGCGCATGCGATGCGGCGTTTCGAAGTCGATGAACAGGATGCCGATGCGGGCGTTGCCGCGGATGTTGCCCATCGAATAGAACATGCCGTTGCCGTCGTAGCTGGGGAAGGCGATGGTGCGTTTGTCCACGACTTTTACGAAGCCGGGATCGCCGCCCTTGTAGGAACAGGTAGGAAAGCCGCGGGCGTCGACCGTCGACAGGAAAAACATGTCGCGGCTTTCGATGAAGGCCTTCTCGTCGTCCGCCACTTCCGGGTGGACGATGATCTGCTCGGCGGCATCGGCGATGCGCCGGGTGTCGAACATGTCCTGGAATGCGCGCTGCGGCGCGGCGTAAAGCTTGCTCATTTCTGCTCCCCTTTTATGTCTTGCTGGAATGGCGCGCGATCTGCTGGCACTGTAGCATCAACGCCACTGCTAAAAAACGTATCGCCGTGACCCTCCTGTTCAGCAGCGACTCCGATCCGCCGGAACTCTGGCGCCGCGCGTTCTCTCGGGCGTTTCCGGACATGGGCTTCCGCATCTGGCCGGATTGCGGGCCGCTGGAAGACATCCGTTACGCCCTTGTATGGCGGCCGGAACCAGGTCTGCTCGCGCGCTTGCCCAATCTGAAAGCCATCCTGGTTCTGGGCGCGGGTGTCGACGGGGTATTGTCGGACCCGGACCTTCCGGCATCGATTCCCGTGATCCGGCTGCTCGGGGCGGGCATGCCGGCACCGATGGCCGAGTACGCAATGTATGCCGTAATGCATTTCCAGCGGCACATGCAGACCTACCCAGCGCAGCAGCGAAATTCCCTCTGGCGTCGCATTCCCTGGGCGCTCGCCGGTGACTGGCCTGTGGGGGTGATGGGACTGGGTGTGATCGGAGGCCTGGTCGCTTCGCGCCTGGCGGCCTGCGGTTATCCGGTCGCGGGCTGGGCGCGGGCTCCACGTTCGCTGGAAGGTGTCGAGGTGTTCGGGGGCCGGGATCGCCTGAAGGATTTCCTTGCCCGGTCGCGCGTCGTCATCAATGTCCTGCCTCTGACCGCAGAGACGCGGGATATCCTGAATGCCTCCGCCTTCTCCGCCATGCCCAGAGGGAGCTACGTCGTGAACATCGGGCGGGGCACGCATCTGGTCGAGTCCGACCTGATCGCGGCGCTGGATTCCGGCCAGCTCGACGGCGCCATGCTCGATGTGTTCCGCGAGGAGCCGCTGCCGGCATCGCACCCGTTCTGGCGCCATCCGAAAATCGTCGTCACGCCGCATGCGGCCGCGCCGACCATCATCGCCGCGGCGGAAATCCAGGTGATCGAGAACATCAGGCGCCTGGAACGCGGAGAGCAGCCACTCGGTGTAGTGGACCGCAAAAAAGGCTACTAGCCGCAAAAGCCGTGAATATCGTGAATGTCGTAATACCTCTCTAGGGCTTCAGACCGGCATTCACGATATTCACGGCCTTCACGGCTTTTCAGGCCGTGGGAAGTTTGTAGTCCTTGAAGTCCTCGCGCAGCCTGGTCTTCAGCAGCTTGCCCGTCGCCGTATGGGGGAGCTGGTCAACGAACAC
>CAYODB010000228.1:2804-6073 GCA_964402495.1 uncultured Bordetella sp.
CCCGGCGGGGTTCTACTGGGCGTTGGCGAGGTGGTTGGCCCACTCGCTGCGCAGCGCCAGTTTCTGCACCTTGCCGGTGGCGGTATGGGGGAGTTCCTTGACCACCACGACATCGTCGGGGATCCACCACTTGGCGACCTTGCCTTCGAAGAATTTGAGCATGTCTTCACGCGTGAGATGCGCATCTTTTTTCTTGACGATGACCAGCAGCGGCCGTTCATCCCATTTTGGATGCCGGATGCCGACCACTGCCGCTTCGGCTACGGCGGGATGGCCGATGGCGGTATTCTCCAGATCGATCGAGCTGATCCATTCGCCGCCTGACTTGATCACGTCCTTGGAGCGGTCGGTGATTTGCATGTAGCCGTCGGGATCCATCGTGGCGACGTCTCCGGTCGGAAACCATTCGTGCCCGTGTTCGTCCTTGCTCAGTGAGTTGCCGCCCTCGGCCTTGAAATACTCCCTGCAGATCCAGGGGCCGCGCACCATGAGGTCGCCGAACGCCTTGCCGTCCCACGGCAACTCCTTGCCCTGATCGTCGACGATCTTCATGTCGACGCCGTAAACGGCCCGGCCCTGCTTGTTCTGCAGCGCCAGACGCTGCTCGCCGTCCCAGCCTTCGTGCCTGGACTTGAAGGTATTCACCGTACCCAGCGGGCTCATCTCTGTCATGCCCCAGGCGTGGATGACCTGGACACCGTATTCCGTTTCGAAGCTGCGGATCATCGCGGGGGGGCAAGCCGAGCCGCCGATCACGGTGCGTTTGAGTGTGCTGAAGCGGTGGTTATTCTGCTTCATGAAGGCGAGCAGGCCCAGCCAGACCGTAGGCACCCCGGCTGAGACCGTCACTTGCTCCTTCTCGAACAACTCGAACACGCTCGCCCCGTCGAGACCGGCGCCGGGAAACACCATCTTGGCGCCGACCATGGCCGCGCAGTACGGCAGGCCCCAGGCATTGACGTGGAACATGGGTACCACCGGCAGGATGACGTCGCGGGCGGAGATGTTCAGTGCGTCCGGCATACTGGACGCGTAGCAGTGGATGAGGGTGCTGCGGTGGCTGTAGAGCACACCCTTGGGGTTCCCGGTCGTGCCGGAGGTGTAGCACAGCGACGAGGCAGTCCGCTCGTCGAACTCCGGCCAGTCGAACTCGGGGCTATGGGCGTTGACCAGATCCTCGTAGCACAGCGCATTCTTCAGCTTCGACGGCGGCATGTGCGCCTTGTCCGTCATGATGATCCAGCCCTTCACGCCGGGGCACTTGTCGGCGATGGCCTCGGCCAGCGGCACGAAAGTGAGGTCGACGAAGACGTAGCGATCCTCCGCATGGTTGATGATGTAGACGACCTGCTCGGGGAAAAGGCGCGGATTGACGGTATGGGATACGGCGCCCATGCCGGCCACCGCGTAATAGGCCTCCAGGTGGCGGAAGCCGTTCCAGGCGAGGGTGGCGACCCGGTCGTGCATCCTGACGCCCAGGGCAGCCAGCGCGTTCGCCAGTTGGCGGGTGCGGCGGTGAGCGTCGCGGTAGGTGTAGCGGTGAATGCCGCCTTCCACCATCCTGGAAACGATTTCAGTGTCGCCGTGGTAGCGGTCCGCGTGCTTGATCAGCGAAGAGATCAGCAGCGGCATATCCATCATCAGGCCTTGCATCGCGGGCTCCTCTTGCCGGTACATTATTGGGTGGCCGATTCTAGCAGCTTGAGTGGCCACGCAATTGCTGCGCTGCCGTGTAAGGGAAATATGCAGCCCGCCGGATTCCCGCCACTCGGTTTACAACGGTTCCGCTTTGCGAATAGAATCCAGTGCGTGCAGTCGGGCCGGATCCGCTGCGCTCGACCAGGTCGGCGAGCGAAACGAAAGAACGTGGCACACACCGATAAATCAATAACCAGTATGACGCCGACGATCGCGCCTCCCGCGTGGAATCCACTAAAAGGTTACGGTCGGTAAGGCAACGCACCGTGGCGCGGCGTCGCACGTCCCTCCAGGAGGAGGTCATGTTGATGAAACTGAAGTCCACAATCGTACTGAGCCTGTGGCTGTGCGGGTTCGCATGCGCGGCCTCGGCGCAGGAAACCGTTCGCATTGCCTTCATCGAGGGTCTGAGCGGTCCGTTCGCCAACATCGGCGAAATAGGCCTGCGCCACTACCAGATCGCCACCGAGGCAGTGAATGCGCGCGGCGGCGTGCTGGGCGGGAAGAAACTCGAAGTGGTGCCGTTCGACACCAAGACCAGCCCTCAGGAGGCGCTGCTGGTGCTCAAGCAGGCGATCGACCAGGGCATTCGCTACATTGCCCAGGGAAACGGCTCCAGCGTGGCAATCGCGCTGTCGGATGCCGTGGCCAAGCACAACGCCCGCAATCCCGACAAGGCCGTGATCTTCCTGAATTACGCCGCGGTCGATCCGCAACTGACCAACGAAAAGTGCAACTACTGGCACTTCCGCTTCGATGCGGATGCCGACATGAAGATGCAGGCGCTTACCGACTACATGGCCCAGCAGAAGGGCATCAGGAAGGTCTACCTGATCAACCAGGATTATTCCTTCGGCCAGGCTGTGGCGAAATCCGCCCGTGCCATGCTGAACACGAAGCGGGCTGACGTGGAGATCGTCGGCGACGACCTGCATCCGCTCGGCAAGGTGAAGGACTTCGCGCCCTATGTCAGCAAGATCAAGTCATCCGGCGCCGACAGCGTGATCACCGGCAACTGGGGAAACGATCTCGCCCTGCTGGTCAAGGCAGGCAAGGAGGCGGGGCTCAAGGTCGACTACTACACCTACTACACGGGTGCGGGCGGTGTCGTCACGGCGCTCGGCGAAGCCGGCGCCGGCCATGTCAAGCAGGTGACCACCTGGCACTCGAACATCGGCGGCAAGGGCGCCAGCGAACATACCGTCGCCTATCGCACGCGCTTCCCGGACGTCAAGGACGACCTGTATTACTCGTCCATCCGCAATTCTGTGGAAACGCTGGCACGCGCCATCGAGCAGGCGAAAACCGCCGACACCCTGAAAGTCGTGACCGCGATGGAAGCGGTCAAGTATGACGACGACGCCGGGCAGATCGAGGTCAGGGCCGACAACCACCAGGTGATCCAGCCGCTGTTCATTTCGACGCTGGTGCGCGCCAATGGCAAGGACGTCAAGTACGACGTGGAAAAGACCGGCTTCGGCTTCCGCACCGATGCGCGCATCGAGGCAAGGGCCACGGTGCTGCCGACGACGTGCAAGTTTCAAAAGCCATGAAAATTCAGGGGCGAGGGG
>CAYODB010000229.1:0-6052 GCA_964402495.1 uncultured Bordetella sp.
CGTGCGGCTTCACCGCCGCTTTCTCGGGACGGGGAAGTCCCTTTCATTCGTTAGCCGCAGAAGGACGCCCTGTTGATGCCATCGGAATCCGCCGTAACGCCACACTCAATCCTCGAAAAATTCGAGTTCTATTTTCTCGGCTTGACGTTCACTCTTCTTGGCGCTGCCATCCAGACTGCCGCCTTTACTGGCCACAGCCATGTAAGCGTTATAACGGAAATTATTGGGTGGGCCGGGTTTGCAATTTCTGGGCTGGTAGGGCTATCGAAGGTGGAGCATCTGTCGGTAGTAATCTATCTCCGAAATCGAAAGAACGAATTCGAAAACAACAAGAGTCAATTTGAGCAAGCCCAGGCATCAGGGGTTGCGTCAGCACGAATTGCGCAGACCGGGGAGGTCATGGCGATTGATGCCGTAATTCATCAGGTTGGCGAGAATGCCGCGCGGTATGCTGAGCAACTTAACAAGGTTGGTAGACGGCACGAAGCCAAAGACATCATTCAAAGGTGGGCGTTTGCTCTTGGCCTGTTATCTATTGCTGTGGCACGAGCATATGATGCAGTTGCGCCGATCATCTGCGGCTAACCCATCAGTCGAGAGGGACGCTCCGCAAGCGGCGTTGCCGCCGGCTCCGCGCCCCTCACCTTTGCGTTGGGGGTCTTTATGAACGTTTCGCTACCAGGGGTCAATTCAGGAAGCACGGCCGAGTCGCTGTTCAAGACGATTGGGTTTGTCGTCGTCAATTGGGGCCACTGCGAACAGTCACTTGAGCTTCTCGTTAATACGCTTTTCCGTGAGTACGACGGGAACAAGTTGCAAAAGAAGATGCCAAAGCCGCTTTCCGCAAAGATCGCCTTCGTTAAAGAGTGCGCCGCACACATACCTTCTCTGGCTCCGTTCCGCACTGAAATAGAATCTCTCGTCAGAGCCTTCGAGGCTCTTACGCAAACGCGCCATGACCTTGTGCATGGCGCCCTCACTGATGCGCCGGTAGTTGATGGTGTGTATTCGTTCATTCGCCTTGACACCCATCCTGACATTCATGAGGTGAAAGGCTTCCAGTACGACTTGAAGGCTTTCCCATCTCTTGCAGAAGCTCTTCTGCGTCTGGGAACCGATGTGCCGAAAGTAGCGAGACGGATTTTTGATGCTCGTCCCAAACATCCATGATCTTTTCCGCCAATGCGTCGCCTGACACAGGGTTATCGCCCTGCCAGTACCACAGCAACAGGGAAAGCCAGTCGGTGAAAACCTCTCTGTCCGTCATGACCGCTGACCCCCAACCCGGCAGTCCAGCGGACTACGGCCCTGCGGGCCTTCGCCGTTAGAGCGCACATTCACGCGATGAGCCGCCGCTACTGCCGCCCCCTGCTTGGCCTTGTCATGCTGGTCTCGTGCTTGGCTCCTCCTCATTCCTGGTCACAAAGCAAGGTTTACTCGAGCACTAAACAGGGAGTGCGGATCGCGTTCCCCGCTGATTGGACTGTAGTTGGTCCCACAGAAACGGATGTTTGGACGGCTTACGGTAAGCTCAAAGGCAATTTCGTCGGTTGTTTCGTTCGCCGCGCGAAAGTTCATGGCACTGAAGATGCTACTCCCGAGGAGTTCTTGGCGCGTATTACTGAAGTCGACTACGCGAAGCTGAATTCGATCACGATACCGGACATCAAGATCCATCTCTTTGACGTTGTGCTCCTAGGTGGCCTAAAGGCGCGGCGTGTCATCTACTCCGGCACCGAAGGTCAATTTAAAATGGGTAATCTGGTTCACAGGACCATACATCGCGGCGAAGCGATCGTGGTCGGATGCCAAAGCTTTCAAAGCAAATTCAGTATGGTCGCGAATGATTTCCACGCCATCCTTTCCACGTTCGAGCTCATCCCGCGCAAGTAAAAAGGTGCGCTCTAACAGCGCGCTGGTGAGCGACGCTTGCGCATCGGCACTGCGCGCCTCCTTCAGCGCGCCACAACGCGGACGTTTAGGGCGAAGGAGATACTCAATGCTCGTCGATTGGCTTGTATATGGACTCATTATTTGGGGTGTTGCCACTGTGTTGAACAAAACGGCCTTCAAGCCGCAACCAGCCTCGAAGGGTGCTGCGTGGGGGCTGACCATCCTTGTATTTTTCTTGCGGCGTCCCCGATAGGGGTCGGACCACCGCAACACTTTGAACCACAGATATAAATCGATAATATAGGCTCGGTTTTAGCGCTTAGACGCGTCTTTTCGGTAGTAAAAAGCACGCTTTAAGGGAGTGAAGCGATGCCGCGTGCCAACCGCCATTTTCTGCCCGGCCATGTCTGGCATCTGCCTCATCGCTGGTCCGAATCGCTCGCGGTCGGAAGCAAACGTTTCGTCGACAAGGTGAAAAGCGAACTGGGCATTCACGCAAAGCACCGCAAGGTTGGCGCAGGTGACGAGGCGTATAGGTCACATGGGGGTCAGGCCTTGCCTTTTGCCTGCTCCGCGTGGACCGGTGGGACCGGTGGGGTCAGGCTTGCATAAATGCATATTAGAAGTATCTTGGTGCAGTATGCAATTATGCAGGCCCGACCCCGCAATACATTTTCGAGTACATCGGGTCGGACCCGCGCCACGTTTTGACGCCACGAAACAGCACCGCCCGAAAGGGAGCTGTTAGCCGCCTCGGGGCTGAGGTGATACCACTTCATCATGATCGATTGGTCCTCTTGTCCAGCCGTTGAGCGGGGCCCGGAACGTGTGAGTGGAACCTGGGTGTTCCGCGGCACCCGTGTCCCTGTGGCAGCCTTGTTCGAAAACCTGGAAGACGGTGCTCTCGTCTCGCAGTTCGTGGAATGGTTTCCTGGCGTAACGCCTGATCAGGTCCGTTCCGTCCTGGAGCACGCGACCCGCAGCGCCCTGGCCCCGGCGTAATTGCGCGTCCTGTTCGATCAAGGCACTCCGGTTCCCATGCGTCAGTCACTGACACCACATGAAGTGATGACCGCTTACGAACTTGGGTGGTCGAAACTCAAGAACGGGGAGCTGCTCGATGTAGCCGAGAAGGAAGGGTTCGAGGTTCTCGTCACGACCGACCGCAACCTGAGGTATCAGTAGATACCTCCAGTCCCGGCGCATCGCAATCGTTGCGCTCTCGACGCCGAGCTGGCCACGCATCCAACGCGCCATCCTGATGGTCGTTCAGGCCGTAAACGGCGCTTCGCCAGGGACCTACGGCGAAGTTTAAATTCCATAAAAGAGGCGGCCAACACCGCATTCGGCCGTGAATCGGGTCGGACCATCTCCAGGTTTTGCCTTCCCCCGAAGTAACACCACCCGAACGAAAAATTTTTCCGGGTGGAGGAGGCGCATTCTCAGCGGGCAAATACCAGCCCTGAGCTGGAACAGTCCGACCAGCGTAAACTCCCGCATCCGCCCCCCCAAGAGTCACGCAGAATGAAAACCCCCGCCCGCGTCGCGGCCACTCTGATCTTCGTCCTGAGTGCCACGACGGCCCAGGCCTTGGACAAAATCACCTTCCTCACCAACTGGTACGCCGAAGCCGAGCATGGCGGCTTCTATCAGGCCGTAGCGGAAAGCATCTACGAAAAATTCGGCCTGGAGGTGAAAATCGGCATGGGCGGGCCGCAGGTCAACGTTTACCAGTTGCTGCTTGCGGAAAAAGCCGACTTCGTCATGGGTTACGACGTCGCCACCGTCAACGCCATCGAGCAGGGCCTGCCGCTGATCACCGTCGCCGCCAATTTCCAGAGCGAACCGGTCGGACTGATCGCACATCCGGACGTAAAGAAAATTGAGGACCTCAAGACCCGCACGCTGCTGATCGGCCAGGCCAGCGAGACCACGTATTGGCCCTGGCTGAAGGCGAAGTACGGGTTCACCGAAGCGCAGAAGCGGCCCTACTCCTACTCCGTGCAGCAGTTCCTGATCGACAAGAACATCGCACAGCAGGGCTACATCACGTCCGAGCCCTACGCCATCGAGAAGGGCGGCGTGAAACCGGTCATTTTCCATCTGGCCAGGTACGGCTATCCGCCCTACGCGCAAACCATCGTGACCCTGACCAAGACCGCGAAGAACCGGGGCGATATCGTAAAGCGGTTCGTCGAGGCCTCGGCGCTGGGCTGGAAGAGCTACCTGAAGAATCCCGCTCCCGGAAACGCGCTGATCCAGAAAGACAACCCGCAGATGGACGACGCCCAACTGGCCTTCAGCAACGCCAAGCTCAAGGAATACGGCATCGTCGACGGCGGCGATGCGCAGAAACTCGGCCTGTTCACCATGACCGATGCGCGCTGGAAGCAGACCTTCGAATTCATGCGCGACGCGAAACTGGTGAAACCCGGCGTCGACTACAGGAAAGCCTACACCCTGGAATTCGTGAAGCAGGTAAAAGTCCTTCCCTAGCAGGGATTGCCCCCTATGCTTGCCCGGCTCGCATCCTACGAGGCGGTCTGCCGCGAATTCGCGTGGCGGATTCCCGAGTTCTACAACATCGGCGTCGACCTCTGCGACAAGTGGGCGGCGGATCCGTCGCGCCTGGCGCTGATCCACGAGCGCCGCGACGGATCGGCAATCCGCTATACCTTCGCCGAACTGAAGTGGCTGTCAAACCAGGCCGCCAACCTGCTTGCCGCGCGCGGCGTGCGCGCCGGCGACCGCATCGGCATCCTGCTGCCGCAGGAACCTGAAACGGCCATCGCGCACCTCGCCGCCTACAAGATGGGCGCCATCGCCGTGCCCTTGTTCACGCTGTTCGGCATCGATGCGCTCAAATATCGGCTGGCCGACGCCGGCATCAAGGCGCTGGTCACCGATACCCGCAGCATGGAGAAAATCGCGCAGATTCGAGAATCGCTCCTGGCGCTCGAAACCGTGTTCTGCATCGACGGCTCAGTGGCAGGCAGCGAAGATTTCCACGCGGCGCTGGCGCCGATGAGCGGGAACTTTACCGCGCTGGCAACGCGTGCGGACGACCCCGCGCTGATCATCTACACCTCGGGCACCTCCGGACAACCCAAGGGAGCGCTGCACGCGCATCGCACGATGCTGGGCCACATGCCCGGCGTCGAGATGTCGCACAACCTGCTGGGCCAGGACGGCGACCTGATCTGGACGCCTGCGGATTGGGCATGGATCGGCGGACTGGTCGATGTCCTGTTCGCTGCCTGGCAGCTCGGCGTGCCAGTGGTGGCGAGGCGATTCGAAAAATTCGACCCGGAAGCGGCGTTCGACCTGATGGCGAGGCATGGCGTGCGCAATGCCTTCATCCCGCCCACCGGGCTGAAGATGATGCGCAATGTGAGGAATCCGAAACAGAGATGGAACCTGAAGCTGCGCTCGCTGGCCAGCGGCGGCGAATCGCTGGGCACCGAACTGCTGCAATGGGCACAGGACACGTTCGGGGTGACCATCAACGAGTTCTACGGGCAGACGGAATGCAACATGACCGTGTCGTCCTGCGACGCGCTGTTCCCGGTAAAGCCGGGCGCGATCGGCAAGGTCGCGCCGGGACATGAGGTCGCCATCGTGGATGAAAGCGGAAATGCCGTACGCAACGGGCAGATCGGCAACATCGCCGTGCGCGCTCCGGATCCGGTGACCTTCCTCGGCTACTGGAACCGGCCGCAAGCGACCCGGGAGAAATACATCGGCGACTGGCTGATCACCGGCGACACCGGCACCCTGGACGACGACGGCTACGTGACTTTCGTGGGCCGCAATGACGACGTGATCACCAGCGCGGGCTATCGCATCGGCCCGGGGCCGATCGAGGATTGCCTGATCGGCCATCCGGCGGTGCGCCTCGCGGCGGTGATTGGCGCTCCGGATGCAGAGCGCACGGAAATCGTGAAGGCTTACGTGGTGCTGAACGACGGCTATTCGGCCAGCGAGAAGCTGACCCGCGAATTGCAGGACCATGTGCGCACCCGGCTGGCTGCGCATGAATACCCGCGCCAGGTGCGCTACGTCGATGCCCTGCCGCTCACCACCACCGGAAAAATCATCCGGCGTGAACTGCGCGACCGGCAGGATTAAACAGAATCCATCAGCGTGCGTCCGGCTTGAT
>CAYODB010000230.1:0-6018 GCA_964402495.1 uncultured Bordetella sp.
AGTGAGGGGTGAGGGGTGAGGGGTGAGGGGTGAGGGAAAATGCTATGCTTCCTCAATCAAATAACCGCCAGAGAACGTCCATGAAACACATCAAATGGGACGAGATTCCCGAGGAACGCCTCAACGACAAGTTCGTCCGCAAGCTCGCCTGGGACGGCGACATCATGATCGGCATGACGCTGGTGGAAAAAGGCTGCGTCGTGCCGCTGCATTCGCACGACAACCAGCAGATGACACTCGTGACCAGCGGCCTCTGGCGCTTCAAGCTGGACGGCAGGACCGTGGATGTGGGCCCGGACCAGATAATTTTCATTCCGGCCAACGTCGCGCACACAGCCGAAGCCGTGGAAACACTGGTCGCTTACGACATATTCACGCCGCCGCGCCAGGATTGGATCGAAGGCAAGGATGCCTATCTTCGCAAATAGCACCATGCGTTTTGACATGATTTTGGAGATGGCCCACTGACGCTCCCCGGCATCAGGGATAAAACAACGCTCACCGCGAAAGCAACTCTGACCGCAGAGGACGCGGAGGAAGGACAAAAGCAAAACAAGACTCGGGAGGAAGTAACCGGTAGCGAGGGTCACTTCAATGGCGAGCCGGCCATTGATCCCCGGAATTTACTGCTCGTTTCTGGTTTTCCTTTGCGTCCTCTGCGGTGAGCGCGTATTTTCGCAGGTCAGCTACCGGCTGACACGGTTCCTTCCTGCTTCCTTGGCACGATACAGCGCCTGGTCGGCGGATTGAATGACCTCCTCGGCCTTCAGAAGGCGATCGGTCCTTTCCGCGACCCCGGCGCTCACGGTGACGAAAATCCACTCGTTCACCTGTCCGTCCGCTGGCGATTTTGCGCCGTTACCGTTGGCGTTGGCGTCGCGCGGCCGCTTGCTGGAACGAATGTGAAGCTTGTAACCCTCGATGTTCTTGCGCAACGCGTCGAGCCTCGACAGCACTTCGAGCAGGCGCTTTCCCGGAAAAACCACGATGAACTCTTCGCCGCCGTAGCGATACGCCTTGCCACCGCCGCCCACCCGCTGTATGCGCGAGGCGACCAGCCTGAGCACCTGGTCGCCCACGTCGTGACCCCACCTGTCGTTGAACGCCTTGAAATGATCCACATCCAGCATGGCGATCGTGTAGCTGCGATTCAGCGACATCAGGCTCTCGTTCAACGCACGGCGGCCGGGCAGCCCCGTGAGCTCATCGCGAAACGCCATCCGGTGCGAGTCCTGCAGAACCGCCACGGTTACGATCAGTCCCGCGGTCGTGAACCACATGAACATGTCGGCGGTCGCGACAGAATTGCAGGCTGCCGCAAATGCGGCGATTGACACTGCCAGTGCCGCATCGATTACCCCGCCTCTGGCAACCGCAATGCCCACCGCGGCGATCAGGGACGCCACCATGGCGAGGATGGCGGACTGCGGTATCGGCGAGCCGGACATCGCGAAGTCCGCCAGCAATGGCCGGTACAGCAGTTCGGTGACCTTCGAGAAGCCCCCATAAATAACTGCCGCGGTGATTCCCGCCGCGATGAGCAGCGCGGCAAGCCTGCCTGCCCCGTAGGCGTTCAGCGCACCGCGCTCATGGACCGAGGCCAGGAAAGCCAGGTTGAGCGGCACCAGCAGGCACACCGCCGCATAGATGGTCTTCGAAACAAATTCCTCCGGCAGGCTGTTCGCGAAAAACATCCTGAAACAAGTGTAGGCAATGAGCAGTGAGAGCACGGCAAACAGCGCACGGCCGCGCTTGAAAGCAAGCGCGATGAGCAAGCCGAGGCCCAGCGTGACGTACGGTGCGTAGATTTTCAGCACCCCGAAGAAATCGGGAAGATCCGGCGCGTAGCTGGCCAGCAGAAACGACCCGCATACGATCAAAAGCGGCAGCACGAAATTGCCTGCAGCCTTCGCGGCCGCCTCGGCAAATGACGGTTCGTCCAGTACGAATGCGGGCTGGCTGGTGGCGGGCATCGGTTCCTCGCCAGGATCGTGCCCGGCATTCTTTTGTTGTCTGGGAGGCGTCATGTGCAAGAGACATGCCAACGGACTTTTCGTTCAGGATCGCCCACTTCTGTAGCCCTCGGACGACCGCTGCGCAACCGCTTTCGACAGGCAGGTCATTACACAGCGTTTTTGCTGTCGTCCGCGGACGACGCGGCGTGACAAAAAACAAAAGCCTGGCATGCCGGCTCTTGTGTGCGTCCAATATGCATGTTCTGGCGCGCGGTTCAGTTCTGGGGTTTCCAGCCCTTGGCCATGTCCCTGGCCTGCGCGATCTGCTCGGGCTTCATCTTCTGTTCGAGCTTGCTGACCGCCTCCTTGGTGTGCAGCGAATCCCTGAATGTGGCGCCCGGATTGGTCGCCGCGAGGCTCAGCCACATGTGCGCCACCGCGAGATCGTGCTTCATGCCGACGCCCTTCTCGTAGATCACCCCGAGGTAATACTGGGATTGCCACTCGCCCTGCTCCGCCCCCATGCGGAACCATTTAGCGGCCTCGACTTCATCCCGCTTCATGCCGTACCCGTGGTGGTAGAGGAAGCCCATGTAGTACTGGGCTTTCGCGTCGCCCTGTTCCGCAAGCGGCTTGAACTCGGCCAGTGCCTTGTCGTACTCGCCGGAGATGTAGTACTGCTGGCCCTCGTCCATTCCCGCGTTTGCGTTGAACGCCACGCCAAGAGCCAGAGCCAGGATTGCTGCCATTCGTTTCATTTCTGCTTCCTCATATTGAACGTCAGACCGGATTCTACCGCGTTGGTGCCGCCCTCCCCTTTCCGGCAACAAGCCCAGGCGGGAAATTCCGGCCTTTCGCGGCCGCCGCATTGCAGCATGAACTCCGAAGGTTCGGTGGAGACCGAAGCCCAGTCCGCCCTTCTGGGCCAGAACGCCTGCGACGAGATACCGGGCTTCGTATTCAGCCGCCCGTTGCCTTCGGAGGAAGTTCCGGCGCTGATCGCAAGGCTGACGTAGCCGCCCGCTCCGCGAAGATATCCACGCCGCCGGGTGGCGCAATCGAACGGATCGGAAGGTTCTCGCCCGTACTCCAACGGCGCACCGCGTCCTGCTTGGATTCACCGGTCACCAGTACGACGACCGAGCGCGTGAACGAAAGGCGCCACGCACTGAGGCTGACACGATCCGGCGGCGGCTTGGGCGCGTTGCGCACGGCAAGCACGGCGGGGTCTTGCGGAAGGGTTCCCCAACCCCGGCCGGGAAACAGGCTGGCCGTGTAGCGGTCCTCACCCAGTCCCAGCAAAACGAGATCGAATTCGCCGGCTGGCTCCAGCTCGCGCGAATACGCGGCGGCTGCGGCATCCGGGCCGAGCTCGGCGGGAATCGGGTGGACCTGTGATCGCGGTATCGCAGAACTGGCAAGCCAGGCGCGCTCCGCCATCACGCTGTTGCGCTGAGCATCCTGCGCCGGGACACAACGTTCGTCGCCGAAATAGATGTGCCAGTGCGCCCAGTCGCTGTCCGTCGATGCAATCCGTTCATAGAGCCGGCGCGGCGTTTCGCCCCCTGCCAGCACCATCCTGAATGCATTCCGCTGCGCGATGGCATTGCGTGCAGCGGTTGCGATGTAGACCTCCGCCGCGGCAATCGCCTCGACCGCATCCGCTTTGACATGCCAGCGGACGACCTGCGGGTTCTGTTCCGGTTTCACACTTCGTCGCGCCAGGCCTGGTCCTGCTTCTCGAACAGGGCCCGGGCTTGCTCCGGGCCCCAGCTTCCGGCCACATAGGTTCGCATGGAATCCCTCCCTGCAGACCAGACCTGGAGGATGGGATCCACCACGCGCCACGCCCATTCGACCTCGTCGAAGCGGATGAAGTTGGTCGGGTCGCCGCGAATGATGTCCGCGAGCAGCGCCTCGTAGGCATCGGGCATCGGTTCATCGTCCTGCCGGTAGCCGGCATCCATCTGGATCACGTGGGTCTGCATACCCAGCCCCGGCCGCTTGGCGTGAATCTCCACGCGCATGTTCTCGTCCGGCTGCAGGCCGAGCAGTATCCAGTTGGGCGCCATGTTCTCCAGAGGCGTCTCGCGGAACAACTGCTGCGGCGGATGGCGCATGCGGATCGCGATGAAGGACTGCTGCTTCGCCAGGCGCTTGCCGGTGCGCAGATAGAACGGCACGCCGCGCCAGCGCCAGTTGTCGATGTAGAAGCGGGCGGCGACGAAGGTCTCGGTGGCGGAGTCTTTCGCCACGCCGGGTTCGTCGAGGTATCCGGCCATCGCCTTGCCGCCGGCCGTGCCCGAGGCGTACTGCGCGCGGACGACGCTCGCATTCACCGCATCGTGCGGAATCGGCCGGATCGAACGCAGCACCTTCACTTTCTCGTCGCGCAGCGCCTCGGCCTCCAGCGCCGCCGGCGGCTCCATCGCCACCAGCGTGAGCAGTTGCATGATGTGATTCTGCAGCATGTCGCGCAGCGCGCCGGACTTATCGTAGTAATCCGCCCGGGTCTCGATGCCGGCCTGTTCCCCGACGGTGATCTCCACATGGTCGATGTAGTGGCGGTGCCAGACCGGCTCGATCAGCGTATTGGCGAAGCGGAACACCAGCAGGTTCTGCACCATTTCCTTGGCGAGATAATGGTCGATGCGATAGATCTGCTGTTCGTCGAAATGGCGATGCAGCAGTTCGTTGAGTGCCTGCGCGCTCTTCAGGTCGCTGCCGAAAGGTTTTTCCACGACGATGCGGTGCAGGCCGCGCGGGCGGTTCAGCCCGAGGGCGGCGAGGTTGTCGACGGCCGCCCCGAAATCCTCGGGCTTGAGCGCGAGGTAGAAGACGATGTTCGAGCACACGCCGGTCTTGGGTTTGCCGAGTTCCTCCAGAAGGCGCCGGTAAGCCTGCACGTCGTTGAGGTCGCCGCGGACATAGCTGAAGCGCGCGGCAAACCGGGCGAAGCATTCGGGCGTGAACTGCGCTCCCAGCTTCGGGCGCAGCGCCTGTTCCATGTGCGCCTTCCAGGCCGCATCGTCCCACTCGCGTCGCGCAAAGGCGATGAAATTGGTGATGTCCGGCAGGCGCTTCTCGAGTTCGAGGCGGTACAGCGCCGGCAGCAGCTTGGTGGCGGCCAGATGCCCCGTCGCGCCGAAGATCACGCAGCTGCAGGGATAAAAGATCTCTTCCGAATTCATCCAGGCCATTTTCACCGCAAAGGCGCAAAGGCGCGAAAGAAAGCGATAAGCGAAGTGGATGCGGATACCACCCTGCCCGAACTCGGTGCGAATATCGCTCCGAAGGGAGGCCAAGCCCTGGGCGTCGGCGTATGCTGATTCGATTCCAAAGCCGACCAGGGCAGCGGAAGTTATGATGGGGCGACGCTAAGGACTGGGTTTAAGGGCTGGGTACCTGTACAGGTTTAGATAAAAACCCGCGCCCTCTCCCACCGGGGGAGAGGGCGCTCCAAGGCAACAGACAATGCTGCAAAATTGTGCTTGTATATCTTCGAGCAAAATTCCGATCAATACATCCCGCCCTTGGATTTACTCCCTCTCCCCCGGTGGGAGAGAGCCGGGGAGAGGGGGAGAAGGAGTCTACTGTGTCCCACCGTTTCATTCGCATCTCTGCCCCGCTGTTCGCCCTGCTCGCCTCCGGTGCCTTCGCCGCCGACCTGCGCTCCGACCTCGACCGTATCGCCGACCAGATCGAGCCCAAGGTCATCGAATGGCGCCACGACATCCACCAGAATCCCGAACTGGGCAACCGTGAGTTCCGTACGGCTGAAAAAGTCGCGACGCACCTCAAGGCGCTCGGACTTGAAGTGCAGACCGGCGTCGCTCACACCGGTGTGGTGGCGTTGCTCAAAGGCGGCAAGCCCGGACCCGTCGTGGCATTGCGCGCCGACATGGATGCCCTGCCGGTGACCGAGGAGGTGGACCTGCCGTTCGCGTCGAAAGTCAAAACCACCTGGGCCGGCAAGGAATCCGGCGTCATGCACGCCTGCGGGCACGATACGCACGTCGCCATCCTCATGGGTGTTGCCGAAGCGCTGGTGCAGGTGAAAGAC
>CAYODB010000231.1:0-5843 GCA_964402495.1 uncultured Bordetella sp.
TTCAATATGCCGGGGCGGATTACTTCCGTACCAGCCCGATTGCGAATGCCCGCCTCGACAGCATCGTCGGACAGGATCCTGACTACCTCGCCCACGAGTACTACAACGAACACTGGACGCCGTTCTATCACGCCGACGTGGCTCATGATCTGGCCGGGGCCGACCTGCAATACGCCGGCTCGGCGCAACTGATCGAAAATTTCGACCAGTTCACGCTCTCGCCAGCCATGGCGGCACTTGTCGCCGAGACTGGGGATCAGAGGATGGCAGAGACGGTCAAGGACTTTGCACGCAACAGGGGTTTTCGCAAGGATGTGTTCACACGCAGCGCGCCCATGGCCGCCCAGCCAGACCTCGAAGCTCTGCTCGGGCGCACGCGTTTCGCGCTGGCGCGGCCACGCGGTGGTTGCCGGCTGACCGAAAAAACCCCGGCTGGCGACCTGGTCCTGCAAACCGACGTCTATGCGCCGGTGCTCGATGCGCTGGCGCGCAGGCCGATGACTTTCGATGAACTGGCAAGCGCATCAGAAACAGCCGGAATGACCCGGCCACGGGTGCGTCAGGCCGTTTTCGGCATGGCCGCGCTCGGGAATATCGTGCCTGCGTTGCCGGCCGCGGGAGAAGAAGCGCGCTGGACTGCCGCGGCGAGCTTCAACAGGGCGATACTGGCGAGACCCGTCGACGCAGAAAACGTAATGCTCGCGTCCCCCATCTGGGGTTCCGGCGTGGCCCTCAATCTGCTCGACAAGCTGCTGCTGATCGGACCGCGCAGGCACGACGATGCGGTCGAGCATGCGCTGAAAGCCTGGCTCAGCAGCGGCAGCAGGCTCGGGAGCGACAGGTCGGGGGTCTCGCTTCAGGAGACACGGGCGATGATCGACGAAAGGGCCGCGTACTTTCTCGGCGAGTTGCTGCCATTCTTCCGGCAGATCGGGGTGGCGGAGTGAAAAAAAGGGAAAAGGTGAAAGGTTAACGCTGTTCTAGAGCAGTATCTCTTCCCTTTAACCTTTCACCTTTTAGCTGTCTCTCTTTTCAGAACCCTCCCCGGCCTGTTCGACGTCGGCGCGCCGTTCTTCCACACCGTCCTGCCATTGACGATGGTCGCTTCGATGCCGTGCGCGGTCTGGATTGGGCGTTCCCAGGTACCGGCCTCGGCCACGGTCCGAGGATCAAAAATGGTGATGTCGGCGTAAGCGCCTTCCTTCAGCACGCCGCGATCCTTGAGCCCGAAAGTCTTCGCCGTGAGGCCGGTCATCTTGCGCACCGCCGTCTCCAGCGGGAACAGTTTCAGGTCGCGGCTGTAGTGGCCGAGCACGCGCGGGAACGTGCCCCAAAGGCGCGGATGCGGACGCATGTCGTGCGGCAGCCCATCGGAACCCACCATGGTGTGCTCGAACGAAAGGATGCGCTGCACGTCGTCCTCGTCCATCGAAAAATAGATCGCCGAGGCCGGCTGCAGCTTTGCCACGGCCTGCTCCACCGGCATTGCCATTTTCTTCGCCACTTCGTCGAGATCCATGCCCGCGAACTCCGGATGCGGTTTCGAGGAGCTGACGATCACCCGCCAGCAGATCTTCGTGCGCTCGAAACTCAGCATGGTCGAGGAAGCCAGGTAAGGATAGCAGTCCAGGCACACGGGCTGGTGGCGCATCGCCTCGGCGATCTTCGGCAGCGTTTCCTTCGAGCGGCCGCGGCTTGGCATGCCGACCACCTTGTGGTGCGAAATCACCACCGGCACGTCCAGCTCGCGGCCGATGCGGAAACTTTCATCCAGGGAATCCAGAACGTGCTCGGCCTCGTTGCGCATGTGCGTGCAATAGATGCCGTTGAATTCCTTCAGCGGCCGCGCAATGTCGATCACTTCCTGAGTCGGCGCGGCGTTCGAAAGCTCGTAGTAAAGGCCGGTCGAAAAGCCAATCGCTCCTGCGGCAAGCGCTTCCCGCGTCAGTTCGCGCATGCGCCCGATCTGCGCCTGCGTGGCCGGACGGTCGAGAGTATCCATGGTCACCACGCGCAGGGTCATGTGCCCGACCAGCAATGCACAATTGACCGCTGCCGGATGCGCGCCCAGCTCCTCGATGTAGGAGGAAAAAGTGGGAAAACGAAACCACTTGCCTTCGTTGTCGAGCAGGTCGAGCGGCGAAGGCACCTTGCCCTTCATTCCATCCGGCAAGGGCGACAGCGAGATGCCGCAGTTGCCTGCCACGACCGTGGTCACGCCCTGGCTGACCTTCGGCGCCATGTCCGCGCCGGAAAGCATGAGCCTGTCGTCATGCGTGTGCGCGTCGATGAACCCCGGCGACGCCACCTTGCCCGACGCGTCGATCTCGACGTCGCCCCGGGTACCGTCGAGATTGCCCATGCGTACGACCCGGTCGCCGCGCACGCCGATGTCACCGTCGAAACGCGGCGCACCGCTGCCGTCGATGATCGAGGCGTTGCGGATGAGAAGATCGAAATGGTCATTCATGATTTATTCTAGAAATCCACGTCTTGAACCACGGAGGGCACGGAGGACACGGAGGACACGGAGAAAGAATACAGGACATAGAGTCGGGAAATTGATGCCATTCGTAGTCACCCGAGTTGAGGATGGTCGGTCATCACGAAAAGAACCATTCTGAATTCTTTCTATCCCTTCTCTTGCTCTTAACTCCGTGTCCTCCGTGCCCTCCGTGCCCTCCGTGGTTCAAGATCTAGTTAACTAGTCAATTTTAGCCCCAGCGCGGCGGATGACTTCGGCCCAGCGCGGACGCTCCTTTTGTACCAGTGCCGCGAATTCATCGGGCGATCCGCCGACGGTTTCCGTATCGAGTTCCGCCCAGCGCGCCCGGACTGTGGGCGATTGCACCGCTGCCACGATCTCCCGCTGCAACTTTGCGACGATTTCCTTCGGCAGTTTCGCCGGACCGACGATCCCGCCCCAGGCGGTGGTTTCGTAGCCGGGCACACCCGCTTCGGCAATTGTAGGCACGTCCGGGAACAGCGGCGAGCGGTGCGTGCCGGATACGCCCAGCGGACGCACCCGGCCCGTTCTCGCGTAGGGAGTGAGTGAAGTGAGGTTGTCGAAGGTGACGTTGGCTTCTCCAGACATGACATCGCTGATTGCCTGCGGGCTGCCGCGATAGGGGACATGCAGCATGCGCGCGCCTGTCATGGCCTTGAACAGCTCGCCACCCAGGTGGCCGCTGGTACCGTTGCCGCCGGAAGCCATCACCAGCTTGTCCGGATTCTTCTTCGAGTAGTCGATCAGCTCACGGACGTTGTGCACTGGAAGGTCGTTGTTCACCGCCAGCATGTTGGAAACGCGCAGGCAGTTGGCTATCAGCGTCAGGTTCTCGAGTTCGTACGGAACCCTGGACATCAGCCCGTACACGATCGCCAGCGAAACTATGTTGCCGTATCCGAGCGTGTAGCCGTCCGGCGCCGCGCTGACGATCTCCATGGTGCCGATGATTGCGTTGGCGCCGGGCTTGTTGATGACTACAAAGGCAACACCCAGACGCTTCGATAGTTCGGCGGTGAGGATGCGCATCAGCACGTCGGGCGACCCTCCCGCGGCGGAGGGGATGATGAAGCGGATCGGCTTTTCGGGGTACTCGGCGGCGGCAGGCCCGCCTGCCGATAGCAGTATCACGACTAGCATCGCCATGCGCCGGAAAAACAGGGCTGAGGGCCGAGGTACTCGGGCCGGGTGGAAGGTCAAAACATTCGCCTCATATCGCATTACGCAAGGGTTTGCAGTTCTGGTTTGCAGTTCTGGTTTGCAGTTCTGGAATGTACTCCCGACCTCCCTGGGAGGCAAAGCAGCCCTGTTCCCTTCGCGCTCATGCATGGCGGGTGTGCGCGAGGCCGGGATGCCGGCGCCGATCAGGCCGACGAGGATGGACGGTCGAATATCGTTCATGATGGGCGATATTCTGAACCAGACAAGGTTAAAGGGAAAAGGTTAAAGGTAAAAGCAAGTGCCACATCTGAGGAGCGCGGGCTTTGACATTACTTTCCCCTTTTGCCTTTGACCTTTCAACTTCAACCTGAGGAATGCCCATGACGAAAGTCGCGGTTCTCGACGACTGGCAGAACATAGCAAGGCAAAGTGCGGACTGGGCGCCGCTGCAGGGGCGCGCCGAGGTGGCGTTCTTCGAAAGGCCGTTCCGGAATTCCGACGATACGGCAGGGGCGCTTGCGGACTTCGAGGTTCTCATCCCGATGCGGGAGCGCACGCAGTTCCCGAAGGCAATCCTCGACCGCCTGCCGAAGCTGCGAATGATCGCTCTCACCGGCGCGCGCACGTGGACCATCGACGTCGAAGAATGCAATTGGCGGGGGATCGTGATCAGCAACACCGGCCACGGCAATTCCGGCGCTGCCACTGCTGAACTTGCCTTGGGACTGCTGCTCGCAGCCGCCCGTAACATCCCGGTGGCCGACGCATCCATGCGCGATGGCCGTTTCCAGAACGGCGTTAAGCCCGGCATTACGCTGGACGGCAAGACGCTCGGCATCATCGGCCTGGGCAAGATCGGGTCGAAAATGGCGCGCTACGGCCTGGCGCTGGGCATGAAGGTGCTTGCCTGGAGCCAGAACCTGACGGATGAACAAGCCGCGCAGGCCGGAGCGAAGCGGGTGGACAAGGCGACATTGTTGAAGGAGTCGGATGCTGTGTCGCTGCATGTGGTCCTCTCCGAGCGCAGCCGCAACCTCCTCGGTGCGCAGGACCTCGCGCTCATGAAGCCCGGCGCCATCCTGGTCAACAGTTCGCGTGGGCCGCTCGTCGACGAAGCCGCGCTGCTGGAAAGACTCCAGACCGGAAAGCTGATCGCCGCCCTCGATGTATTCGGCCAGGAGCCCCTGCCCGCAGACCATCCGCTGCGCAGCCTTCCGAACACGGTGCTGACGCCGCATCTGGGCTACGGCTCACAGGAGGTCTACCGTGTCTTCTATGGCGAATCGATCGAGAACGTGCTTGCATTCCTGGACGGCAAACCAACAAGGGTACTGAACTCCCCCGCCCCTCAAGCGAGGAATGTCCGGGGAGAGCGCGCATGAAGATCCTGATCTTCTCCGACCTGCACCTGGAGTTTTCCGACAGGCATCCGCCGTTTCGCCCGCCGCAAACGGACGCTGACGTGGTCGTACTCGCCGGGGACATCGACAACGGCACGGCAGCAATCGACTGGGCGGAGAAGGCCTTCGCCGGCAAGACCGTGCTGTACGTTCCGGGCAACCACGAGTACTACGACGGCGAGTACTTCGAGGTTGCCGCCGCTCTGCGGGCCCGTTCGGTGGACAGCAACGTACATGTCCTCGACGACGACGCGCTGATCCTGGATGGCGTCCGGTTCCTCGGCAGCACCCTGTGGACAGACTTCGAGCTGTTCGGGGAGAAGACCCTGGTCCCGGCGATCAAGGAATCCCTGCGCTACGTGGTCGATTTCCGCGCCATCCGCTATGGCGCGCAGGGACTATTCACTCCCGAGCACAGCATGGAACTCCATCGCAAGGCGAAAGCCTATCTCGAAGGAAAACTGGCCGAACCGTTCCCGGGCAAGACGGTGGTGATCACGCATCACGCGCCGCATCCGGGCAGCGTGCATCCGAAGTGGGGTCCCAGCCTCACCAGCGCCGCTTTCGTATCGGACCTGACACCGCTGCTGGGCCCGGCAGTGCTGTGGATCCACGGCCACACCCACGACGGTTTCGATTTCAAAGTGAACGGCACGCGCATCGTCGCCAACCCGATGGGCTACCGCACTTCGAACTGGAAGCAGGCCCGCGACGGCAGCGTCCCGGCCGTCGTCAGCTACGAGAACGGAAAGTTTGACCCGGCGATGGTTATAGAG
>CAYODB010000232.1:0-5749 GCA_964402495.1 uncultured Bordetella sp.
CCTCGGGCTCGGCCAGTGCCGCGGTGGCACTGGCGCACCACTTGTCCAACTCGACCGGGTACACGCCGTGCTCGCGGCACCACGCGCTACGACCCGCCTCGTCCATCGCCGCCGTGGCGATCACCGCCTCGATCCGGCCGCGTCCTCGCGCCAACGCTCCAGAGTCCTCGCCACAACCCCCACTTCCCGCGCAACCCGCTCCAGCGCTGCGCTCTCCGGCGGCAGCAAACGCGCCACCGCCCTGTCCTTGAATGCTTGTCCATACCGTGCCATCTTCCATCCTTATCGCCCCCAGGTTCCTGATTCTATCGAGGCGACAACTATTCTGACGCAGGGGGAAGGGCTATCCCTTTGCAACGCCTTGCTAGTTACGAGATCATAAGTTACAACTCCCGGCTTCTCCGCTGTGTATGCCATTCGGGTTTGCTGAATTCTCAGGTCGAGAGTTACAGACCCGAAGAGGAATATTGCCGCGCTGGATGAAAAACCTGGCGGACGTGTTACAAGAAAGCGCTACACTTTTCCCGATCTATCAAACGGGCTCCGGGCCTACGCAAGTGGGAACAAGCGGATCAGGTTGCCTAACTGCGTATTGCAGACGCCTACCCGGCTCGAATATGAGCGAATAAGCATGCCCCGCAGTCTTGTAGAATGCGCTATCAGCCCCAAACTGAAGAGTTCGCCCAGATCCCGTGACATTTATGAATATGAAAAAGCCGCCGTCCCTGGCGTCCAGATTCCAGAGCAGCATGGCGAAAACCGAAACGGTGGCCGGAACGTCGGAAGTCAGGATACTGTTCACCGACGAAAGCGCGTTGTCGTTTCAGGCCGGGGGCAGCGATCCGAAGCCTGTGGTGAACGGCGCGGCCGGTACGCTGGCGCATGAATTCGGCGCCGGCGTCGACAAATTCATGTTCCTCGCCGCCGGAGTGCAAATGGCATTCAAGGATGGCAGCTCCTGCAATCTCAATTTCGGCAGGAAGATCGGCGCTCAGGCCTGAGTATCTCTAACTCTGAACCTTAGACCCGCAACTCTCTAAACCTTTTCACCGCAGAGGATTCACTTCTATACCCCCCCCGTGAGGGGTACGCAGAGGAAGGCGAAGAACAGGGAAGTAAGAAGTGGTACGGGTGACCATGAACGGCATCACTCAACGGTGGATGGAGGCGATCCCATCGCAATCAATGACAGCCTCGCGCGGAAAATCTGCAAAGACCCTGGAGTACCGCAGCCGTGACGCAGCCCAACTCGGCGCTGGTTCGGACCGTCCGCCTTCTGCGTTCGGCCGCACAGCTAGTGCGTTGGGTGTCATAGGGAACAGCTCCGTCGCACCGGAGCATCAGCATATGGACGAATCAGACCTCATCGATCGGTACTGCCGAGTCTGGAACGAGCCCGATGCCGATCGTTGTGCGGAGCTACTTGCCTCGGTATGGGCAACAGACGCAACCTATACCGACCCGTCCGTCCATGCTCCGAACGCCGATTCACTTCTCTCTCATATCGCTAAAGTGCGAGAGCGTCGTCCCGGAGCCAAAATCCTGCGAACCTGCCAGGTGGATGTTCACCATGGTCTCGCCCGATTCGCGTGGCACGTGGTTCAGGCTGACGGAAACGCACTGCCGGAGGGTCTCGATCTCGTGTTCCTCACGCCCGATGGCAGGAGGATTGAACGCATCGTTGGCTTCTTCGGCCCGCTGACGCGCGAGTCCGAATGACGCCCAGCCCTTCCATTGAATCGACAGACAACGGCAAGTCGTGGGCTGAGGCCCAGGACCGATGGGTCAGCTTGAACCCGGCACCACTTCTTGCATCGAGAGGACGTCCAGCGGGCTACACCCATCGGATGCCTCTCATTTCAAACGCTAGCCAGGTACTCCAACCATGCACATCGTCCCGCTCTACGCGTCAGTACTGGCGTTACTGTTCGTACTCTTAAGCGTCCGGACACTCCGTTTGCGGCGTCGCCTGAGGATTGCAATCGGCGACGCTGGCAACCAGACAATGCTCCGCGCAATGCGGGTGCACTCCAACTTCGCTGAGTATGTTCCCTTGGGCCTCCTGCTCATTTACTTCGTCGAGACAAGCGGGGCGAACACTTTGTTCGTACATTTCCTGGCGATATGCTTGCTCGTGGGGCGGACATCCCACGCTTTCGGGGTTAGCCAGGATGTTGAGGTCTACGCGTTCCGCGTGTTCGGAATGGCATTGACGTTCACCACCCTGGTCACCGCTTCAGGGTATCTTCTGTACGCCTATTTGAGAACAGTCGGGGCCTGACCAATTTATCAAGTTGAATAACCGGCACCGTGAGTGCCTGACACTCACAGAATGTCTTCGCCTTCCCTCCATGGAAGCGTGGACAGGTCGATGCGCCAGGTATTCGGCGACGAAATCCTGCCGAAGCTGATTTCGAAGTCCATGTGCTCGCGCAGCGCGCCAGTGCTCTTGTCCGCGGCCACCACGCTCATGCTGGGCGAAACCGGCAACGGCTCGCTGCGTGGACGCACGATCATGCGAAAGTCGCCGGCACCCAGAAACAGGGTGAGCCGGTTATCCGAGGGCTGCCTGGCGAAGCTCTCGCCCTGGCTGCCGGGCACGCGATCCCAGATTTCAAAGTAGTCCGCCTCCACGCCATACTCGAGAACGCGGTCGGGCGTTTCGAACACCATGCGGCCGATGTCGTTGGCACCGCTTGGCGGCTGGAAGTCGTATTGGCGCAGCCAGCGGCAGGTGTCGCCCTTGACCACGGTGGTTCCCGCGAAGCCCTGCTGCCTGGCCAGTGCAAACAGTTCGTCGCGTGTAAGCTGGTCGAGCGCCAGCTTGCCTTTGCACGGTGGCCGGCTGGCGGGCACCCGGATGTCGGCATGCCAGGATTGCGTCTGCATCCAGTACACCTGCGTCGTGGTGTCCTCGACCTTCGGCGTGCGCAGCAGCGTGCGCTTCCAGACGCCGATGTATTCATGCGGCACGAGTGGCCCTGGGGGAAGGTCAGATTTCATTTTCTAAAGGTTACATCCAACGCAGATGCCCTGGCGCAGCCCGGAGTATCTGCGTTGGGTGTAGAAGTTTAATCATGAAAAGAAGGGAGAATGGCGAAGCCCCTGCCAGAAAGCCATATCGTGGTTCGGCCATAGCTGCGCCTGCTCCGCTTTCGCGATGCGCTTCAGCTTGCGGATGCTGTCGATGGCCATGGATTCCTGTTCGCGCCAGCACAGGCCGGGGGCGACTTCCTCTTCGAGGTTCTCGGCAAGGTCGACGGCATCGCCGCACAGGATTATCGGGGGGCCTTTGGGCATTTCGATGAACAGTGACATGTGGCCGGCGGTGTGTCCCGGGCTGGAAATCGCGTGCACGCCGGGAACGAGCTCGTACTCGCCCTGCATCACCTTCCACCGATAGTCGCCCGAAAAGTCATCCGGAAAGTACCCGGCGTCCTCGCGGGCGCGAGCCGATCTCAGTTCGTCCTGCTGCAGATGAATCTCGCAGCCCGCCACGTCGCACAAACCGCCGGCATGGTCGAAGTGCAGGTGACCGAGGAAAACGGCGTCGATATCCCCGGCCGAAATGCCGAGCCGGGCGAACCATGCCGGCAGGCGCTGGTCTTCGCTCATCTGCGGCGCGCCGAAAGCAAAGGTCGCGGGATTGAACCAGTGCTCGCGCTTTGCCGGATCGGCGATCTTGGCGTAGTCGCAGCCCACGTCATACAGGATCCGGCCGTTCGCCGTTTCGATCAGGTAGGCCAGGATCGGCGCTTCGATCGTCGTGCCGGCGCCGCAGTTGCGGGTGGAAAGCGTTTTCTCGTAGCGATGCGTCGCCGTGAGCAGCGGCCAAAGCTTGCGAACCATGGGTCATGGCGCCAGGTGTCCGACCACGGCGGCAACGGCGGCGACCTCGCCGAAAATGCCGCCCTCGACGCCGATCATGGCGAGCGCCGCATCGTGCAGGGCCGGGTCGCCGGAAGCGCAGGCGTCACCCACAGTGATGCAGCGATAGCCGCGATCGGCGCCCGAGCGCAGCGTGGAACTCACGCAAACCTCCGTGGTGATGCCGGTAATGATCAGGGTCTCGATGCCGCGCGTGGTCAGGAGCTGTTGCAGGGCCGTGTGCTCGAAGGCGCTGTAGCCCGGCTTGTCGATCACCACTTCACCGGGGAGGGGCCGCAGCTCATCCACGAAATCGTGTCCCGCTTCGCCGCGCACCAGCAGCCGGCCGAGCGGGCCCTTAGAGCCGATTTCCGCACCCGCCCTGCGGCTGCGTTCGAGCTTGTAGGGCGGGCAATCGGAAAGATCGGGGACGTGGCCTTCGCGGGTATGAATGATGGTGAGGCCCGCGCTTCGTGCGGCTGCCAATACCCTGCCGACCGGAGCGATCGCGGCGACCAGCGGCGCGATGTCGAGCCCGGCCTGGGCGGCGTAGCCTTCCGGCTGCAGGAAGTCGCGCTGCATGTCGATGACCAGCAGCGCTGTTTTTTCAGGTTTCAATGTATCGAGAAGGTTCACTACCTAAATCCCTCCGCCCAACGCAAAGGCGCAGAGGACGCAAAGGACGTAGAGGAAAATAGAAATGGAATTATTCGATGGCACGTTCGAATCGGTGGTGATCTGAAATGGCGCGGATAACACAACTGCCAATCGAGAAGTGACTCCAGAATTCGCAACAATGGCGGACATACATCTTTCCGTTTCTTGAATTTCTCTGCGCACTCTGCGTTCTCTGCGCTTTGCGTTAGGTGTAAGTTCAAGAGAACTCCTTGGTGACAGCGGCTGCGATGAGGGTGTTCAGTTCTTCGACCATGGCGGTGCCATTTTCCTTGGTGGCGCCCTTGGCGGACGAAAGCACGCCGGAGGGCGGCACCCATTCGGTCCGCGTCGGATAGATGTCGTACGGCGGAAAGTCGGCGGGTGGATCATTGGGGATGCGGTCGATGCGCACCAGCTCCGGGTGGTAGTGCAGCATCATCGAGGTTTCCAGCACCGCCGCATGCTCGAGCGCATAGCCGGGGAAGCCGTTCGGGAAAGCCTTGGCGAGTGTCTTCGGTGTGAAGAAATCCCAGTATTCGAGGCGCATGATGGTCAGCGGTATCTTGCCCAGCTCGCGCATTGCGAGGTCGATGCCTTCGATCAGGAACCACTGATTCTCGTAGTGGCCATTGACGATCACCAGCTTCTGCACGCCGTGGCGTGCGAACTCGCGCACGGTATCCCGCACCGTGTGCGCAAGCGTCTGCGCGTCCAGGCTGGTGGTGCCGAGGAAGTGCTGGCCGCCGCCGCATTTGGGTTGCGACTTGTAGCCATAGCTCAGGGCGGGAGCGACCAGGCCAGACGTCCTGCCGGCAACGCCTTCGGCAACGGCGGCCGACAGGATTGCGTCGGTGCCTAGCGGCAGGTGCGGGCCGTGTTGCTCCAGTGCCCCGACTGGAAGGAACACCGGCGCGTTCTCGTCGCGTACCCGGCCCTGGTACTCCATCCAGGTCAGCCGGTTCATCAGCGTTTCTTTCATGGGGATTTCCCTTTTTCGTTGGAAGAAGGGCGTGCCTCCAGCATGGCCGCGCCGACGATCAGCGCGGCGCCGACCCATTCGATGCCGTCGAGGCGTTCGCCGGCGATCCACATGGCGGAGACCACTGCCGCCAGGAGTTCGAATACCAGCAAGATGGCCGCGCGTCCGGCCTCCAGGTGCGACACGCCCCAAGCGGTGACCACCATGGCGGCCAGCATCCAGATTCCGGCGAAGCCGAAAAGCTGG
>CAYODB010000233.1:0-5735 GCA_964402495.1 uncultured Bordetella sp.
GCCTGATGGCCGTGAAAAACGGAACTTACCCTGCCGCTGGCTGCAAGGCCAAGCATCTCGCGGCCTAACCGAAGTTCCGACCCGGCATCAGGTGCGCGGCCGGGTGTGGACGTGCTGATGGACGTGGTAACGCGATTCATCGACTTCGACCGGCACGATATTGAGCCTGCCGTGCCTGACTTCCCGCTCGGCCATCAGCGAATTTGCGAATGCGCTGACCTCTCCGGTTGGCCCCCGAAGAATGACCGTTTCCATGCAGTTGTCGTGATCCAGGTGCACGTGCATCGACGACAGTACGAGATGATGGTGTTCATGCTGAAGGTTGGTCAATCGCTCGGTCAGGTCGCGGGCGTGGTGGTTGAAAACGTACGACAGGGAGGCCACGCAATTGGGCGCTTCGTGCCTTTCAAGGCGGGCGGATTCCAGTTCCGTCCGCAACATGTCGCGCACCGCTTCCGAACGGTTCCGGTAGCCCTTCTGGCGGATGAGTTCGTCGAACTGTTCCGCCAGGTCTTCGTTCAGGGAAATGGTGAAGCGGTCCATGTTCAATTCCTCGGTTAAGCAAAGGCGCTAAGAGAATCAGTGCCCCTCGTGAGATGTTACCTAAGAAAGATAGGAGGCAGCACACGCGATTCACAGAAAAGAGCAACAAATGCAGGGGTTTACTTTTTACGGAAGTGCGGTTAAAGTTATGACGCAAGAAAAAGAGTTCTTAATTCTTATAACAAGAGCGACTTTGACCTGGCAACTTGAGAAGGCGGCGAACACGTCGCGTTTTCTTCAGAAAGGGTCCAAAAATGAAAACGGCAGCACATTCCGTCGCCCGGTATTCGCTTTTCCCCATTGTTTTATTGGCATATTTCGTCTTTTCCCGTACCGTATTCGCGCAGAGCGATGAGGCCCTGCAGGCTCCCGAAGTCGAAGTCATCGGCACCTACGACACCGGCGTGGGGACCTCCGATTCGGCCAGCGCCGGCCAGGTAACGGCTCGCCGCGTGGAAACGCGCCCGGCGTTACGGCCCGGCGAAGTGCTCGAGTACGTGCCTGGCGTGATCATTACCCAGCACAGCGGGGACGGCAAAGCCAACCAGTACTTCCTGCGCGGCTTCAACCTCGATCATGGCACCGACTTCTCGATCACAGTGGCGGGCATGCCGATCAACATGCCGACCCACGCGCATGGACAAGGCTACGCCGACCTGAACTTCCTGATCCCTGAACTGGTTTCCGGCATCAACTATCGCAAGGGCCCGTATTACGCCGAGGTCGGCGATTTCAGTGCGGCAGGCGCGGCCAGCATTGAATACGCCCGCTCGCTTCCCTACACGCTCGGATCGGTCACCTTCGGCGAAGGCGACTACAAGCGCGCGGTCCTCGCCGGGTCCCCGAGCTTCGGCGGGGGCACCTTGCTGTATGGTCTGGAGTTGATGGGCAGTGATGGCCCCTGGGAGAATCCGGAGAACTTCCAGAAGGTCAACGGCGTGCTGCGTTATTCCCGTGGCGACAAGGCCGATGGCTTCTCGATCACCGGCATGGCGTACAACGCCGAATGGGATTCCACGGATCAGATTCCCCTGCGCGCAGTGGAGAGCGGCCAGATCGGCCGCTTCGGCGCGATAGACCCCACGGATGGCGGCAAGACTTCACGCTATTCGCTGTCGTATGAACAGCATCACGATTTCGACGGCGGGCGCGTGATGTTCGATGCGTACGGCGTCCAGTCCAAGCTCAACCTGTTCTCGAACTTCACCTTCTTCCTCGATGATCCCGTCAACGGCGACCAGTTCGAGCAGGAGGAAGACCGCACGATTCTGGGGATGCACCCGCGCGTTGAGTTTTACAACAAGCTGGGCGGCATGGACAACATCTTCAAGGTGGGCCTGCAGGTGCGCCGCGACGACATCGATCCGGTCGGTCTCTATCACAACGTGAGCCGCCAGCGCCTCAGCACTACGCGGGAGGATCAGGTCAAGGAAACCAGCATCGGGCTCTATGTCGAAGACTCAATGCAGGTCACCGAATGGTTCCGTGCGGTGCCCGGTATCCGTGCCGATCACTACGAATTCGATGTGAGCAGCAGCATTCCGCAGAACTCCGGGAAAACCGACGACTCCATCGTTTCGCCGAAGCTGAGCCTGGTGTTCGGTCCATGGTCCAAAACGGAATATTTCCTCAATGTCGGCCGCGGATTCCACAGCAACGACGCGCGCGGCACGACCATTACGCTTGACCCGTCCGACCCCTCGCTGATGACGCCCGCGGAAAAGGTCAACCCGCTGGTTCGTTCGACCGGCGTGGAAGTCGGCATACGTACCGAAATCATCCCGAACCTGGAGTCATCGCTTGCCCTCTGGCAACTTGAGCTGGATTCCGAACTGCTGTTCGTCGGCGATGCCGGCACCACCGAGGCAAGCCGGCCCAGCAAACGCCATGGCATCGAATGGACTAACCACTATCGCCCGACTTCCTGGCTGCTGGTTGATTTTGACCTGAGCCTGTCCCGCGCGGAATTCGACGACGGCGACCCGAATGGCGAAGGCAATGAAATTCCGGGATCCATCGAAAGGGTCGCATCGGTGGGCGTTACCGTGGATTCGCTCGGCCCCTGGTACGGGATGTTGCAATATCGCTACTTCGGTCCGCGGCCGCTCATCGAAGACAACTCGGTGCGCTCCAAGTCTACGCAAATTACAAACCTGCGGATCGGATACATGGTCAACAAGAGCTGGCGCGCCCATTTCGATGCGTTCAACCTGTTCGACCGGCACGATTACGACATCACGTACTTTTACGAATCGCAACTGCAGGGGGAGCCAGGTCCCGTGGAGGACTTCCACTTCCACCCGGTCGAACCTCGAACCGTACGTTTCACGGTTTCTGCTTACTTTTAAAGTTTTGCCACGGCTGTTGCCATGTGCGCGAGCGCCTGCTCCACCAGCGTGCGCGGACAGGCGAAGTTCAGGCGCAGGAATCCAGGCGCGCCGAACAGCGCGCCGTCATACAGGCCCACCCCCGCGTCCAGAAAAAATCGGAACGGATCCTTGACCGGCAGCGCGCGGGCGTCTATCCATGACAGGTAGGTGGCCTCCGCGTGCGAGATTTTCAGTCCTCGCATCGCGCCGACAGATTTCTCCACGAGGTCGCGGTTTGCACGAAGGTAATCGAGCAACGCGCGGTGCCAGTTCTTGCCCTCCCGGTAGGCGGCTTCGGTTGCCACATAGCCCATGAGGCCGACGTGATGAACGATGCCGGACATGGCCGCGCGCAGTTGTTCCCGCATTCGCGGATTGGAAGCCACTGCATAGGCACAGCCGAGCGCGGGCAGGTTGAACGTCTTGCTGGCCGACAGCAGCGTCACGGTGCGATCCGAGATTTCGCCGCCAAGGGATGCAATGGGAATATGGCGTTTGTCCCGGTCGAGGATGAGTCCGGCATGGATTTCATCCGCGCACAGAATCAGGCCATGCTTGCGGCAGACTTCGGCGATCTGCCCGAGTTCATCACGGGTGAATACCCGTCCCACCGGATTATGCGGATTGCAGAGCAGAAGCACGCGTGATCGCGGGGTGATGGCACGTTCCAGCGCATCGATGTCCCAGCGCCAGAGTCCCCCCGATTCCGTCATCTGCACCCGTATGACATTGCGCGAGGCATTGGCGGGGGCGGAAAGAAAAGGGGGATATATCGGCACCGCCGTCACCACGTCATCACCTTCGCTGCCGAACGCGCGGCTGACGACATTGAGTCCTACCACCAGACCGGGCAGCCAAACAATCCATTCGGGCTGGATGCTCCAGCCGTACTCGTTCTGCAGATAAGCCAGGGTTGCTTCGGTCAGGCCTTCCGGGGGATTGCTGTACCCGAATATGCCGTGATCGACCCTCCGGTGCAGGGCTTCGATGATCGGGGGCGCGCAGGCAAAGTCCATATCGGCCACCCACATGGGGATGACCCCGTGGTCGCGGTATTTGTCCCACTTGACCGCTGCCGTCCCGCGCCGGTTGACCGTTGTGTCGAAGTCGAACTCGGTGGGTTTGTTCATCATGGCCGTATTTAACCACAGGGGCGACGGCAGGCTGCCGGAGCGGCATGGCGGGTACGGTAGTTGCAAGCTCTCGGCATGCACCCGTTCTTGCCCGGGTAGAGAAGCATTTACCGGAAATATTTACATGCGATCGGCAGTTTTTTCCACGACGAACAAGACAGGAGGCAGCGTGCTTGAGCGTCTGCGCGCGGGCCTCGCTGTTCCGCCGATCGTGTTGCAGCGCGTACTGAAAGTGTTGCGAGGCTGGTCGGACGACCGCTGCGTGTCGGAGTCGGCCGCCGTGGGATTCTTCGCGGCCTTCTCGATCGCTCCTATGCTGCTGGTCGTCATCGCCGTGGCGGGATATTTTTTTGGTGCCGATGCGGTGCAGGGCCGGCTTTACTCGGAGATCGAAGCGATGATCGGCAGCGAGGGAGCGGTGGCGGTGCAGGCGATGGTTGCAAGTGCATGGAAGACCGGTGTGTCCGGCTGGATCGGCGTGGTATCGGTATTCGGCGTGATCATCGGCGCATCGGCCACCTTTGCGCAGCTCACCAATGCCTTGAACTGGATCTGGCGCGCACCCGCCCGAAAGGGCACGGTTGCCACGCTCATCAAGGTGCGGTTGCTTTCCTTCGGCCTGGTGCTGGGCACCGGCTTTCTGCTGATCGTGATGCTTGTTCTGGATGCGGCCCTGGCTTTTGCCGGCAATGCGCTGATGACCGATCGGGAGATCGCCAGACCGTTGATGAAAGTGACCCAGCAGGTGCTGGCATTTGTGGTACTGCTCGGCGCGTTCAGCGTGCTGCTCAAAGTGCTTCCGGATGTGCAGGTCCGCTGGAAGGATGCGGGGCTTGGGGCGCTCGTCGCCACAGTGCTGTTCAGTTTCGGCAAGCATTTGCTGGCGATCTACCTTGCCCACGCCGGCACGGCCAGCGCCTTCGGCGCCGCGGGCTCGCTCGCAGTTCTCATGATGTGGTTGTTTTTCTCGGCTGGCGTATTCCTTCTTGGCGCTGAAGTGGCCGCGCACGGGTTGCCGAAGTCGCAGGATCCGAAGACGCAGGCCCGTCAGTGAAAATCCCGCGAACCGATATCCAGGTTTCCGATCAGCGACGAATAGTCGGTGAGATGTTCCGCGATCAGATGGATGACATTGCCTTCGCGCTCCAGCATCCCGTCGACCCGCAACAACCTTGAGGCTAGCAGCGGACGCCGCTGCTTGCGCGACAGTCTTTCCCACACGATGACGTTGATCTGGCCGGTTTCGTCCTCGAGCGTGACGAAGATCACGCCCTTGGCCGTGCCCGGATGCTGGCGGCAGGTGACCAGGCCGGCGACACGGACCGGCGTATGGGTGTCCATGTCACGCAACTGTTCTGCGGTGACGAAAGAGCGTTGGTCCAGCCGTGGGCGCAACAGGGCCAGCGGATGGCGCCGGAGCGTCAATCCTGTGCTGGTGTAATCAGCGAGGATGTCCTGTCCTTCGGCTGGAGCAGGCAGGCAGATGGGCGTTTCGGTGATCGTGGCGGCTTCGAGGAGGAGCGGGCGCTTTTCGATTCCAGAAACCAGCCAGGCCGCATTCCGGCGATGGCCGGCCAGAGATTCGAGTGCGCCTGCGGCTGCCAGGGCATTCATGTCCCTGCGCGACAACTCGGCGGCGAGCAAAAGTTCTTCGAATCTATGCCAGGGGAGAGGGGCGAGGGGCGAGGGA
>CAYODB010000234.1:0-5688 GCA_964402495.1 uncultured Bordetella sp.
CGGTGGTGCTGACTTCTCTCGCTTCGGACGAGCTGTCGTTCCAGTACCCGTCCGTTGTCAGCAGCGCGAAGTTCTGCTGACAGGAGTGGGTAATCGGATCCGTCGACATGCCGCTGTTGATCCCGGAAGTGACGTTTGCGTAATGCCGGCCAGCCCGCGACAGCGCTGCACGCAACGGTGTGCTGCCGTGGTCGGTCTGCGCGTACAGCAGGTTGTAGAAATTGACCTTCTGCCCGGAAGCGAACGTATCCAAAGGCAGATACCGGGTATTCAATACCGGGCTGCCGGGGTTGATGGTGATGAAGCCGACGCGATAACGGTCGTCGATCGGCAGGAAGGCCCGTCCGGTCGCGGTCTTCATCATCGACATGCGGGTGCGGTAATAGGTGAACCAGTTGGCGAAATTCTGCAGTTCCTCCGCATAGGTGCAGGAGGTCGTGCCGGCGCAATCGGGGCGGACCGCACTCGCACCCAGGGCGTAGCTTGCCGTCGTCGAAACGATGTCCACACGCTTGAAGCGACCGTAGCGCGGATAAATATAGGTGCTGGTATCGAATTTCTTACGGCATTTCGGGGTGATGCTGCTTGCGGCATCCGACATTACCGCGGTATTCGCAGCATTGGACGTCGAATTGCAGTAGCGAAGCGATGCTGGAATCGTAAACGCACCCGTCGGCGTGGCCGAGAGCGTGCAATTGATCAGGTTGGCATCGCTGCAGTACTCGTGTGGCGTGATCGTGTAGTAATACGGCTTGCCGGTGTAGCGGACGATCTGGTAGCGGAACGTGGTCAAAGCCGTGCCGGTCGAGTTGGGGAAGCCGCCGTCCGTCAGGCTGTTCTTCCAGTAGAGAAAGTACCCGGAGCCCACGTTATCGATGCCGTTACGCCGGCAGATCGACGTATTGGTGAGGTTGGCGGCGGTCGGCGCGGCGATATTGCAATAGTAGATTTCCGGGTAAACGGCCGTCAGGTTCTTGGTCGTCGCGTCCAAATAGGCATCGTTGCGCGCGGCCGTGGGCGGGCTGTTGCCGAGGCTGACACCGTTGCCGTCGACACCTGGTGCGTAGGTGATGTTGGGGTTGTAATAGATCTGGTTGAAATCGGTGCTGTAGTACGGCGGCTCGCCGAAGGTGGAGACGGGATTGGTGCCGGTGTCCGGACCACGGCAAGTGTTTGCAGCAACGAAGCAACTCGAGCTGTCGCAGGTCTTGCAGTTCTGTTTCAGGCCGCCGGCGCCGGGGCCGTCGTGGATGTTGTCGGGCATGTAGTCCCACATCATGCTGCCGGAGTCGTCCAGCGTGTACAGGAGGTTCGGCAGCACCGAGTCGGATGGCGAGTTCGCCAGCGGCACATCGGAGAGATCGGCGAGTTCGGCATGCGTCGGGCCAGATGCGACCGCGGCCAATCCGAATGCGACGATCGCTGTGCGAATCATCCTGCTGTTCAACATGTGGAACGCGTTCATGATCGACTCCCTGAGAGTAGTGCGTGTACGTACTGATCCATCAAACCTGGATCATGACGGAGACCTGGATGATGCTGATGGTGTTGCGCGGGCCGTCAACCCGGGTGGTAACACGATAAAAAAGCTGAGGAATGCCTTCGAACTGCGTCGAACCCACGGCCATGCTGCCGCCGGAGCTGGCGCCGGAAGTGGGGTAATACAGCGCGCATTCATTGCCGACGGCGTTGTAAGCGCCGGCTGTCGTGCACATTCTGTGGACGATGTAGCGCACCCTGTTCCCGGCGGCATCCGGCGCCAGATTGTTGATCTTGTAGGCATTGCCCCAACTGGCTTCGTTGAACCAGTCCGGCTCGCTCGCCGGGCGGGTCGCAAAGTAGCCGTTGTTGGAATCCGAGTTCTGCAGGGTCGCGCCGGCGCTGTTGGCGCCGAGCCAGGTGTAGGCAGCCGTGGTGCCGATGTCGCTGCCCTGGATGGTGGCCTGTTTGAACGCCATGTTGCCGGCGATGCCCAGGGTCGTGTCCATGGAACGGACCATTGCGACGCCGGCCAGTGTCATGGCGACCAGGACGATCAGCGAAATGAGCAGCACGACGCCGCGCTGCGCGCGTGCACTTGGGCGGACATTGGGGTAGCGGTTCTTTTTCATGGTTTTCATGCTCGCTCAGGGCTGCGTCCAGATCTGGTTGCGCAGCGGAACCAGGGTTTCGAAGATGCGATAGCGATAGCAGGTCCAGTCCACCGCCGCAGTCGTGAGGTAGGTGACATCGATCGAACCGCCGGCCCATCTGAGCCGCTTGGTGGGATCCGTGAGCGCTTTGGTCGGATCGGCCGGATCGTTGATGTCCCGGCAGATTCCGTCCGTGCCGGCTTTTTCGGGCGCCGCGCTGCGCGCCACGATGGCCATGCGCAATGCCAGCACGCGTGACCAGCCGTCCGCGGTGGTGGGTGCTGTGGTATCCCAGACGTCGACTTGTCCGTCCGCGGTGCCGGTGGTGTCCTTGCCGTACTCTGCCTGGAGCTGCACGACGCCTTCGGCGATGACGTCCGTTGCGCTGCTGGTGATGATGTTCCCGGCCGTCAGTTGCGCGGTGCCGGAATCCACCGCATAAGTAATGGCGGCTGGGGCCGCACCGATGGTGTAGAGGCGTCCGCCGCTCTGGGAGGTGTTATCCCAGGCATCGTAGGTGGCGCTCAGGTTGCCGGCGTTATAGTCGCCGGCGGTGCGATGGATTTCGCTCCTCTGTCCCGTTGCCGTTGGCAACACGGACACCTGGGCCAGGCTGCAAGTCCTGCCGACCTGTCCGGCAATGATCAGGTCGTTGACGTTGAATCCGTACCGGTTGTCGACCTGCAGGATGGTCGAGGTGGCAGCAATGCCGGCTACCAGTTTCGGCGGCGTCAGCAGCAGGTCGGAACTGCCATACACGAATGTAATGCTGTCGCCTGCGGACGAGACCTCATCCCCGATGCTGGCTGCCGCGAGCGTGAAGGAAAAGTTGCGGGTGTCCTGCAAGCCCTGAACCGTGCAGCCGAGCAATGGCGCATAGTTGACGCCGAAGCCGGCCATGCGCGCGTCCCGCTCGACAGCAATCAGCGCGAGGAGGCCGTTTTGCTGCGCGTCGCCGCCGCTGGTCGTTGTGCGCTTGATGCCCTCCGACACTTCGAATACCTGGAAGATGATGATCGTCCCCAGCAGCGAGATGACCATCGCCACCAGAATTTCGACCAGGCTGAATCCTCTGGAGACCGGTTTCATGTTGGATAGGCCGCTAGCAGCAGTTGATGGAAGTGATGGCCCGGAACTCATGGGGCGAAGGTCTGGGCGACAGGTTCGCCTCCTCCGGGTGCTGCCAGTAAATCGTCACGGTGACGGTGTTGCCGGCACCAATGTCTATCTGGGGCGGGTTATCCGTGGTGCCCGGCAGCGCGCGGTCCAGCCTTGCGCCCCACGCGGTCAGCACCGAGGGGTAGGTGCCGCCCGTATAGGCATAGCTGGCGAGGTTCGCGCGATTGACCCACATGTCGCCTATGACTTCGTTGGCCAGGAAACTGGCATCCATCCGGTACTTGGACTCGGCGACGGTTTTTACGGCGACCGTCTGCATCCCGACCACAGCCAGGATGCCGACCGAGAAAATCAGGATCCCGAGCAGCGCCTCGAGCAGCATGACGCCTTCTTGCGGGGATCGGGGTTGACGAAGCTTTTTCATTTTTCCTCCGGCTTGCCTTGATGTTATGGGCATGCCCGCGAATCGCCGCTGGCCACTGCAGGGTCACACATTTTTGAGCCGCCGCCGGTTGAAACGACCAGGCGCAGGCAGCGCAGCGTGCCGCCCGCGTCGTGCTTGCAGGTCCCGGCAGTGGTGTTGAAGACGTCCATCCGGCTGATCAGCGGGCTGGAATCGCTGTTCGGGATCCTCCAGCCCATACCGTTGAAGGTCATGCGGTCGGCATCGGCGTCGTCGGTGACCCAGTCGTTGTCGAGGTCGTTGATCACGACCGTTGCGGTTCCGCTGCCAACTCCGTCGGGGTGCTGTTCGACCTGTTCTCCGGTGGCCGGGAGCTGGATCGTCCAGCCGGTGCCGGGCCCCAGGATGATCTCGACCGCCGCATTGCGGCGGATTGCCTCCACGCGCGCCGTCTGGATGCCGTTCACCAGCGTCTCCGCGGTATTGCGGATTTCGGCGTTGCGCATGAACCCCTGATAAGCGGGAATCGCCATCACCGTGAGGATGCCGATCAGCGCAAAGCCGATCAGCAGCTCAATCAGGGTGACGCCGCGCTGCCTGGTCAGGCGAATCAGCATGTCCCGCTCTTGCGCTGAACCCAGCAATTGCCCGCGGGCGCATTCCAGCCGGTCGGCGGCGTGACGGTGCGTCGGGTATTGCTCTGGTCGATGCTCAGGACTGTAGGTGCGACGCCGCCCAGGCCGGTGGCGGTGAGGGTGTAGGTATTGGCGTCGGGAATGTTGCAGGCAAATGTGAAGTTCCCGGTTGCGGAGGGTGTCACCGCGATGGAACCGACATCGCATGCGCCGGTGTACGTCCGGTTGTCCTGATAGAACTGCTCCATCTTGACGCGATGTCCCGCAAGGGTTGCCGTGGCTTCGGTCAGCCGGCCGCGCAGCAGGTACTCGTTGTACGCCGGCAGCGCAATGGCCGCCAGGATGCCGACGATGGCCACCGTGATCATCAATTCGATGAGCGTGAATCCCGAATTGCCGCGCTGTGCCGCAAAGCCTTTTTTGACTGACGCTTGCATTTGCTTTTCTCCCTTTTGGGTTGAGTGAATGCTAGATATCGGCCGGTCGACCCGCAAATCCGCCCGACCAGAGGGGGTTTTTGCGGCACGAACGGCATCCGGATGGCATGTCATCGGACGGCAGGCACGTGCCGGTGCGCGCATTTATATAAGGAGCCGGTGTCAAACGCAATCAGAAAGATTCTTTAGAATCAGTGGACTGGTCCGATTTTCAGCTTAAAAAGTGGGCCTGGCGAGGCATTGCGACCGCCGTTTCAAAGCGAGGCATCCGAATCCGCAGGAAGGAAAGCCGGCTGCATTTGCCGGAAAGCTGGTTTTGATTCCAAATCCCCAAAAAATGAACTCGGCTTCGGACTCGTTATTGATTTCGCGGGGATTTATTGAGTTAGACAGAGTCCAATTCCCATCTTATAATTTCCGCCATGGAATCCATGCAATACACGCGGGACAACCTGGCCGACAAGCTGCGCGCACACGGCATTAACCCGACCCACCAGCGCATCGAGATTGCTTTCGCGTTGTTCTCGCGCCATGAGCACCTTTCGGCCGACCAGGTCATGGCGATCGTCAACGAGCGCCATTCCGAGACTTCCAAGGCAACGGTTTACAACACGCTGAACCTGTTCTTGGAGAAATTGCTCATCCGCGAAGTGATCGTGGATCCGAACAAGGTGTTTTACGATCCGAACACCGAGCCCCACTATCACATGTACGACCTGCAAAGCGGCAGGCTCACCGACATCAATGCCGCCGACATCAAGGTGACCGGCCTGCCTGAGCTGCCTCCCGGTGTGGTGACCGCAGGCATGGACATCATCATCCGCGTCCGCCCCGCCTAACCCCTAACCGCAAAGACGCGAAGGCGCAAAGGGGTCGCAAAGGAAAACCAGGCGAGGCCGAGAAATGTTGGTCAGATAAGGTTTTCCCGTGTTCGATCAGCAGGCCGACAACTGTGTCACGGA
>CAYODB010000235.1:0-5669 GCA_964402495.1 uncultured Bordetella sp.
ACTTACGGCCGGTGGGGGCAAGCTGAAAGCCACTCTGATTCCAAAAGGACAGGAGTTTGCCCTGAAGCTCACCGGCCGCAACTGGAAACTGCCGGCAGGTCCGCCACTGCTTCTGACCACGCTGGATGCAAGCGGCACGATAGGCACCGGGGGCCTGAACCTGCCCGTCATCCACGGTCAACTCTATCAGGGAAAGGTCGACGGCCAGCTCGAGGTGGGCTGGAAGGATGGCTGGAGCGTCCTCGGCAAGCTTAATCTGCAACAGGTCGAAATTCAGCCTGTGGTGGCGCTGTTCACCAAGGGCACGACCATCAGCGGCAAGCTCAGCGCCAATCCCGTACTCGAAATGTGTGCACCTTCAGCAGCCCAGCTATCGGAAACGATCAGCGTGGAATCGGACTTCAAGGTGGAAAGCGGCGTGCTTTACAACTTCGACCTTGCGGCAACGCCGAAAGCCCTGCTCAACAAGGATGCTCTCAAGGGGGGCGAAACCCGATTCGACGAATTCTCCGGTTACCTGATCGTGGATTCCGAGGGATATCACCTGCTGGATATGAAGATTGCCTCGGGAGTCCTGAAAGCCGAAGGCGAACTTACCATCACTCCGAATCAGGAGCTATCGGGGCTTATCAACGCTTCGGTGAAAGGAACATCCGCTTTTGTGAGCACGCCCCTTGCCGTGGCCGGAACCGTGCAGAACCCGATCTTGTATCCGAGCAAGATGGCGCTGGCGGGTGCCGCGGCCGGCACGGTATTGCTGGGGCCTGGGCTCGGTACGGCAGTGGGGATGAAAGCCTTCAGGCTGACCGGCAAACTGTTCGGGAAAAAGAGAAAATCCGCGCAGCCCGCCACCGTGCAAACCGACCCCGGGAAGACGGCCTCGCCCGCCAAACCGGCGGGAGCGGACAAGCCAATGGAAGCAGGAAAAAATCCGCCGCCGAAGCAGGCTCCTGCGGAAGCCAGTGGCCGCCGCTGACCTCGTTCAACCGCCCTCGTTCAACCGCTGGTCAGATGACGTTCGCCACCGCGTCGACCACGTGGTCGAGGTTGCGGGAATTCAGCGCCGCCACGCAGATGCGTCCGGTGTCGATCGCGTAGACCGAATATTCCTCGCGCAGACGGGTTACGGCTTCCTTCGACAGGCCCGAGTACGAAAACATGCCGCGCTGGCGCGTGACGAAGTTGAAATCAACGCCCGGCGTGCGGCCGCGGATTTTCTCCACGAACTGCTTGCGCATTTCACGTATGCGCTCGCGCATCTGGCCGAGTTCCCGCTCCCAGGTCGCACGCAACTCGGGACTCGCGAGCACAGTGGCGACGATCTGGCCGCCATGGGTCGGCGGATTCGAATAGTTGGTACGAACGGTGCGCTTGATCTGGCTCAGGACGCGCGCGGCCTCGTCGCTGCTGGATGCGACCACGCTGAGCGCGCCGACGCGTTCACCATAGAGCGAGAAGGATTTCGAGAACGAGTTGGAAACGAATACCGGTCCTCCCGCGTCCGCAAAGCGGCGCACCACCTTGCCGTCGGCATCGATCCCGTCGCCGAAGCCCTGATAGGCGATGTCGACGAAAGGAATCAGGCCGCGCGAGATCACGGCGTCGATGACGGCGGTCCACTGATCGTCGGTAAGGTCCACGCCGGTCGGGTTATGGCAACAGGCGTGCAGCACAACGATCGATCCGGCCGGCAAGGTCTTCATGGTGCCGATCATTGCTTCGAAATTGACGCCATGCGAGGCAGCGTCGTAATAGGGATAGGTGTTGACCGTGAAGCCAGCGCCCTCGAACAGCGCGCGATGGTTCTCCCAACTCGGGTCGGATATCCAGATTTGTGCCTGGGGTGTCAGGCGGCGCAGGAAATCCGCGCCGACCTTAAGCCCCCCGGTGCCGCCCAGAGCCTGCACCGTGACCACCCGGTTCTCCTTCACCGCCTTGCTGTCGGCGCCGAAAACCAGTTCCCGCACCGCCTTGTCATAGGCAGGTAGTCCGTCGATCGGCAGATAACTGCGGGGCAAGGATTTTTCCGTGAGCTGGACTTCGGCCAGGCGCACGCATTCAAGCAGCGGCACCTTTCCATTGTCGTCGTAGTACACGCCGACGCCGAGGTTGACCTTGCCGGGGTTTTTGTCCGCGTTGAAAATCTCGGTCACACCGAGAATGGGGTCTCTCGGCGCCATCTGCACGCCGGCCAGGATCGAGGAGTAGTGAGGTGCGTTCATCGTGATAACATCGAAAATTATTTCGCCGCGTATTGTACCCGTGCCGGTCACTTTCCCAAACAGTCCGTTCCGCCTGCACCGGCCATTCGAACCGGCCGGCGACCAACCCGAAGCCATTGCCAAACTGGTGGAGGGTCTCGGCGACGGCCTGGCTTTCCAGACGCTGCTCGGCGTGACCGGATCCGGCAAGACCTACACTATGGCCAACGTGATCGCCATTACCGGGCGGCCAGCGATCATCATGGCGCCCAACAAGACGCTGGCGGCGCAACTCTATGCGGAAATGCGCGAGTTCTTTCCGGAAAATGCGATCGAGTACTTCGTGTCGTATTACGACTACTACCAGCCGGAAGCTTACGTTCCTTCGCGTGACCTGTTCATCGAGAAGGATTCCAGCATCAACGAGCACATCGAGCAGATGCGCCTGTCGGCAACCAAATCCCTGCTGGAACGCGACGACGCTGTGATCGTGGCCACCGTTTCCGCGATCTACGGCATCGGCGATCCCGTCGATTATCACGGCATGATCCTGCACCTGCGCGAGCACGAAAAAATGAGCCAGCGTGACGTGATATCGCGGCTCACGGAGATGCAGTACGAACGCAACGAACTCGAGTTTCGCCGCGGGACGTTCCGGGTGAGGGGGGACGTGCTGGACGTCTTCCCGGCGGAAAGTCCGGAGGCGGCATTGCGAATCTCGCTGTTCGACGACGAAGTCGAAACGCTGACCCTGTTCGACCCGCTGACAGGGCAATTGATTCAGAAAGTGCCGCGCTACACCGTCTACCCGTCCAGCCACTATGTCACGCCGCGCAGTACCACCCTGCGCGCCATCGAGGCCATCAAGATCGAACTGCGCGAGCGCCTCGAGCAGTATCACCAGACCGGCAAGCTGGTGGAGGCCCAGCGCATCGAGCAGCGGACGCGCTTCGATCTGGAAATGATGAACGAACTGGGGTTCTGCAAGGGCATCGAGAACTACTCGCGGCATCTTTCCGGGCGCAAACCCGGCGAACCGCCGCCGACCTTGCTGGACTACATGCCGCTCAACGCGCTGATGATCCTCGACGAAAGTCACGTGACGATCCCGCAGATCGGCGGCATGTACAAGGGTGACCGGGCGCGAAAGGAAAACCTGGTCGACTATGGTTTTCGCCTGCCCAGTGCGCTCGACAATCGTCCGCTGCGGTTCGACGAGTTCGAGAAAATCATGCCCCAGGCCATTTTTGTCTCGGCGACACCATCCGAATACGAGCGCGAGCACCAGGGCCAGGTGGTGGAGCAGGTGGTCCGGCCGACAGGCCTTGTTGATCCGGAAATTGAAATCCTTCCGGCCGCAACCCAGGTCGATGACCTGCTTTCGCAGATCAATGCAAGAGTCAAGGTGGCCGAGCGCGTGCTGGTCACGACGCTGACCAAGCGCATGGCCGAGGACCTGACCGACTATCTTTCAGAGCACGGAATAAAGGTGCGCTACCTGCATTCGGATATTGATACGGTGGAACGGGTGGAGATCATTCGCGACCTGCGCCTCGGTGAATTCGACGTACTGGTCGGCATCAACCTTCTGCGCGAAGGCCTGGATATCCCGGAGGTATCGCTGGTGGCGATACTCGACGCGGACAAGGAGGGCTTCCTGCGTTCAGAACGCTCGCTGATTCAGACCATCGGGCGGGCCGCGCGCCATATCAATGGTTCGGCGATCATGTACGCTGACAGGATCACCGATTCCATGCGCCGCGCCATCGCCGAGACGGACCGACGGCGCCAGAAGCAGGTCGCGTACAACGTTGTCCACGGGATCACGCCCAAGGGCGTTTCAAAACGCATCAAGGATCTGATCGAGGGCGTATACGACAGTTCGGCCCAGCACGACCTCAAGGCGGCGGAAAAACTTGCAGCCTACGGTGCCCTGAACGAGAAGGACCTGATGAAGGAATTAAAGCGGGTCGAGCGTGAAATGCTCGACGCCGCGAGGAATCTGGAATTCGAGCGCGCCGCGCAAATGCGGGACCAGTTGAAGGAACTCAAGGGACTGGCCTTCGGCGTGGTCGAGACCGACGAAATCCAACCCGCTACGGGCACCGACGGCAAGCCCGCCCGGGTGACCAAGCCCGCCCGGGTGACATCGATATCCGCTGCGCGCAAGCGCAAGTAATGGCCGCAAATCCCCCGCCAGTGCGTGTCCTGTTCTGTTGCATGGGCAATATCTGCCGGTCGCCCACCGCCGAAGGCGTGTTTCGCCAGATGGTGAAGGCAGAAGGGCTCGAACGCCGCATCGAGATCGCGTCGGCTGGCACCCATGACTATCACGTCGGCCATCCTCCGGACCGTCGTACCCAGGCCGCCGCAGCGATGCGCGGCTACGATCTCGCAAAACAACGTGCACGCCAGGTCTCGCGCCAGGACTTTCTGGATTTCGATTACATCCTGGCGATGGATCGGGACAACCTTTCCCATCTCCAGGGCATTGCCCCGAGCCCCCACCACGGCAAGGCCCGGCTGTTCCTCGACTACAGTGGCGCGCGAAAGGGAGAGGAAGTGCCGGATCCCTACTATGGCGGCCTGGATGGATTCACGGTGGTGCTAGACATGGTCGAGGATGGCGCCAAGGGCCTTCTGGTCGACATAAAAAAGAAGCTCGGTCTTTGAAAGACCGAGCTTCCGGTTTCGAGCGGGTCTGAATCAGGCGGCGTCGTTATTGCCGGCAGGACGCTCAGAATCCGTTTCGACCTGCTGCAACGGCTCCTGCGGGACCACGGCCTGATGCTGCCGTGCGCGGGGTGTCCGTGCGGGGCGGGGGGCTTCATCCTCGTAGGCCTTCGCGGGAGCCTTGGCCTGCGTTTCAATCATCACCAGATCGGAGGGCAGGGCGATCGGCTCCATTTTCCATGCCGGCTGGGCGGGCCGCTCGACTGTGGGTATCGGCTCAGCCTTGAATTCTGCCCGAATGGGTTCTGCCCGAATGGGCTCCGGCGCTGCCTTACGCTCCGTCGCTATGACCATCGGTCGTGCAAGGCCCATTGGTTCCAGTTCGGCTGATTCCCGTTCAGCGACGGGTTCGGGCGGGCGGGAGCGAAACTCATCCTGACGTGCCTCAACGGACAACAATCTTTCTTCGCGTGGCACCTCGAATCTTTCCACCGGCTCAGCGACTGCGGATTCCTCCCTTGCAAACTCCCTGACAGGAGCTTCAAACGCCGCTGCCGGGGATTCATGAGCGGGGCTTTCAGGGAAACGCTCGCTTTCATGGCGTGGACGCGATTCCCGCGTCGGGACGTTTTGCTCGCCGGCCGGAGCCTGTTCCCCGCGTTGTGGTTGCTGGTCATTGGCGCCCTCATGCCGGTCGCGGCGGCCGCGACGGCGGCGGCTCCGGCCCTCTCCACCTTCACGCGGAGCCTCCGGAAGTTCACCCGGCTGGCGTTGCTCGACTGCGGCAAGACCCTG
>CAYODB010000236.1:0-3711 GCA_964402495.1 uncultured Bordetella sp.
CCCCTAGCCCCTAGCCCCTCGTCCGTACGTTGAATGACCATTCAAGGAGGATAAAAAACCATGTGCCCACTCTGTTCATTGAACCGGCGCCTGTTCCTGCGCAAGTTCGGCATCGGTGCCGCGGCGTTCGCGGGCACGGCTGCGCTTGGAAGTGTGGGTTCGCTGCTCGCGCCTGGCACTGCGCAGGCGGCGGATCCCGCGATCCTCGGCAGCGGTGATCATCGCTACAAAGTTGCGGAAGGCTGGGGGGAATTGCCGCCCGGCATCAACTACGGCGATTGCGCCGGGGTGGTGGTCGACAAGAAGGACAACGTCTACGTCTTCGCGCGCGGCGCGCATCCGGTGATCGTGTTCGACCGCAACGGCAGGTTCCTGCGATCCTGGGGGCAGGACGTGGGCTTCACCAATCCTCATGGCGCGTCCATCGGACCCGACGAGCTGATCTACCTCACCGACGACCATGGACATGCGGTGCGCAAGTTCACCCTGGACGGCAAGCTGCTGCAGACTATCGGCACGCCCAAGGTGCCGGCGGCTCGCTTCAGCGGCGAGCCGTTCAACCGTTGCACGCACACTGCGCTCTCGCCGCAAGGCGACCTCTACGTTTCCGACGGCTATCAGAACGCGCGCGTGCACAAGTTCTCGCCCGATGGGAAGCTGCTGTTCTCCTGGGGTGAACCGGGAACGGCTCCCGGCCAGTTCAACCTGGTCCACAACGTCGCCTGCGATGACGACGGCTGGGTCTACGTCGCCGATCGCGAGAATCATCGCGTGCAGGTGTTCGACGGCAAGGGGAAATATCAGACGCAGTGGAACAACCTGATGCGGCCCTGTGGCCTGTTCGTCGCTCGCGGCGCGAACCCGCTCGCCTTCATCGGTGAACTCGGACCCGAAACCGTCGCCACCTTGACGAAGGACGTGCCCAACCTCGGTCCGCGCGTATCGGTCGTATCGAACAAGGGAGAAGTGCTGGCCTACCTTGGCACGCAGCCCATCGGCGAAGGCGTCGGCCAGTTCATCGCCCCGCACGGCATCGCCGTCGATTCACATGGCGACATTTACGTGGCCGAGGTCTCAAATATCTACTGGTCGGTGCTGTACGGCAAGAAGGCGGATCGCGAACTGCGGAGCTTTCAGAAGCTGGAGAGGATCACCTGACGGTGAGGGGAAAGAACGAGTGCTGCGTGCTGAGTGCCGGGAAAAAAGCGCAAGACGCGCAGCGCGCAATGGGGGGGTAATACCTGTTTTTTACCGCCTTGGTCAGAATTCTGCGTACTGGGTCCTGCTTTTTCTCAGCACTCAGTACATAGCGCTCGGCACTGCCTTTATTTCATCCTGCTGCTGGCGTTCTGGGCGCGGATCGACTTGCGGCGCACGTCGCGGGCTTTCTTGTTGCGGGCGACCTCGGCGGGGGTATATCGGACCATCGGTGGTACAGTCGGTGCCTTTGCTGCTTTAGCTTCTGCCATGGCGGGTCTCCTGAATAGGGCCACGACTATACAGGGGAAGGTCGAGCGGCGGGCGAAGGTTAGCGGTTTCCCCTCCGGGGATAGCGGACTGCGTCCATAAAATGTAAAAGCAGGGGGCTGTCCACCATCCTCCGCTCCAGGCGTTACCGCCCGGACTGAATACGCATCTGCCGTTACTCTTACCTTTAACCTTTCAACTTTCCTCCGTCTTCATGTCATTTCTTCTCGGTCTATTCCTGGTCTGCACCTGCGTGCTGATGCACTACGAGACCCTGCGGCTGCTGAACGACCACATGTCGCGGGTCAAAATTATTTCGACTCGGGCCAAGGTCCTGTCCGCGATGGTCGGGGCGGTGTGCAGCCATCTCCTCCAGATCGCGGTCTTCGCCCTGGCTTACTGGCTGCTCAGGAACAAATTGGGGATCGGCGGCTTCGGCGGGGCGTTCGAGGATTCGTTTTCGACCTTCCTGTATTTCTCCAGCGAGACCTATACGACCCTGGGTTTCGGGGACATTTACCCGACCGGGTCGCTTCGGCTGATCTGCGGAGTGGAGTCGCTGGTTGGCCTGCTCATGGTCAGTTGGACGGCGTCGTTCACGTATCTGGAAATGCGCCGATACTGGTAAGAGCGAAACCTGTGCACCGCGCAAGGAGCGCGGTCGCCTGCCCTGCCGTCCTTGCAGCTTCCGCTTTGCTTCTCACCCATTGCTCAGTCCGGTTTGTCTGGGTGTGCTAGACAAACACACTCCCAGGTTCCAGAATGGCGTCCGCCTTGGGAGGGGCAATGCGATGATGCGGGCAACGGACGCAGACGATCCGTCACGCGCCTGTTTTCGCTTCGCCTCCCATGGTTACCGAAAAACGCGGGTTACCGAAAAACGCGGGTTACCGAAAAACGCGGTTACCGAAGAACGCGGTTACCGAAGAACGCGCCACCCCGCTCCACGGGCGAAGCGTCAAACTGATCACTGGAGAGATTACAACGATGCAGGCCAAGTCCGAGCTTGCCCTCTGCTGCACCTGTCTGTTGATATTGTTCCTGGCCCAACCCCTGGCCGGGCAAGCACAACCGGCAGCACTGTCCGCGGCCGAAGCAACCCTGAAGAAGCCCACCGACTTCCGTTCGCGGGCGGAGGTGCGCAACGAGTACCAGAACCTCGAAGGCGACGGTTACCGGGACATCGTCACCCCTCGCTTCGAATACGCCGTGAAGCCCAGCGTCGCTGTTCGGCTCGAATTGCCTTACATGACTTACGACCCGGGCGGCGGCGGGGAGCGCGTCAGCGGCCAGGGCGACCTGCTTGCCCGCGGCGCCTGGCGCGCGATCCAGCGCGAGGGGTTCGCATTGATCGTCGCCACCGATGTGATTTTCGATACGGCGGACGATGACCGGCTCGGGTTCGGCAAGACCATCGTTGCGCCGCACATGTACGCCGCCATCGACCTGCCGGGATACGACTCGGTGTTCTTTCCCAACATCCAGCACTATGTTTCGGTGGCCGGCGACCGCACTCGCGGGGACGTCAACTTCACCACGCTCAAGCCCAACCTGCTCACCCGCTGGCCCAACAAGATCTACACCTTTCTGGAACCGCAGTTCAGCATCGACTGGGAACGCGATGCCAAGACCGGCCTCACGATCGAACTGGAAGTGGGCAAGATCCTGAGCAGGAACATCGCCGCCTGGGTCCGGCCGGGCATCGGCGCGATCAACAAGTATGAGTTGCCGTTCGTCTACGAGTGGAATCTCGAAGTGGGGATGCGGTATATTTTTTAGGGGCGAGGGGTGAGGGGTCCCGCTAACGCGCTGGCGCGGCCTACTGCTTCTGCTGCTGGACCAGCGAGATCGCCTCGCTGCCGCTCAGCATGAAAGACGTTGCGCCGAGGGCGAAACCGCGACCCAGAATAGTGCCGATCTGCCTGCGAAGAAGGTCCTTGGCCGGCGACTTGATCATGACCGAGTACATCGGCGGCTTGCCGTTGAGGGGAATGACGTCCACGCGAAACGGCAGCTTCGTCGTATCGCCGGCAACGGTGGCGATGTTGGCAAGACAATTCAGGAGTTCCGACTGGGTGGGATAGGCTGTCATGGACCGGGATTCAGCTTGAGGTGAAACAGACGGGCGCTGGCAGCTTTTACAAGCGCGGACCAGATGACCGTGACGGGGATCAATTAGCCCACAGGCTACTACAAAACCAGTTCTGAGGTACGAGGGCCGAGGTTCGAGGTTCGAGGTTCGAG
>CAYODB010000236.1:3811-5661 GCA_964402495.1 uncultured Bordetella sp.
CGAGGTTCGAGGTTCGAGGTTCGAGTAAGGACCCATCCAAAGATGGATCCTTTCAACTTTCCCCTTTCCCCTTTTTATGGCGCAGCCCGGTATCCCGGAGGGGGACCTTCCCTTTGGCGCAGCCAAGGGCTCATTCCACGATCGCCTGCTCCACCAGCGTCTTGAACGAGGTCGCGGCCGGCACGAGCTGCCTGACCGACTGCATCATGTACACCGCCACCAGCTCTTCCTTCGGGTCCACCCAGAAGAACGTACCGGCATAACCCGCCCAGTAATACTCGCCGACGGAACCGTCCATCGGGTTCAGCCCGGCAGGCGCTCGCGGACCTTCGGTACGCACTGCGCCCAGCAATCCGTAGCCATGGCCCTGGCCGGGCAGATAAGCCGGACCGCGGTCGAAAATCGCTCCGACGTGGTCCATGGTCATCAGCTCCACCGTTTTCTTGCCGAGGACCTGGGCACCGTCGAGCGAACCCTTGTTCAACAGCATATGCGCAAAGCGCGCGTAGTCCATCACCGTCGCAGTGAGGCCATGCCCGCCCGCTTCGAACTTCGTCTTTTTGGTCGGATCGGTGTACTGGAGGATGAGCCCTTCCTTGTCGGCGTCGAAGGGCTCCGCAAAGCGGCCGACTTTGTCGGACGCCACGGTGAACGCCGTGTCGTCCATCTTCAGCGGCTTCGCAACGCGCTCGGTAATGAACTCGCCAAGCGTCTTGCCGGACACCACTTCGACCAGGCGTCCCAGCACGTCCGTCGAATGGCTGTACCACCACGTCGTGCCGGGTTCGTAGCGGAGCGGCATCTTGCTGATGAGCGTCACGAACTCCTCGTTGGTGACATCAAACTCGCCGACCTTGTTGTCGATGTACATCTGCTCCAGTGCCCCGCCGCCCGGGAAGGTCTTGAAGAAGGCGTAGCTGAAGCCGGACGTATGGATCAGCAGATCCAGCACGCGGATCGGATTCTTCACCGGCCGGGTTTTGACCTCGGACGCGTCCTTGGCATCGAGGTTCTCGATAACCTGCAGGTCCTTCAGCTCCGGCAAGTACATCGACACCGGATCGGCGAGCTTCATCTTGCCCTCCTCCACCAGGATCATCGCCGCGACGCTGACGATCGGCTTGGTCATGGAGTAAACCCGGAAGATCGAGTCCTTAGCCATCGGCTGCTTGGTCGCCAGGTTCTGCACGCCATAGGCCTCGTGGTAGACCACCTTTCCCTTGCGCGCGACGAGGGCGACATAGCCCGGGAAGTCGCCGGCCTGCACCTTGGCGTCGAAGACCTTCTTGATGTTTGCGAGGCGTTCCGACGACAGGCCGACCGATTCCGGATCGGCGTGCGGCAGATCGGCGGCAAGAGCAACAAAGGCGAGTAACCACAGGGTCAATAAGAAAGTGATGCGGCGGGCGAGCGGCATGGCGGTCTCCTTGTAGGCGGGGAGACACAAATTAAACCTGCGCGGCGAGGCCGGCAACAGGAATTGGGTGATGCGGCGCATCAACGCTCACGGCGGGTGATCAGTGCCCACAAGGCGCTATCGCCCCCTCTCCCGGCGGCGTAGCATGCCCGCAGATACCCTGCGTGCGCAGCACGTCGGAGTACCCTTTGGGGTCGCCGGAACGATCCGGCTGAAGACCCGCTGCCGCGCGACGCGAATTCACGCCGCGCCAATCGCCCCGAGGAGAATCACGCATGGCTGTTACCGTCTCGCAGGAGTTCGAGAAAGCGACCTTCCACAAGGTCGCCTTCCGCCTCATCCCTTTCCTGTTCCTGTGCTACATCGTCGCCTTCCTGGATCACTACTGTCCGGTTAAAACGCGAATAGAGTCAGTTGGTTGAGCGGTACCCCA
>CAYODB010000237.1:0-5649 GCA_964402495.1 uncultured Bordetella sp.
ATCAAAGCGCGTGTGCCCCAACTCAAGTACAGCGATGGCAGTGTTGAAGAGTTGAACCGCCCCGGGTTTTGCGGAGGCTCCGATTCTTGAGAAAATGGAGCCATGAAGAAATCCATCAAGTATTCACCGGAGGTCCGGGAACGTGCCGTGCGCATGGTGTTCGAGCACCGGGCCGAACACGAATCCCAGTGGGCGACGATCGTGTCGATCGCCGGCAAGATCGATTGCACGGCGCAGACCCTGCTTGCTTGGGTGCGTCAGCATGAGCGCCACACTGGCCAGCGCGAGGGCCTGAGTACGGCCGAACAGCAGCGCGTCAAGGCTCTGGAGCGTGAGGTGCGCGAGTTGCGCAAAGCCAACGAGATCCTGAAGCTGGCCAGCGCGTTTTTCGCCCAGGCGGAGCTCGACCGCCGCTTCAAGTCATGAGAGATTTCGTCGATCAGCATCGCCACGCGCACGGGGTCGAGCCGATCTGCAAGGTACTGCAGATCGCCCTGTCGGGCTACAGGCGATACGCGGCCCGGCAGCGCACCCCGGCGCTGCGCAGCGCGCGTGCCCAGCGCGACGAGGTCCTAGTGCCGCATATCGAACGCGTCTGGCGGGCCAACCTGCAGGTCTATGGTGCCGACAAGGTCTGGCGCCAGCTTCACCGCGAGGGCCATTCGGTGGCCCGCTGCAAGGTCGAGCGGCTGATGCACCGGCAGGGGCTGCGCGGCGTGATCCGGGGTAAGGTCGTTCGCACGACGATCAGCGATGCCAACGCGCCATGCCCGCTGGACCGGGTCAATCGCCAGTTCAATGCCCGGCGACCCAACCAGCTCTGGGTCTCGGACTTCACCTATGTCTCGACCTGGCAGGGCTGGCTGTACGTAGCCTTTGTGGTCGATGTGTTCGCCCGGCGCATCGTGGGCTGGCGCGTAAGTCGTTCGATGCACACCGACTTCGTGCTCGACGCACTGGAGCCGGCGCTATACGCTCGGCAGCCCGAACGCGACAACAGCTTGATCCACCACAGTGACCGCGGCTCGCAGTATGTCTCGATCCGTTACAGCGAGCGCCTGGTCGAGGCCGGCATTGAGCCATCGGTGGGCAGCCAGGGCGACAGCTACGACAACGCCTTGGCCGAAACGATCAACGGACTATACAAGGCCGAATTGATCCATCGCCGCGCGCACCCTGGAAGACCAAAGAGGCGCTGGAACTGGCAACGCTGGAATGGGTGTCCTGGTTCAACCATCACAGACTGCTGGAACCAATCGGATACATTCCACCCGCGGAAGCGGAGGCAAATTACTATCGTCAACTTACCGAGCAGGCCATCCCGGCCTGACTCTAATTAACGGGCCTCCACGAAATCCGGGGCGGTTCAATCTGCTGCGAGTGGAGCGTCTTCATGCGGGCGACCTCAAGGAGGGCTATGGCGAGGTCTATCTTCCCTATGCGCTGGCACGCAAGTATTCCAACGCAGCAATGGAATGGGGCTGGCAATACGTGTTTCCCTCCATAAAGAGGTCGGTCGATCCGCGCTCCGGGTCCGTCAGGCGGCATCACGCCGACGACAAGAATATTCAACGGATCATGCGCCGGGCAGTGCGGGCTGCCCGCATCGCCAAGCCCGCAACGCCACACACCTTGCGTCACAGCTTTGCGACCCACCTTCTGGAGGCAGGCTATGACATACGAACTGTCCAGGAATTGCTTGGGCATTCAGATGTCAGTACTACAACTATCAATACCCACGTCCTGAATCGTGGCGGGCGCGCAGTCGTGAGCCCTCTTGACACCCGCTAGACTGCATGTCCCGGCTTAAAACGGCGCAGCAGCGAGAAGGAGACGGGTAAACTACCGGCACTTTGATGTCCGATCTCGCGCAGTTTTTCTCCGATTCCGGCCCGCTGGCCGGGCTCATCCCCGGATACCGCCTGCGGCCGCAGCAACTGGAAATGGCCGCGGCCGTCGAGCAGGCGATCGAGAATCGCGAAGTGCTGATCGCCGAAGCCGGCACAGGCACCGGCAAGACGTTCGCCTATCTCGCCCCGGCGCTGGCGAAGGGCGGCAAGGTGATTGTTTCCACCGGCACCAAGACGCTGCAGGACCAGCTTTTCAGCCGCGACATTCCGACCATACGCAATGCCATGCAGGCGCCTGTCACGGTGGCCCTGCTCAAGGGCAGGGCGAACTATGTCTGCCACTATCACCTGGAACGCGCGCGCAACGACGGCCGCTTCCTGAGCCGGGACGACGTGGTTTACCTGGCGCGCATCGAGTCCTACGCCAGGACCAGCAAGACCGGAGACCGCAGCGGCCTGGCCGAAGTGCCGGAGGACGCCACGGTGTGGCCGCTGGTGACATCCACCCGGGAGAACTGCCTCGGTGGCGACTGTCCGAACTACAAGCAATGCTTCGTGATGGAAGCGCGCAGGCAAGCCATGGAAGCGGACGTGGTGGTGGTGAATCATCACCTGTTTTTCGCTGACGTGGCCCTGCGCGACGAAGGCGTGGCGGAACTGCTGCCGGTCTGCAACACGGTGATTTTTGACGAGGCGCATGCGCTGCCGGAAACGGCGAGCCTGTTCTTCGGCGAAACCGCTTCGACCAGCCAGTTGATCGAAGTGGCCCGCGATACGCGCATCGAGGCCGCGGCCGGCGCAAAGGACAACGCGGCGCTGCCCGATGCGGCTTCGGCGCTGGAGAAATCGGCGCGCGACCTGCGCCTGCAGGTGCGCGAGGACGGCGCGCGACAGACTCATGCGCAGGCGATGGCCAGCACGGTTTTCACGGATGCGCTGGAAGCGGTGGTGACGCGGCTCACCGAACTCACAGCCGTGCTTGAGTCGCAGGCCGACCGATCCGAAGGCCTGCGCAACTGCTGGACGCGGGGCCTGGACCTGCTCGACCGGCTGGGCCGCTGGCAGGAGCAGGAAGACCGTGAGCGGGTGCGCTGGGTCGAGGTGTTCGCGAATTCGGTGCACCTGAATGCCACGCCGTTGTCGATCGCGGACATCTTCCAGCGGCAGATCAGCAGCAATCCACGCGCCTGGATTTTTACATCGGCGACTCTATCGGTAGCGGGCGATTTTTCACACTACCAGCGGGAGATGGGGCTCGCCGATGCGCAGACTGCCTTCTGGGTGAGCCCGTTCGACTATCCCAACCAGGCGCTGCTCTACGTGCCGGAAAAACTGCCGGAACCGAATACGCCGATGTACACCACAGCGGTGGTGGAGGCGGCACTGCCGGTGATCGAGGCGGCGCAAGGCCGCACGTTTTTTCTGTTCACCAGCCTGCGGGCCATGCGCGAGGCGCGCGAACTGCTGGAAACCGGCATGAGCCGGATGGGCATGCAGTATCCGCTGCTGATGCAGGGCGAGGGCTCGCGCAGCGACCTGCTGGACCACTTCAGGAAACTCGGCAATGCGGTGCTGCTCGGCAGCGCATCGTTCTGGGAAGGCGTGGACGTGAGGGGCGAGGCGTTATCGCTGGTGATCATCGACAAGCTACCGTTTTCGCCGCCCGACGATCCGGTGCTCGCCGCGCGCATCGAGAAAATAAACAACGAGGGCCGCAACGCCTTCATGGAATACCAGGTGCCGCAGGCGGTGATCACGCTGAAGCAGGGTGCCGGCAGACTGATCCGCGACGAGAATGACCGCGGCGTGCTGATGATCTGCGACCCACGCCTGATTTCCAAGCCCTACGGCAAGCGCATCTGGCGCAGCCTGCCGCCGATGCGCCGCACCCGCGATCCCGCGGACGTCATTGCCTTCTTCCGCGAAATCGCTTCCAGCGCTGCAGCCTGAACCACCAGACTTACGAACCACGGAGGGCACGGAGGAGGACCAAACCCAAAATGATCGATGGGTTTCCCGGGGGGGGGCATGACCAGCGCAGAACAGTGCTGACTGCCTTGGTATATGTCAATTCTGTTTTGTTTTTCCTCCGCGTCCTAAAAGGGTACTCCACGCTTCGCGAGGGAGTCCGTGCCCTCCGTGGTGAAAGCGGTTCCGGGCTGAGGGTGAAAACGGTTCCGATCAGTGCAGAAACCGCGGGCCGATGAGATAGGTCCAAAGCGCCCACAGGGCCAGTATCCAGAGTGCCACGATGACGCCGGCAGCAATCCAGTTTTTCGGCCGTGGACGATGCGCTTCCGTCCAGGCTTGTGCGCGTGCGCGGGAATCCAGCATCACCTGATGGGGCACGAGCCGGATCACCAGCCAGATAGCGCCGGGCAGCAGGATGAGTTCGTCGAGGAAGCCGATGACCGGAATGAAATCCGGGATGAGGTCGATCGGCGAGAGCGCGTAGGCGACGATCAGGATCGCCAGGCCCTTCGCGTACCAGGGCGTGCGCGGATCGCGGCAAGCCATCCACAGCACCAGACCCTCACGCTTGAGGGCGGCGGCCCAGGTTCGCAGCGCGCCCCGCACTGCAACGGCCCAGCTTTTCAGCCGCGCCAGCATGTTTCAGTCTACCCGCTCACCGTGCAGGTCGTGCGCGTCCGCGCGCGTGATGCGCACCCGGGCGAAGTCGCCCGGTTTCAGGCCCCCGGCCTTGTGGATGTGCACCACGCCGTCGATCTCCGGCGCATCGGCGCTGGAGCGTCCCTGCGCTTCGTTGTCTGCGGCCTGGTCCACCAGCACGTAGAGCGTACGGCCGACTTTTTCCTGCAGCCGGCGCGCGCTGATTTTTTCCTGCACGGCCATGAAGCGGGCGCGGCGTTCCTCGCGCACTTCGTCCGGTACGGGATCGGGCAGGGCATTGGCGGCAGCGCCTTCCACAGGGGAGTAGGCAAAGCAGCCGACGCGGTCGAGCTGCGCTTCCTCGAGGAACTGGAGCAGTTCCTCGAACTCGGCTTGCGTCTCACCGGGGAAGCCGGCGATGAACGTGCTGCGGATGGTGATGTCCGGACAGGCCTTGCGCCACGCACGGATGCGCTCGAGGTTGTTTTCCGCGTTGGCAGGGCGTTTCATGAGTTTCAGGATGCGCGGGCTCGCGTGCTGGAACGGCACGTCGAGATAGGGCAGCACCTTGCCGTCGGCCATCAGCGGGATTACATCGTCGACGTGCGGGTAGGGATAGACATAGTGCAGGCGCACCCAGACACCGAGATCGCCGAGCGCGCGGGTCAGTTCGGTCATGCGCGTCTTCAGCGGTTTGCCGCCCCAGAAGCCGGTGCGGTATTTCACGTCCACGCCATAGGCGCTGGTGTCCTGGGAAATCACCAGCAATTCCTTCACGCCGGATTTCACCAGGCTTTCCGCCTCCTGCATCACGTCGCCGACGGGCCGGCTGACGAGGTCGCCCCTCATCGAGGGGATGATGCAGAAGGTGCAGCGATGGTTGCAGCCTTCGGAGATCTTCAGATAGGCGTAGTGCTTCGGTGTGAGCTTGATGCCGTGCGCCGGCACCAGGTCCACGAAGGGATCATGGGGCTTGGGCAGATGGGCGTGGACCACTTGCATGACTTCGTCGGTTGCATGCGGACCGGTGACCGCCAGCACTTGCGGATGCGCATCCTTGATCACCGTGCCCTTGGCGCCGAGACAGCCGGTGACGATCACCTTGCCGTTCTCGGCCAATGCTTCGCCGATCGCGTCCAGCGATTCCTCGACCGCGGCATCGATGAAACCACAGGTATTGACCACCACC